>JADDQF010000110.1:3961-27602 GCA_016781505.1 bacterium
CTGGCAGCTCCGCTGCAGCCTCGACGGCGACCGACAGCGAGTTCCGGGATCGCGCGATCAAGAACCGAATTCTTAACACCGACCAGTACGAGTTTGTGACGTTTACACCCACGCAAATTGTTGGCCTACCCGCCAATGGCAGTGTCGGACAAAGCTATTCCTTTCAGATTATTGGTGATTTGACTGTCCGCGACGTCACAAAGCCGGTGACCTTCGATGTGACTGCAACGCCCATCTCGGAAACACGACTGGAAGGCACGGCCCAGACCACGATTCGGTATGCAGACTTTGGCCTGACGATCCCACAGGTGCGGCAAGTCGCCAGCGTGAGCGAGCAGGTCCGCCTCGAGATTGATTTCGTCGCGGTGCCGAGGTAAGCAGGTATCCCCAAGGTTTGGCGCAATCAGCCCAACGACTGTGTTGAACGCCTCACCATGCCTGTTTGCACAACTCATTCCTACATGGCTTCTTCAAAGAGCAGGGCTAGCAATTGGCTCTGCTCTTCGCGTACCGGCGGCGCTTGTGGCTCAGCGCTTGGGAAACAGCTTGACCAATCAGCAACGTACAAGTATGGTAGATCGGCAGCAGGTATGAGCCGTGCTGGACGAGCACACAGCCTGGCTATGGTGATGTTGCTCGAGTTCACAGGTAGAAGCTAATGCAACTGACATCTTATTCCGACGTCAACAACGTTTTAGAAATCATAACCATGCGGCTTAAGGCAACGCTCGGGGATACATTAGTTGGCTTGTATCTTGAAGGATCGCTGGTGATCGGCGATTTCGAGCCTAGCGTCAGCGATATTGACTTAGTTGCCGCATTAGCCTCCGACATCGACGATCAAGAGTTTGCAGCACTCCAAGCCATGCACGAGACTTTGGTTGCCGAGCATCCAGCCTGGTATGACAGAATTGAAGTCTGCTATATCTCGGTCGCTGCTTTGGCATCGATCAAGTCTCGCACAAGCATGATTGTCAATATCAGCCCTGGTGAACCAATCCATAGAACAGAAGCGCGCAGGGAATGGCTCATGAACTGGTACTTGACCCGTGAAAAAAGCGTAACGCTGTATGGACCTTCGCCGACAACGATTATTGAGCCGATCTCAAAAGCGGAATTCGTTCAATCAGTTCGCGATCATGCCCAAGGATGGGCCTCTTGGGTTAAGGATATGCGTAATCCATATGCCCAATCGTACGCAATCCTAACGATGTGCCGAGCGTTGTATGCTTATACAAACGGCGAGCAGGTTTCGAAGCAAGCGGCAGCGTTGTGGGCACAGCAACAACTGCCCGAATGGTCAGATGTTATTCAGCAGGCGCTTGTGTGGCGCAAAGGCGGGAAAGACCTTGGCGCTGATGATGCAGCGCATCCCAGAACTGTGCAATTTGTGAAGCATGTGCGAGGGCTGATTTTAGGCTCATAAGCTAAACGCGAGCGCGTGCGTCGGCTGCACGATCAGCTGCTGGCAGATTTGCCCCATACGCTCCGCCGGATATGGCATCGACTGGTCCAGCCACCACTGAAGGAGATTGATCGATGATGCAACCAGCGGATCGGGCTGGCGCGGCGATGATGAGCTTTGGCAATGGGCACCACCGCTGTCCGCGAGCGTATATTGCGCTGCAAGAGACCGATATTTTCTTGCAGCACCTGCTGCGGCTCCAAGGCCTCCAGATCGTGCAAAAGCCATCGGTGACCTGGAACGACCTGACACAGGGCTACGAGCTGCGCAATTTTATCATTCCGGTCGGCTAACCCTTTTGGAAATCGGTCGGGCTTGTGGAGCGGCGGTCGGATCGAAAAGCACAAGCCGAGCTCAAAAATCGCGCCGCGTCTAGGTAGACACGGCGCGATTGCATTCCCTCCAGGCCTCCTACGAAGATCTAGAGCGCGAAGCAGCTCCGTTTACGGCACGTCGACCAGCTCCACGTCGAAGATCAGCGTTGCATTCGGCGGAATCACGCCACCCGCGCCACTCGCGCCGTACCCCAGCTCGGGCGGGATAATCAGGCGGGCTTGACCACCCTCACGCATCAGCGCAATGCCCTCATCCCAGCCAGGGATCACGCGGCCCTGGCCGAGCGGAAACTGAAATGGCTCATTCCTTTCCCGCGAGCTATCAAAGACGGTTCCATCCGTTAACATTCCGGTGTAATGCACCGATACCACATCTCCCGGTTGTGGAGCAGGGCCATTGCCCGGAGCCACCTCGATATATTGCAGTCCACTGCTGGTGGTTATGCCGCCACCCACGCTCGCTTGTGGCGCTGCCACGGCGGCTGCCGAACTAGCCGCGGCTGATGGTTGGGCGGCCGCTACGCTGGCAGCCGTTTCGGGGGCAACGGGGCGAGTCGTTGACTGACAAGCCGTCAAGGCTGCGCCAAGTACGATAACAAGAGTTGCGCGCCGGTGACGCATTGGCCATAAGTGCATTGCTTCGTCCTTTGTATGGGGATTGCACGACGAGCGTGTAGTGTACCAAGATTGGGCGGCAACTGTTGGGCGCATCGTCGGCCTACGCCAAGGCCTGCCTGCGGCAGCGGCAATCGCCTGTCGCATCGCCCCTGACAATCGTCTGAAAAAACGACTCAAGCTGCGTCAACCTCACTCGCACTAGGTAGAATATACGCAAACAGGCAGAATTGGTTCAATGGATGCCGAATTAGTGGAGGCAGGCCGGGTGGCGTAGCGGCCGCCGGGCACCTGCCGCCAGACTGATTGTATTGACGCAGACGCACGGCAGCAGCCCGCAAGTACCGTGCGAAAGCAGCCCTGCTTTGACTGGGCTGGCTTTCATCCGGGCTGAGCGTGGCTTAACCTGCGTTCCCCGACGTGGGTTCACGTACGATCAGCGCCGTCGCTGGCCACAGCGCCCCGTGTATGTACCGGCAGCGTATGGTCAGCCAGCACAAATCATGGCTAGCACAACAAAAAGAGGAGCAGGAGTGAAGCAATCCGTTCTTTGGCGCCGACCCTTGGGGTTGGCGTTGCTGTTGGGTTTCGTGTTCGTTACGGCCTGTGGTTCGCCGGTCGTCCCACTTGCTACCTCTTCCCCCACCACGGCCAGCAGCGCGGCAGTAGCCCAGAGTGCTACCACCGTCACACCTTCAACGACCGGCACCGAAATCGCGACTGCCAGCGCAGTGGCGGAGCCATCGGTGGTGGAGACGGCCCAGTCTGCCAGCGCGACCCCAACCGCTGCTGCTACCACGAGCCCGACCGCCACGCTGGTGTCAACAGCAGCGCCGACTGCAATACCTGTGCCTACGGCAACAGCAGCGCCGACTGCAACACCTGCGCCTACCCAGGTGGCGCTCGCACCATTCGATCCTGCCCTTACGGCGGAGCTGCAACGCATCCTGGATCAAACAGTTGCCGATGGCCAGATACCAGGCGCCGTGCTTTCCGTGTCGGTGGCGGGACAAGCGCCGTGGAATGGCGCCAGCGGTGTTGCTGACCGGGGGCAAAACCGGCCCATGGAGCCCCACACCAATGTTCGCATCGCCAGTATCAGCAAAATCTTCACAGCTGTGGTGGTGCTCCAACTGGCGGAAGCGGGCGTGATCGACCTCGACGCGCCGCTCGCCAGGTATGTCCCCAACCTTGTGCCGAACGACAACGTGATCACCGTCAGGAATTTACTCAATCATACGAGCGGCTTATACGACTACCTGGAAGACCGTAATTTTCAGGCCCAAGCCTACGAGCGACCGGAGCGAGTTATTCCTCCGACTGAGCTGGTAACGTATGCGACTCGGTTTGCGCCTGCGTTTCCGCCAGCCAGTGCCAACAACTGGGATTATTCGAGCACCAACTTCGTACTGCTTGGGATGGTCGTGGAAGCAGCGACCGGCAACAGCTTGGCGCAGGAGATGCGCCAGCGGATCTTTGCGCCCCTCGGCCTGAAACAAACCTATTTTCCATCCGATGAGCAGGTTCCGCCTACGGCTGCCCGGGGCTACCGCGGCAACATCGACCTGACCGATGTAGCCATGTCGTTTGCCTTCGCTACCGCCAATGTGGTTTCGACGGCGGACGAAGTGCGGCGCTTTGCCGAAGCCTTGGTCAACGGTAAGCTCTTGCAGCCTGCAATGCTGGAACAGATGTTTACCTTTGTGAATGGCAAAGGGCAGTACAACATGCCGGCGCTGGAGTATGGACTGGGGATCATGCGCAATCAGCTGCCGGTCGGCCCTGGACCAAATGGCGCAGCCCGGCCGCCCGCCGCAAGCACGGTTGTTGGTCATATTGGCGGCTTTGCTGGCTTTCGCTCAGCGGTTTGGTCGACTCCAGGCGGCGAGATTATCATCGCGCTGGGCGTCAACCAGGGAGCTACCGATCCCAATCTGCTCGCAACGCGCGTCTTTGATGCAATCTTGACCCACCAGGGCCGCTAGCAGCCCGCCAACGACCAGCCCCTGCCCTATGGAATGGCAGGGGCTGGTCGTTTAAGGCGGGTTACAACGCAGAGTCGCTGCCTCCGCAGGCAACAAAGCATCCCTGCTTAATAATCGCTCAACCGGCAAAAAACTCTCCGTGAAAGCCAAACGGTATGCGGTGCGGCGCGGCAGCTCGGGCCACCTCACTAAACGTACGGCCATCCAGCACCAGCAGGAACGAGGTATTGTGCCGCGCATCCAGCACGACGGAAAGCACAACACCCTCGTCTTCCTCAACTGCATGGGGAGCGGGCACAAACACGGGCTCGCCCGGATAGCAGCCTGGCTCGTACCACGCAGTGGCCGTCCGCTGCTCCACGTCGATCTTAACAAGCTGATTGGAAAAATCGTCGCGGCGCTGCTTGGATAGCCCTGTCCCATACACAAAGCGATATGGGCGCATATGGCAGCGCTCGTAGTTCACTCGCGGCAACTCCAGCCACTCGTCGGCTAGCGTCTCGTGCCACACCGCGCCACCGCTAAGCGGCACATGGTAGCGCCGCAGCTCGTTTGGTGGATGGACTACACCATCCGCCCGCGGTTCGCGCAGAACGTCAAGATACAACGCCTGGATCACGTTGGCGTCAGGATACGCGATCAGATCCACAATCAGCTCATCGCCGTGCTCAAAAGCATTCACATGATGGAAGCAAAAAAAGGCCGGGCACCGGTAGCGTCCAACCAACGCGCCGTCGGCTTTCCGAATCACCAGGAACTGCGTTCCCCGCTCCGGCTGCCATTGCAAATTTTCGGCAAACGGCTTGCCGCTCAGCAGTAGCCGCCGTGGATTAACCACCAGTGGATATTCGGCGAGCACAACATACGCATCGGTCAGGGCAAAGCTGTGCATATACGCAGGCTCACGCACCGGCATGCTGGCCACTAGCTGGCGCCTGCTAGAGTTAGCCGGCATCTTGTACACCACGTAGGCGCTTGTTGCGCCGAACCGCAGGCTGACATTAATTGTATCGCCGGTGGTAGGCTCCAGGTGCGGATGCGGTGTGGCCGTATGCAGCTTCAAATCGTCGGCAAAGTCCACAACGCCAATGGTGCGTAGGGATTGCGGATCGAACTCGATTGGATGGGGCATTTCGGTCCACGCGACAAACTGGTCGGCTAATTTGCTGACGCTCACGCTCGTGTTAATGCCAAACTTCGGCCGGAAGAGCGTGGCCACACGCTTAAAAATCGAGCGACACGGATCAGTTGCAAACTCCGAGTACCCGAGGCGTCCATGTTCCTGAGCGTAGCGATAGCTTGGACTATCGATAAATTTGTTCACATACTGTACGCAGCCGGCTTCGATGGTGAAGGAA
Organism: bacterium; assembly: GCA_016781505.1. Classification (GTDB taxonomy): domain Bacteria; phylum Chloroflexota; class Chloroflexia; order Chloroflexales; family Kallotenuaceae; genus LB3-1. The sequence goes on from JADDQF010000110.1 coordinate 9,720, forward strand.
TGCAGCATGGCCAGACCATCAAACCAATGGCGGAGTCCGTGCTCGCCGACCTCAAACTTAGCCGGGCCATTGCGCACCAGCGTGCCTTGAAGCCACGACGGAAGCAGGCCGTTCACCTGCAATGAAACGCCGCTCAGCTCCTGATCCTGCGTGGCGAAGCCCTGTTGATAACCGTCCGTCATGCTGACCTCTGTGATTCAGTCGCCTTCCGGCGATCTTCTTGAGTCACCTGTTGCACCAGTTTCGCTCATTAAAGATATTTTGTCATCTCCATGGTGGAAAGGCTGCTGGCATCCGCGTATAGCCGGATGCCGAGTGTGCGGGACCACGCGCGGCTTAAACCACAAACGCCACCTCGGCGGGTGGCGTTCGTCTGCGTTAGGACGTTAACGGCGTCCATCCATGTACGGTATGGGCCGGACCAGCATATAAAAGATGCCCAAACATAGGCCAAACACCAGGTTTTGGACAATCACCGGGCCCGTGCCCGTGCCGGATTCGATCAGCGGGGGTAGACTGCGGCAAACTAATGAAATAGGCTACGAAGAAGATCAACAGTTCATAACACAGTCCCATGTGCCCGGGCAAGCCGAAATTGAATGTTCCCTGGAACACGGGTCTTCGCCAGGTGCAACGACCAGTCACGCTGCACTATGCATCCCTGTGGTATGGAGTCGATGTTATTGCCCCTTCCAACCATTATCTGTTCAGCAATCCCGCACCATCTACTGCTGCAACGCTGTAAATGCTCGGCTGCACTCCCGTCTTGCCGGTATAGGCCTGGGTGACATACGGGACGAAATGCTGAACAAACTGCGCCTCAACTAATGCCACCATACAGCCACCAAAGCCTGCGCCCGCTTGACGTGCCGCAATAACGCCAGGTCCCTCCAGCATTGCGTTCAGCATAGCCTCCATCGCCGGCACAGCAATCTCGTACAGATCGCGTGCGCCCACGTATGACGCATGAAACAGGTGGTGCAGTTTCTGCTTATCACCGCGTGGCAACGCGTCCTTCAACTCCAGTACGCGGGTATTCTCTTCGATGATGAACTGGCAGCGCTTTGCAACAACAGCCGGTAGGTGTTGCTTGTATCTTTCAAACACCTCGACCGGAACATCGCGCAACGACCTAATCTCTGGCTGCCGCTGCTGAAGCACACGCACGCCTTCTTCGCATTGCCGTCGCCGATCCGCATACTCGGTCCCAACCAGCTGGCGCTCAGCCTTGGTGTCACAAATCACGACGCCGATAGTGGGATGTACCGGCACATCTCGGCTCGTTAGGTCGCGGCAGTCCAAAAGCAGGGCAGCGCCGGCGCGTCCCAACGCGGAGCTGTATTGATCCAGAATGCCGCAGCTAACGCCCACAAACTGGTTCTCAGCTTGCTGGCCTAACCGCGCCATCTGCACAGCGTCCAAGCGGAAATCACTCACCTGCTGAAAGACAATTGCGGTGACCATCTCGAGTGCCGCGGATGAACTCAACCCGCTGCCGAGCGGTATCGTGCTGTGAATCAACCCGTCAAAGCCAGCCAGTGGATGACCTGCGTCTTGCAGAACCTTTGCTACCCCACGGATGTAATCGGTCCAGCGCATCTCGGGGTTATTGGCAGGCTGGATGTCATCCAGCGAGAACTCGCTCCCACCCGGCAGATTGAGTGAAGCGATGCGGACCAGCCGATCTGCTCGCGGGCGCGCCGCCATCCAGGTATCGCGGTCGACCGTCATCGTCATCACATAGCCCAGGTTGTAATCGGTGTGGCTGCCCATGAGGTCGACCCGCCCTGGTGCGCGGCACCACAGTGTGGGGGTGGCTCCGAAATGCGTCGAAAACGCATGAGCGATCAGTTGCTGCCGCTGTTCCGTATTCATGATCGTTGACTCACCTGTGGCCGCTCACCGTGCTCGTGAGAAGCCAGGATCTCGGCAAAGAAACCCAGTGTTGCCGGCAATCGATCCGACCAGTAGCTCCAATCGTGGCCACCGGGATACTCTTCGTAGCGGTGAAGAATACCGGCAGCGTGCAATTCGTGGCTCAGGCCGCGGTTATGCGCAAGAAATTTATCTTCGGTGCCGCAATCGAACCGTAGAGGCGGGAGCTGAGCACGTTTCTGCAGCATCCAAAACAGGGCCGAGCCATCATCACCATCATCCGCCTGGAACGGTAACGAGCGTGTTACAAGGCTACGCTGCATCTCAAGCGTCGCAAATGCGGAGTGGGCTGACACAGCGCTGAAGATATGAGGATGCTTCGCCCCCAGCCGCAACGCGGCATATCCACCCATTGAGAGGCCGCCAATAAAGACGTGCGACCGCTGGCTGACCTGTGCGACGCATTCCCTGACACAGCCAAGCACATCCTCGACAATCCAGCCTTCGTAATCAGCAGTCGCATGACGTAAATATCCGCTCCCTTCCGCCCACAGGCCATCCGACGGCATGACCATGATCATCGGCGGTAACTTGCCAGATTGAAGCAGGTCGTCCGCGATGTGGTGAGCACCGGCCTTATAGGCCCAGGCCCAGTGACTGCAATACACCCCGTGCAAAAGCACAACGACAGGCAGATCGGTGGCCGTTTCGGTGTTTGCGGGCACGTACAGCGTCACATCGCCACGTCCCTTTAGGGCCGGGCTGTTGAAGGTTAAAAAGCGCAAGTGGTCATGCTCGAAGCGGGGATCGGAGAGTTCAATCTTGCCAAAGCGCGGCGAGCGCAGTCCGGTAGTCATGCGATCACCAGCACACCCTTCGCGTTCACCCCAGCCAACATGTCGTCAATCGCCTGCGACGCGTCGTCGAGCGGATACGTACGCGTCACCAACTCCTCCAGCTTCAACATCCCCTGAACATACAGATCGAGGATCTGCGGAACGTCAACACTTGGGCGGCACATGCCGTAGCGTGGGTTGATATACACCTTGTCCCATTCAAACAAACGCATGTTGATCGTGATTTCCTCTTCGATGCCACTGGCCTGCACTGCAACACCGGCGTTGCGCACCATTGCTAATGGCGCCGCGCCGAGTGCGGGAACGGAGGTGGCTTCAAAGGCGTAATCGGCGCCACGTCCGGCGGTCATCGCTTTGATCTGCTCCGCGGCCTGAAGCAGTCCCCGATCATTCCGCGCTGCCAGCACCACATCGGTTGCCCCGAACTGCTGTGCCAGCTCTAGCTTGTGCCCGTTGATATCCACGGCAATCACCCGCGCTGCACCCGCCACGCGCGCAGCTTGAATAATGTTCAGCCCCACGCCGCCAGCACCGATCACGACCACACTTGACCCAGGTTGGACCTTCGCCGCGTTGACCACCGAGCCGTACCCCGTCATGACGGCACAGCCAACAATGCACGCCGCTGGAAACGAGATGTCCACTTCCAGCTTGTTCACAGCCTGTTTGGCAACCACGGTATGGGAACACATTGCGCCGAGAAAAAACGCCCGCTCGATGCCCGTACCCTTGTAGCGCGTACGATGGAGCGGCGGATGGCGCCGACTCTCACACAAGCTGTGGTTGCCGCGCTGGCACTGAAAGCACTCGCCACAATTGGTCGCCCAGTTCAGTAGCACACGGTCACCCGGCTTGACGTGCGTGACGCCAGGTCCCACGTCGACGACGATCCCCGCACCTTCATGGCCAAGGATGCGCGGGATGTCCCGGAACATGTACTTATGATCGGTGTGGCAGACGCCCGCCGCTCTCATCTGCACCAACACCTCGTCGGCCTGTGGCGGGTCGATCTCCACGATATCGACGAAGACCTTGCCGCGTCCGTCGGTAAGCACCGCTTTGCATTGCAGCATGAACGTATCCTGCACCAGTATGTCAACTTGGGACAAGGGGCACGGCAGAGTGGAAAGCACTAAGCCGTGCCAGCACCACCAGCCAGGAGTTCCAGCGCCGGCCCACTGCCTGCCAGAGCTTCTCCGCAACTGCACAAACAATGTTTGTTCCGAGGCGTAAGCCCTCGAAGCTGACGGAACATGGGCTCGCCTTCACATTCGCGTCAGATCGAAGGAGGACACGGCCGTGTCGCGCCCGAGTACCTTGCGTACCAGGTCGGGCCACCAGTTCTTCTGCTCGCCATTATGCTCCAAATCCGTCAAGACGTCGGCAGTCGTAGCCCGAATCTCCCACCCGCGCTTCACGGCTTCCTGGGGTTTCATGTCGAGCTTCGGCAGCAGCCACTTGCGACCAATATGGACATGCAGCACTTCGTCCGCCCAGTCGTAGTCTTGGATGAAGGCAGCCAGCGGATCGTTGGCGTTGCGGCTGATCTCGTATTCCAAACGCTTGCCTCGATCCGCGGGCATCAGGTTTTGTTCGATGGCATAAAGCACGTTATGCGCCTCGTGGACGCCGAGCGAATGCAGGCGAATCGCCATGCCGGGGTGAATAGCGATCTGTTTCTTCCAGTCGACGCCGCGACTTTCGAAGTAGATCGTGCCGAGCATAGCGTGACGCACTTCGTCCCACAGCTGCCGGGTCATCTCGACGTAGTATTCCCACGGCTCGTCCTGCGATTCGGCGATGATGCGCACCATGTATTCGGGGACATCCATCTCCACAATGCGTCGGCACATCAGCGCCAGGGTACGCTCGTCGAGCGGCACAGCCTCATTCAATGAGACCTGACGTTGAGGATTGGAAAAGTTCCAGCGCATGGCGAAACGCTCGTCGCGCTGGGGGTAGTAGTCGGGGGTAAACGTACCCGTGGCGCGTGGCGCTGGCAGCTGCGCCGGCTTTTCATCCCCACCCGCGATACCACCTGCTGCTTGCAGATACTGGGTCAGATGTGCTTGCCATGCTTGGGCCCGCTCACGGTCTCCTTCGGTTGCGACGATGGCCGCCACTGCCTCGTGTCCCCATTCGTTGATATCTTCGTGGTCAACGATCAGATGGCGCAGCATATACCGCGTAGGATAATCGGCCACGGGATGACTGTTGGCATAGTGCGCGCGATAAGCCTCAAGCAGGGCCGGCCGCAGCACGCCATACACACCGACAATCTTTTCCAGCGTATCCGTAGCAGTCAGCAGCTCCGCGAAGAACCGATCAATTGCTTCGTCCGGGCTGACGTCCATCCGGGGCGCCGGGTTGCGCATCTCGCTGACGCGCTGGCGCAGCGCAGCCACGTGTAGCGCATCCAGGTGGGAGTGCAAGCCCAGCGCCTCTTTCGCTTCCCATTCCGGCGTCGACGCGAGCCAGTACAGCGCAACATCCAGCAGGCGCTTTTCAAACCAGGCGTAGCGCCAGAACCGTTGGACATTCTCTTCAACGCCAAGGCCCGGCTGTGCGGCTTGGTGGTAGCTGGCCAATCCGGCCAGTGGCGGCAACGTCATGGCCATACCTCCCTCCTATCGCGGCGAACCGAAGTCGGCTGGTAGTACATCGGCAGAGCCTTCTGTCCTAGGCAAACATTAACGTCGCAACTGCGTGCGGCGGCAGCTCCACATACCAGCTGTCCGTACCGTCAGGGTGCACTTCGAGCGCTTTCGCTTGGACACGGTTGGGTTCGTCGGCAGTGTTCATGGCCTCGGCACTTTCGGCCGCCACGATCTGGGCCGAGGCCGTCCGGCTACTGGTACAACCACGTAGATGTACGCGCGCCGGTCGATCAAAATGGGCATTCACAACGGTGACCGCCAGGCTGGCGGTAGCCCGCGAGGCTGTCGCGCTTACGGCTGGCGTGCCATTTGGCAGGCTGTCCCCCGTCGTATGTTCGATAGGCACGGCGGTTGCGCCAATATGCGGCGTATGCAGGCGCATCACATGGTAGTTGGGTGTACACCACATGCGGTTGCCCTCCGTCATTACCGGCGCTTGCAGCAGATTAACAATGTGCGCCTGGTTCGCCAGCGAGACCCGGTTGCATTGCCGGTGAAACGCCGCCAGCACAAGAGCCGACGTGAGCGCATCGCGCAATGTGCTGGCCTGCTCGTACGTCACCGGGCGGCGCCCCTGCGACGCGCCGGGCCCAAAGTCGCGCACTTCCGGGTGCCAGACGCCCCACTCGTCGACGGCAATCCCGATCTGTTGGCGGCCTCCGAACACCGAGTCAATGATCGCCGCCGTGCGGCGAATAGTCTCCTCGATTTCACACACTTCCGCCAGCAGCGCGTAGTAGTCGTCCACGCTGAAGCCGACCTCTGCTCCACCACGGAAGAAGTACGGATGGATCGACAGATGGTCGATCAGGTACGGGTGATCGGCCAGCGCCTCCAGCAGCTTCGTGTTCCAGTCGTCGTGATGACCGACCACCACCAGCTCCGCCCTCCGATCAACGTGCCGCAGCATGGTCGCGTAGCGCCGGTACTCATGCGCATAGGTGACCGGATCGTAGTTGCCACCGCAGCCCCAGGTCTCGTTGCCGACACCCCACAGGCGTACATTGAACGGCTCGCGAGCCCCGTTGGACGCACGCCGTTCGGTTAGCGTTGTCCGCTGCCGGCTGTTGCAGTATTCGAGCCAGTCGCAGAGCTCCTGGGGCGTGCCCGTGCCCACATTCCCGGCAAGATAGGGTTCTGCGCCAAGCATCGAGCAGAGCTGCATGAATTCATGCGTTCCCAGGCCGTTATCGTCCTCGACTTGCAGATCACACGACATGCCGAGCCGCCGTGGCCGCTCCGTGCTTGGCCCAATTCCGTCCTGCCAGTGATAATGGTCGGCGTAGCAGCCGCCGGGCCAGCGGATCATCGGCACCGGTAATCCCCGCAGCGCCGCGAGCACATCGTTGCGGAAGCCTCCGGTGTGCGGAATATCTTGACAGTCACGCCCAACCCACAGCCCGCCGTAACATGACCGCCCCAGATGTTCGGCGAACCAGCCGTACAGCCGTGGCGAAATCGTTCCGATGGGCTCGTCCGGGCGTACTTCCAGCGTCGTCCGATTCATGTGTGCTCCTTATACCGTGTCGTTCCCGCGGCGCGATTTGGTGGCCTCCTGGCAGCCGGCGCCGAAAACGCCATGGCCGGCAACCGAACGAGCCATCGTGCTGATATGTCACCGCCCGCTAGCTTCGCGGCGCGGCAGTCGACTGCCGTTCGACGAACGAGCTTTTGACGAGCGCTTCGTGCACAGGACAGGCTGCTCCGTCGCTGTGCATGAGGGTGAGCAGCATCTGCATCGCACTCCGGCCAATTTCCAGCTTCGGCAGCCGGATCGTCGTCAGCGGGGGCGAGCTCTGATCGGCCAGCGCAATGTCGTCCAGCCCAACCACCGAAAGATCATCCGGGATGCGCAGACCACGTTCGCGCGCCCCGCTGATCAGGCCGAGTGCGGTGAGATCGTTGGCCGCAAACACAGCCGTCGGTCGTGGCGACAGCTCCAATAACCGGGTCAGCACACGTTGCCCCCCCTCGAACTGTAGGTTGCCTTCAAGCAGCGCGACATCAGCGGCAGGGATGTCATGCCAAGCCAGGGCCCGGAGAAATGCTTCGTAGCGCAGCAGGGAGGTAGGGAGATTGAGCGGGCCGGCAACATGCACAAAACGGCAATGGCCGAGGTTGACGAGGTGCTCGACCGCCTGCTGGATTCCGGCTGCGAAGTCAACGGCAATTACGCCGAGCGGTCCCTCACTGATATTCGGCTTCCAGTCCAGTGCGACTGTGGGCACATTGTGTCGAGCCAGCTCCGCGATCCATTCGTCCGAGACGCTGCTCGACATGATCAACACACCGTCGACGTTTTTCGACATCAAAGAGCGGATGAAGTGCAGCCCACGCTCGACCTCGTAATTCGTATTGCACAGAAACGTGTCGTATCCCGCCTCGATGGCTATCTGCTCGACACCATGGATGACCGGATGATAAAAGGCGTTCGCGACATCGGAGATCAACAAGCCGACAGCCAGGCTACGTTTGGTGATCAGGCTGCGAGCAAGCGCATTGGGCCGGTACTCCAGCTCCGCGATCGCCTTTTCGACCTGCCGCCGAGTATTGGCATCCACGTAGTCCTCAACGCCATTCAATACGCGGCTCACGGTGCTCTTTGAAACACCGGCGGCGCGTGCTACATCCTGGATGGTCGGACGAGGCATAGGGCCTTCCTACCCGGCATGGAGGTGCCAACAAACTGTCACATTACGCAGACGAACGGCTACCACGAGAAACATTTCTTTGCCTGCTCTGGGAGCGGTTTCAGAAACCGCTCCCAGAATATACCCTCCGAACGTGAATGTCAATACATCTTCTGAATTCACTGAGAAGGTCAGGCTGGCTTGTACGCTCCCCCATCCAACCGTTCCATAATGCACGCTCTGCACTTTACCGAGGTACCACTCACTTGGTAACGAGCAGGCCCTCGGAGCCGGCAACGTGTACCAGGGAAAAGGAAACAGTTGCTGAGCATGAGCGGACTCCGACGACAACTAAACATGCGAAAGCCGCCTGGGACAAACCCAGACGGCTGCAGCACTCGGTCAACGATCAGCCAGGCGTAACTATTCGAGCAGTCGTCCAGCCACCTCGAACTCGGCCTCGTCCAAAGCTGCGGCAACCTCCGCGGATGGCTCCGGCAGCTCGGCGGTCGTCAAGCTCATGCCCGTATTGGTGCCTGCAGCGGTGCGCTGTGGCAACACCACAATCGAACGCTGCCATGCCGGATCGGTCTCCGGATAGTCGGCACGCTGATGCGCGCCGCGACTCTCCGTTCGCAGGAGTGCCGACCGAACCGTCGCCTCGGCCGTCAGCAACATGGAACGCAGGTCGAGCGCTGCCGGCAGATCACCGTAGCCGGTCTCGCTCGCCTCAGCTTGGGCCCGAATCTCGGCTAGCCGGCGCAGGGCGTGCTCAAGGTCCTCCGCGGTCCGCACCACGCCGACACCTTGCCATACGGCCCACTGCAACGCAGCGATCAGCTCGCGCTGGGTCGCGCCATCCAGTGTGCGCAGCTGGGCCAGCGCGGCCCGTTTGGCGGCAATCAAGGACTCGTCCAGGGGCAGCACGGGCTGGGTCTTCGCGTACTCATGGGCGTGCTCGCCGGCAATGCGGCCAAAGATCAGAATTTCCGCCAAGCTATTGCCGCCCAGCCGGTTGGCACCATGCACGCCAGCCGTAACCTCGCCGGCGGCATACAGGCCCGGCACCTCGGTCGCGTGGGTCCGTGGCGTCACACGCAGACCACCCATCGAGTAGTGCGCGGTCGGCGCGATCTCCATCGGCTCCTTGGTGATATCAACGCCAACCGCCGCGAACTGGGCGTACATGCGTGGTAGCCGGGAATGGATCACCTCGGCGGGCAGATGGCTCACATCCAACCAGACCCCGCCATGCTGGGTACCACGACCCGCCATGATCTCGGTGTAGTTGGCCAGCGCCACACGGTCACGCGTCGACAATTCCATGCGCTCGGCATCGTAGCGCGCCATAAAGCGCTCGCCCGCGCTGTTGAGCAGCCGTCCGCCTTCGCCACGTACCGCCTCGGTCACCAACGTGCCTTCCAGCTCAGTCGGCCAAACCATCCCGGAAGGATGGAATTGCACCAGCTCCATGTCCGCCAGCGAAGCGCCGACGCTGAACGCGAGCGTCATACCGTCGCCGGTGTTTTCGCGCCGACGAGACGACGAACGCTGATAAATATGAATATGACCACCGGCGGCCAAAATCACCGCGCCAGCATGGATGATAACCTCCTGGCCATCCTCCAGCTGGAAACCAAGCGCACCGTTGACCCGCCCTTCGGCCGTCAACAGATCGGTGACATACACCCGTTCCATGATCGGAATCTGGCGCCGATCAACCTCGCGGACCAGCCCTTCAATAATGGCCTGGCCAGTGTAATCGCCGACAAAGCAGGTGCGTCGATAGCGATGGGCACCAAAATAGCGCTGTGACAGCCGGCCGTCTGCCTCGCACGCAAAGGGCACGCCATACTCAACCAGCTCGGCGATTGCGTTCGGCGCTTCCCGACACAGCAGCTCAACTGCCTCGGCATCGCCGAGGTAGCGGCCTTCCTTCAATGTATCTGCGGCATGAATTTGCCATGTATCTTGCGGATCAAGTGTGCCAAGGGCAGCATTAATCCCTCCGGCGGCCAGCACTGTGTGGGCATCCGCCTTGGGTCGCTTCCCTAACAAGAGTACGCGCTGACCACGACTATCAAGCTCAATTGCAGCCCGCAGTCCAGCCCCACCCGTACCAATCACCAGCACATCTGTCGATACACGCATCGGCTCAGTTTGCACCGTCATCTCATCCTCCACTCGGCGGGGCATTTTGTATGCCTAGTAGTGTACCGTCACACTTCCGATGCGTCCAAGATATGCTATATATGAAATACATAGCTCAAAGGAATGATCGATGGAATTACACCATCTGCGGTATTTTGAGGCTGTAGCTCGTCACGGACATGTAACCCAAGCCGCGCGCGAGCTCCATATTGCTCAGCCCTCGCTCAGCAAACAGATCCAGGTGTTGGAGGCCGAGCTGGGGGTCGCACTCTTTAATCGGGTGGGACGGCGGATTGAGCTGACCGACGCAGGTGAGCTGCTGTTACCGTATGCCCGCCGCATTCTGCGCGTGGTTGCGGATGCCCGCGAAGCGCTGCACGAGCGCGCTAACCTGGAGCATGGCCGTGTGTCGATTGGCGCACCGCCGACTGTAGGCACCCATCTGTTGCCCCAAGCGTTAGCCGACTTTAATCAACGCTACCGCAACATCGAGCTTGAGCTGCACGAAGCCGGTGGAAGCAGCCTGGTGCAGCTGCTGGCCGAAGGCGCGGTGGATCTTGCAGTGGTTCCGTTACCGGTAGCTGGCGTCGAAGTAGCCGAGCTGTTCACCGAGGAATTGGTCGTGGCGGTGCGGCCAGAGCATCCGCTGGCATCACAAATGCCGGTGGTAGCCCGCGATCTGGAGGCGGAAGGATTTGTGCTTTTTCCGGTTGGCTACGAGCTGCGTGATCGTACCTTGCAGCTGTGCCGAAACGCGGGATTCGAGCCCAGGATTGTGTTGGACGGGGCGGAGATGGATACCGTGCTACGGCTAGCCGCGGTCGGGCTGGGTATCGCCGTTGTGCCGCGGCTCGCATTGGAAGGCGTCGAAGCACTGGTCGGCGTGTCGATTCAGGATGCACGGCTTAACCGTACGCTGGGCTTGATCTGGCATCCGGAGCGCCATCTGTCGCCGGCCGCAACCGCACTGCACGGCTTTTTGCTGGAACGGCTGCGACCTTCCGCTGCTTAGGGCGCGAAGCCCGCGTCGTCCTGAGCCTAGATGTACGAAGCCATTGCGCGTCCAACACAGCCTTGGAGATGGGCAAACTCTGCTCCTTTTAAGGATGGCGTTTCTGCTCAGAACAGGGTATTATTGTTGCAACTGTTAACGAAACATTATCTGCACGCTGGTGTGAGCAAAATGGCGCCAAGGAATAGCTTCATGCAACGATCATCGTCATCGCCGTTAGGGCAGATGAGTGCCGCTGCGGTCCATCTGTACACCGCCACCGGAGCCGTTCTGGCCTTTCTGATCGTACTGGCGGCGTTTGAGGGTGATACGTACCGGGCGCTGTGGCTGGGACTTATCGCTTTGATCATCGACAGCACGGACGGCACGCTTGCGCGTCGTTTCCGCGTGAGCGAGCGGTTGCCTTCGTTTGATGGTCGGCGCTTGGACGACATCGTTGATTATCTGACCTATGTGTTCGCGCCGGTCCTGTTGCTGTGGAGCGGCGGCTATCTGCCCAGCGGCACCAGCGGCACCATTTTGGCTTCCTTGCCGTTACTTGCCTCGAGCTATCAATTTTGTCGGGTGGACGCGAAAACCGACGACCACTTTTTTCTGGGCTTTCCCAGCTACTGGAACGTGGTAGCGTTTTATGTCATCGTCTTCAACGTAGCGCCCAATGTTGTGGGCATCATTCTAACCGTGTGCTCACTGCTGGTCTTTGTGCCGATCCGCTATGTGTACCCGTCGCGCACCGTCGAATTTCGCGGGCTGACCTTGATACTGACGTTGATGTGGGTCATCAGCTACGGACTGATTCTGCTTGAGCCGGTAACCTTGGGCCCGCTGCTTAGCAACATTTCACTGCTGTATCTGGTCTACTACTTTGCGCTCAGCATGTATTTAACGCTACAGCCACGCCACGTCCACTCAGCCTCCTAACCCTTGGTTTGTTCGCCGAACAGTCGCGCAATCCCGGCATCCTGCCTCCCGGATCGCGTTGTTGAAGCATGTCCCACAGCTCCGCATGGCCATTTGGAGCATGACCATGCGGGGCTTAACGGCTGCGGCACCTGATCAGGGTACAACGCCAACGTCCTCCGCGTCGCCGTGAAAAATGCCTACTGCTGCGGTGGATGCAATGCCCCCCGCACCTCCGATCTGCTTTCATTCATTCAGTAGATGTGCCTTGTCCTACACGCCTACCCTCCGGGCGGATTGATCCGGCTAGGCGTTCTGCTTAGCAGCAGAGCGCCGATTTTTGGGCTACACTAGAAACAAAAGCGGGGGCTTCACGTACACCTAAAACGTACCGTTGGGCAATACGCCTGAACGAGCAACAGGCGCAGGAGAATCAGATGCTGAATTCAACAACACCAGTGCTGGAGACGGAGCGCCAGTCTACGGTCAAGGGTTGGCCGCTCGGGCTGACCGCCGCCATCCTGATGGTGTTATACGTCGTGGCTGCCGTGGTTGGGGGCGAAATCAGGCAAATCGTGCTGGCAAGCGTTCAAACTGTGCCGTTTGTGATCCTGGCGATTCTGGCCTATCTCGGCATTACCCAAACCTGGGCCAAGGTATTGACGCTCGTCTGGCTTGGCATCCTGGTCGCGGGCTTTGGCATTGCCGCGCTTGGCCTGAGCTTTGCGGCGCTGCTCGACAATCCTGCCGTACAGCCCGGAACGCTGCCGAGGTTGGCCGATGGAGGCGGAGCACAGCTGCTTGGAGTCGCCGTCGGCAGCCTTGTGGCTGTAGGGATCGGCGCGCTGGGCTTTATTCCCGGCGTTCGCCGCTGGCTGAGCCGCTTCCTGCCCCTCAATCCCCAATCATTTGTGCACACGATAGCGCTTGTCGCAGTGGTCGCGCTCACGCTGTTGTGCTTTGTCCCGCTGATTGCGCTCGGTGAGCCACCCTTTCTACGCGTTGTAGCTAATGCCTCGGAGCAGGGCACGGACTTGATGGGCGGCCGCAGTGATAACGGCATGCTGCGCGACAGCATTTATGGGCTGTTATGGACGATACCCGCGGCGATTTTGGCAGTTGGCTATGCGGTTCGGCGCGACCTCGGAGCAGCGCTTGTGCGGCTCGGGTTTGTCCGCCCAACCCTGCGCCAAGTGCTGATCGGGATCGGGCTGGCCGTTGTGCTGGTGATCGTTGCAACGCTGCTTGGCACTGTTGTTGACCAGATCTGGGATGCGCTGGGCTGGCCCAAAACCGATGGCGAAGCGTTTGACGAAGTGCTGGCCTTTGCCTTCAGTCCGCTGGGAGCCGTCGTGCTTGGCGTTACGGCTGGGCTGGGCGAGGAGCTAGCCGTACGCGGCGTGCTGCAGCCCCGCCTCGGCATCCTGGTATCCAATCTCTTCTTTATCTCGCTGCACGCCTTCCAATATAACTGGAACACGCTGCTGGTGATTTTTGTGGTTGGGCTTACCCTGGGCGTGATCCGCAAGCGCACCAACACAACCACCAGCGCGATCACCCACGGCGTTTACGATTTTATTTTGGTAATGTTGACCGTTTTGCAAGTGCCAATGTTTTCGGAATAAACGCAGCCGCGGGTAATCCCAGCACGAAGCGTTAAACACAAACACCCAACACAACGAACAAAGCCTATTCAATCGCGTAAACTGTGGTTGAATAGGCTTTGTTCGTGCAAGAGCTACAACGCATCAGCGTACCGGTTTTTCAATCTGTTCTGCGATCTTGCCCCCTTGAAACTGTCCTGCACATGCCGGGCAGTGTGGATCGCTGCTGTGGCACGTACCGTGCTAACACGCGCCCATCAATTCAGCAAAAGGCAGAGCTGTAAGCGTTGCCAGGAGGAGGCTCCATGAGGCGACGTCGTGGTGAGCAACAAAGGGGGAAGTATGAGTCAACAGCCGGACACCAGAATGCTTGACTTATTCGGAAGCATGTTCGATCCATTCGGTGTGTGGCGGGCAGCACTTCAAGGTGAGACACATCCGTATGTGAAGCTCACAGCCGAGCTGTTGAAGGCGCAAGCTGAGATGTCGAGCAAAGTAATTGATGCTTACTTGGCGGCCTTTCAGCCGTTGCAGGGCCGGGTCGAAACAACCAGTGCTCCTGTTATGCCGCAGCTGAACCTGGTCACACGCGCTGAGCTTGCGGCCGTGGAGGAGCGTCTATCACGCATCGAGCAAGAGATAAATCATGGCGGCCCTTTGGAGACCATCAAGCAGGCCTTGTTCAAGGGTGACTCGTCGTCGTAGTGCAGCCGGGGCCGGAGGCCAAAACCATCTGCTCCGCAAGGTGGAGGTTCTGCTCCTTGAACATAGCCATGCGTGCAACCCAGCGTTTGCCCGGTAAGCGTACTCCAGCAGGGCCGGGCAAACGCTCAGGACGTGTCCAAGGACATCCGCATGTTGGCTGAGAACAACGACCGTATGCCACAATCACAAGGCCCACACCTATCCACACAAACCGTCAATGTCGCTGGACTACGAACACAGTACCTGGTAGCGGGAGCGGGACCGCCGCTCGTGCTGCTGCATGGAATCGGCGCCAGTGCCGTGGACTGGCAGTGGGTTATACCAGGGCTGGCGCAGCACCATCGGGTGTATGTCCTTGATCTGCCGGGCCACGGCGGGAGCGCAGCGCCGGATGTCGACTATTCTGCCCCGCTGTATGCGCACTTTATCAGCGACTTTTTGGACGCGCTTGGCCTGGACGATGCGGCGCTGGTCGGGCATTCGCTGGGTGGTCTTGCGGCGCTCTGTTTGGCACTCACGGCGCCCGGGCGTGTGCGTGCTTTGGTGCTGGTCGATAGTGCGGGCCTTGGCCAAGAGGTCAACGTCGGCCTGCGCTTGGTCACCACGCCCGGCTACGGCGAGCTAACGATGATGTGGATAGCAACACCCTTAGGCAGCGTCCAACGTGTCTTGGCGCGACTTCCAATGCTGTTTGCTAACCCCGCCCGCGCTCCCGTGGAATGGCTGCGGGAGCAGTATCGGCTTGGCCAACAGGCAGGCTTTCGTCGGGCAACGCTGGCCGAATTGCGGTCGCAGGTTGACCTGGCCGGGCAGCGACGGATTATGGTGGAGCAGTTGGGTCAGCTTGCCATGCCGACGTTGCTGATCTGGGGCGAATACGATCAAGTTGTGCCGGTGGATCACGCGCGCGCCGCCCTTGCACACCTGCAGCACGGTCAGCTCAGCGTGATCCCCGATAGCGGGCACCTGCCGCAGATTGAGCAGCCCCAACGCTTTGTAACCGCGCTCAGCAATTTCTTGGACGAGGGAGACCAGCGTTCATGCGGCTCAAACCAATAGCTCAGCAGGTAGTGGTCGTGTGTGGTGCTTCCAGCGGCATCGGACGTGAAGCAGCACTGCGCTTTGCCGAGCGCGGCGCTCAGGTGGTCGTGGCGGCCCGCACAGCCTCAGCGCTCGAATCGCTGGTAGACGAGATCCGTGAACGTGGCGGCTCCGCGGTGGCTCAGGTTGCCGACGTCGCGGTCTTCGAGCAGGTACAACTGGTCGCGGAGCGGGCGATCAGCGCTTTTGGTCGGCTCGACACCTGGGTACATCTTGCCGGCGTTGGCTTGTTTGCCACGTTTGAGCAGCTGACGATGGAAGAGTTTCAACAGGTGATCAATATCAACCTGATGGGCCAGGTTCATGGGGCGAAAGCGGCACTGCCGTATCTGAAGCGGGATGGCGGGGCATTGATCCATATTTCGTCGATGGGCGCCAAGCGCGCAATTCCACTGCAAACCGCATATTGTGCATCCAAGCATGGGATTCAAGGATTTGTGGAAGCGATGCGCGTTGAGTTCCAGCACGACAGGGTGCCGATCAGCGTCACCAATATCATGCCCGCCACGCTGAACACTCCGTTTTTCGACAAAGCGCGCACAAAATTGGGAGTTAAGCCGGTCGCGCCGCCGCCGATCTACGACCCCCGCATCGTGGTCGACGCGATCATCTACGCCGCCGAGCACCCGGTGCGCGATCTGATTGTCGGCGGGGCTGCCATGGGGGTCATCAGAACGCAGACCTTATCGCCGCGACTGCTGGACGCAATCCTGCGATGGGTTGGGTACGAGCTGCACAACACCCATGTTCCAAAGCCAGAAAACGTGCCCAACAGTTTGTTTGCACCCGTCGAGGGCTGGGCGACCGTGCGGGGATCGTTCGGCGAACAAACCGTAGCACGGAGCATGTACACCTGGCTCGAAATCCATCCAGCAGTGAAACGGGCCGTTGGAGGCACGTTGTTCGGCGCGCTCGCGCTAGCCACCATGCGGAAAAAAAGGTAGCAACAAGCCGAGCGCGCCGTCCTGCCGAACAACCTGCCGGGCTGCAACCTTAGCTTGCAGCTTCCCCGGGGGAACGCCCATTGACCTCGAAGCCCGCAAGCTGTTCCAGGGCTTTGATCAGCGCATGATTGCCCTCGCCGCCGAGGCCGCGCACTTGCAAGGTGCGATACAAATTAAAGATCAGGCTGGTCGCAAGCATTGGCACACCCAGCTGCTGAGCGGCGTCGAGCACCAGGCGCACATCTTTTTGCTGCAGATCCAAGCTGAAGCCGGGCCGCCAATCCCGCGCCAGGATTTGGGGCGCGCGGTTGGTGAACATCCAGCTGCCGCCGGCTCCCTGGCTAACGGCAGCCACAGTTTTCTGCAGATCGACGCCGCCAGCCTGCGCGAACAGCAGCGCCTCGCTCATGGCCAGGGCATTGCCCACAACCAAAATTTGATTGACCAGCTTCACCGTTTGCCCGCTGCCAGCGCCGCCAACATGGGTGATTGTTTTGCCCATAGCTTCGAAAAGCGGCATGGCCCGCTCAACCTGCGCGGCGTCTCCACCGATCATGATGCTCAGCGTGCCCCGCGTGGCTCCCTCGCTGCCGCCGCTGACGGGCGCGTCCAGCATAGCGATCTCCTTCGCCGCAAGCTGCTCCGCGATCGTTAGTGTTGCCTGCGGGCTGATCGTGCTCATGTCGATGACCAACGTACCCGGCCGCGCCCCTTCGATCACGCCATCAGGCCCCAGCAGCACGGCCTCCACATCGGGTGTATCGCTCACACAGGAAACAACAATGGAGCTCTGTGCTGCTACATCGGCTGGACTTGAGCCGGCCGTAGCGCCCGCCTGGACAAGCTCATCCATGCGGCTGGCAGTCCGATTCCACACACGCAGCGGAAAGCCGGCCCGCAGCAGATTGTTGGCCATGCCACGGCCCATAATGCCTAAGCCAATAAAACCAACCGTTTCACGCATAGTGCCTCCTGGTTAACAGTTAACTGTAGCAGTTAAGGGATAAGAACAGCTTCCGCTCCTGATTGGAACCGATGTAGGCCAAGCAGCGCGCCCAGCAGTATTCGCATCGCCGCCCATTATATCCAATCAAGCGCAGGGGTAATTACGAAACAAGTGGCCACTTCCCGGCGCAGCCTCAGCGTAACGGGGAAGACCGTATTCAGCGCTATGATGCCGGCCACAGGATCATGGCGTTGGCCTGCAACATACGTATAATAAGCTCGGTGGCCGAAGCTGCGATGCTGGGCGAGCGTACGCTCCGAGGTGATGACCCCTGCCTGACGACGAAAGACGACGGTTTGCGCGCTGAGTGGCAGGCCCGCGGCTTGCACCAGAATCTAAGGTAGCGCTGGACTAGCAGCTCGCACTGCGGCGGCGAAATCGGGGCATCTGCAGGAACAGACCCCTGAGCAGCTTACGAGAGTTCCGGCTCTACCCATCGAC
>JADDQF010000128.1:0-2894 GCA_016781505.1 bacterium
GGGTCCGCCAGGCCGACCCCCGCTACCGGGGCCGCGATTGAATCCGCCGCTGCCGCCGCTGCTGCTGCCGCCCCCACCGGGCCGACCTCCACTTCCGGGTCCACCACGACTGAATCCGCCACGGCTGGGTCCACCAGGCCGACCGCCGCCGCCGGCGCCACCGCGATTAAATCCGCCACGGCTGGGTCCACCAGGCCGACCGCCGCTACCGGGGCCACCGCGACTGAATCCGCCACGGCTCGGACCGCCAGGCCGACCACCACCAGCACGACTGGACCCTAGCCCGCTCCGAATATCATCACGCCGTGGGGCATCATTCCCTTCCTCACGCCGGTTGCCACCGTAGCCACGGGAGCCGGAGTTGTCAAAATCACGCTGGGGACCGCGTGAGCCGTACCCTCGGTTAGTTGGGCTGCGCCGATCATCCTGCTGCCGCGGATAATCTCCGCGATTCCCTGGGGCGCCGCCTGCGCGGGCCGGTCGGTCGCGACGCTCTTCCCGGTCAAAGCTGCCGCCACCTGGCCCACCCCGCGCTTGATTATCCGGGCGTCGACCGCCGGGGGGCCGCTCGCCGTACGACCCCTGCCGGTCGGTATAATTGCCGCGATCACGGGACGGACCGCCCGCACCTTGGGGCCCGCGGGCACCAAACCCACGCTGCGCTCCACTCTGGCGAGATCGGTCAAAAGGCCGGCCGCCCGCATCCTGATCCCGGCCGGCGTCACGCCGGTTTCCATAATCGCCGCGGTTTGTCGCTCCGGGGCCGCGCCGCTCGTCGCCAAAGCGCTGGCTGCCGCGGTCGTTATATGGCCGCTCGTTGCCGCGCTCGGGGCTTCGACCCCCATACGGACGCTGGTTCCCACGCTCGGAGTCCCCGTACGAACGCTGATTGCCGCGCTCCGCGCCACCGCGTTGGTCCGAACGTCCAGGCCCGCCTCGTTCGCTTCTATCCCGCTGCGGGCCGCGATCATTGAATGACTGTCGCTGCTGCGTGTTGTCGGAGCGGAACCCACCAGCACGGTCCCGTCGATCAGCATCATTCGAGCGTGGCTGACGCTGATTCTGTTGCGCATAACTACGTTGGCCGGTTTGCTGTCCGCGCGCCGGCCGATCATCGGCAAAGTCTGGCCGAGCCTGTGATGGACCGGCTGGTCGAGCCGGGCCTTGCTCCGCGAATGACTCATTCAACGCTGCCGGGTGTTCATACGCACGGGCCCGACGCGGCGTGGGTGGCGTTGACGGCTCACGCGGCGCTGGTTCGGCCGGTGCTTGTGGCACTTCGCTGTCGACTGGCCGCCGTGCTCCCCGGATCACACGTAGTCGACGGCCCTTGGAATAATCACGATCTGACATGCGGCGTTCTCGCTCCTCTTCGGCGGCCCGCGATGGAATGTGCTGCGTATGGGCGCGCAAGTTTTGTACTTCACTGGCGGATAGTTCTCGCCATTGGCCTGGCCCCAGCTCATCCAATGTGAGCGGGCCTTCTCGAACCCGAATAAGACGGCGTACGTCATAGCCCAGCAGGCGCGCAACGTTACGTATTTGGCGATTGCGGCCTTCGCGCATCACCACCCGAACCCACGTGCCGTCGGCGGTCCGCTCCAATACTTCGACCCACGCCGGCATCGTCAGCTCGCCGTCAAGCTCGACGCCCTCACGCCAGCGGCGCAAATCTTCGGTGGTCGGGGTGCGATCAAGCAGCACCCGATACTCTTTTTCGACCTCAAAGCGCGGATGTGTCAGCCGAAATGCCAGGTCGCCGTCGTCGGTCAGCAAGATCAACCCTTCGCTATCGGCATCCAGCCGACCAACCGGAAAGAGCCGCTCATTGCTCGGCACCAGCCCCACAACGGTGGGCCGGCCATGCGTGTCATAGGCTGTTGAAATAACCCCAAGCGGTTTATAAACGGCGATGTAGTGATGGGGATCGTCGGGCTGCGGAATCTCGACAAGCTGCCCATCTACCGCAACCACATCGGTTTCTGGATCGACGCGCGCTCCCAGCTCGCGCACCACCCGTCCATTCACCGTCACGCGGCCAGCCATGATCATATCTTCGGCGGGCCGCAGCGCAGCCACTCCTGCACGTGCCAATACTTTGTGTAGCCGTTCAAGCATAAAGGTGTTCATTCGTAGTGAGCCGTCGTCACGACGCTCAACCGGGTTGTATTTGCAACGTCGGTCTGAGGCAAGAATGGGACCACGCGCAGCAGATCTTGCTGCTATCATAGCACGACTTGTTGGCAGCTCAGCATGATGCTGTGGGGCTGTACTACGAGAGCAAGGAGCACGCCATGAACCGGAGCAAGATCCATCTAGGTACGTCCGGTTGGAGCTACGATGATTGGGTCGGTCCGTTCTATCCGGCAGGCAGGCCGGCCGCGCGGTATCTTGCGGTGTATGCCCGGCACTTCAATACCGTCGAAATCGACGCCACCTTTTATCGGCCACCCGGCATGACGATGATCAAGGCCTGGCGCGAGCGTACCCCGGACGCGTTTGTGTTTGCCGCCAAGGTGCCGCGCTTCGTTACTCATGACCAAGCGCTGCACGACGTGCAGCCAGCAATCGAACATTTTGCTAACATCATGCGCGAGCTTGGCCCCCAATGCGGCCCATTACTGTTTCAATTCGCGCCATCCTTTACCGCCGAACACTTTGACCGCCTGGCCGCCGTGCTGCCCGAGCTGCCCACGGATCTGCGTTGGGCGATTGAAGTGCGGCATACGAGTTGGCTGATGGAGCCGTTCTACGATCTGCTCCGCGCGCATAACGTTGCCCTGGCGCATGTCGACCTGCCGTGGATGCCGCGCGCCACGCCTGTCACAGCCGATTTTGCCTATATCCGCTGGCTGGGCGACCGACGCAGCATGACCCACGATTTCAGCTATGTT
>JADDQF010000128.1:3020-64047 GCA_016781505.1 bacterium
TTGCGCGCCGTCTGGTTCTTGGTTATTGGCTGGTGGCTAGGCTTAATCTGGACCATCTGCGCCTGGCTATTCAACCTCACGCTGAGCGGGCTGCCGGTCGGGCTGATGATGCTCAACCTGATCCCTCAGGTTATGACCCTTCAACCCCGTAGAACGTCACAGGTGCATATCGCCCCGGGCGGCACAGTGGTGGTGCGGCAGCCCGTCGAGCATCCGCTGCCGCTGCGGGCAATTTGGTTTGTGGTGATCGGCTGGTGGGCAAGTTTGCTGTGGATGCTGGTGGCGTGGGCTTGTAGCGCGACGATCCTGTTGCTGCCGATCGCCTTCTGGATGTTCAATCGCGTACCGACGATCACCACCTTGGCAGCGGAGCAATAACGTTGATCGTTCGCCGCGCCGACAAGCGCTGTCCCGTTCATGATCATGCACGCCGTAGCCATGAGGCTGCGGCGTACGCATGTCTTGACCGCCCAGCACAGTTGCGCCCATTACAGGTAGTGCTTGATCAGCCCCGAATGATCGTTCCTTCGGCTACTGTTTCGCCCCGTAACACGCCGCGCACGACGGCGGGCTCTGTGCCAACCAGCTGAACCTCAAGTCCAGGCACCCTTTGCACCAATTGCCACATGGCCTGCACCTTGGTGGCCATGCCGCCCGTGACATCGACGCCATGCGAAGCGCCAACCTGGGCTAAAACATCCTCGATATTTGTGGTTGTGATCAACGGAATCCGCACAGCGCCGGCATCTCGCCGTGGATCGGCCGTGAAAACGCCTGCCTCGCCCAGCAGCACAATCCGCTTGGGTTGCAGCCGGGGTGCGAGAAAGGCAAACAACCCCTCGGTCGACACAATCGCTGCGCCCTGCTGCTGATCCAGCACGGCATCGCCGCACAGCACCGGCACAAGGCCAACCCGCAACATCCGCTCAATCGTTGCCACATCGAAGTGCTGCAAGCTGCCGTGTGCAGCCAGGGCGGACGAAACCGGTTGGAGCCCTACGGCACTTATCCCGGCTGCCAGCAACGCTTGCACAACAATGCGGTTAAGACGACCCATCGCATCCGTAACCCGCGCAAAGCCCTGCCAGCCGGTAGCATCCGTCACACCATGCTGCGTCCCATACCGGTCGGCCCAGTAATGCCCAAACGACCCGCCGCCATGCGCGATCAGCAATGGTGCTGTGCGGGGCTCGCGGACCCAATCGGCAACAACCGTTGCAATCCCATGCAGTGCTGCACGATTGACTGCCTCGGGCCGGGTCTTGTCAGTCAGGATCGAGCCGCCCAGCTTCACAAACAAGGGAGCTTCAAACATTCGTTTACAGGTAACCGTATCGTTCGGGCATGTTTTGCAGTTATTTATATAGATCACAATGTATCACATTTTCTACCAGCTGCTACTCATAACGAGGTCGTCATGCTACATCCCCAGCGCACCGTATCCGGCTTGAGTGTACAGTCAGCCGCTCACCTGGAACATTTCACCCGCGCTGCGTCTCAGCCAAGCGATATGGATGCGTATCAACTCAGCCGTGTATTAGTTGTTGACGACCATAGCGTCTTTCGGCGCGTTCTGCGTGAGGTGCTCGATCAACATCCCCAGCTGTGTGTTGTCGGCGAGGCGGCGAATGGGGCGAAGGCGGTTAGTCTGGCTGTGGAGTTGCAGCCTGACATCGTTGTGCTGGACATGGAACTGCCCGACATGAACGGCGTTGTTGTTACCCAGCAGCTTGTGCGGACGTTGCCTGGGGTCCGCGTGGTTATTTTGTCATTTGCCACGGCTGACTCACTGATTGTGGATGCTATTCGCGCCGGAGCCTTTGGCTTTTTGTCCAAAGATATTCAGCCGGATGCTTTGGCTCGGGCCCTGCTGGGCGTGGCCGAGGGCGAAGTTGCGATGTCCCGCCGTACCGCTGCGCGGGTCATGGCGCATTTTCGCCAAGGCAATGGCGCGCCGACGGAAGCAACGGTCAACCTTACCGATCGGGAGCTTGAGGTGCTGCGGCTGCTGGCCAATGGCGCGACTGATCGTCAAATAGCCGACCGGCTGGTGATTGCGGAGTCCACCGCCAAAAAGCATGTGCAACATATCCTCCGTAAGCTGCGCGCGCGCAACCGGGCCGAAGCTGTGGCCAAGTTCCGTGAAGTGCGGCGCTAAGCGTTGCGATAGCCAACGTGCCGTAGTCAAATTGCATGTTTTGGAGGGTGATGCTGCAAGTGCGCCGATGCGGGGTGGCGCTGGAACAGATGCGGGGCTGAGCTACACCAGAGCAGTTGTGCCCTCGCGCAGTCGCTGGAGCCGGCGGTAGATTTGGGGCAAGAGCAGAAGCTTTTCAGCTGTTGATAGATGGGCTCGGCGGGTAAACACGTCGAAGTCGTTGTCAACGATTTTCTGCAGGATGCCGCGATACAACAGCGCGGCGGTGGCAACCGCCATCTGCCCGTCCTGGTGCAGCAGCACAACGCCGGGCCAGCTGGCGCGATACAGGTGCTCTGCTCGTTCAATCTCGTACGTCATCAACGCGCGGAAGCGGTCGTCGTGGACTCCGTTCAGGATATCGGCTGCGCTCAGCCCAAAGCGGCGCAAATCTTCCTGGGGCAGGTAGATCCGGCCGCGGCGCGCATCTTCACCAATGTCACGTAAAATATTTGTCAGCTGAAGCGCGATCCCCAGCCTGATCGCGTAGGCTTCCGCACCCGGCTGATGCCCAATAATCCGCATCGACAGTAGCCCGACCACCGACGCAACCCGATAACAATACACCCAGAGTTCGGCAAAGGTCTCGTAGCGCTGGATCGACAGATCCATCGCAACGCCCGCCAACAGCTCGTTGGCCAGCTCGCACGGCAGCTGATACCGTTCGCACGTATCGTTCCACGCCAGAAGCACCGGTTGATCCGCGGGTGGCACGGCTAGATTGATCTGGGCAACCCAATGGGCAAGCGCCGGGCCTGCATTGTCGCTGATATCCACCGTGTCGTCGGAGGTGCGACAAAAGGCGTAGAGCGCTTCCATGGCCAACCGTTTGGCCGGAGGGAGTAACCGACTTGCCAGAAAAAAGCTTTTCGAGTGTTCACGGGTGATTGCGCGGCACGTAGCATAGGCTCCCGCGACCGACAACGGCTCGCTCCTGGACGATCGGCTCGTTACGTGCACCACCTGCGGCAAAGCCGAGAGATAATAATGCGCCGGATAGATCGACAGGCGGGTGTCCTTGGGTGAGTCCATCATACAGCCCTGTTATCCCCCTACATTTGACACTCTTTCTATCATAGCAGGTTATCCCGGCGACATATGGCCGCTCAATTGCTCATTGCTAGGCTTAAAAACTATGGCGCTGAGCTGCGAGCGTAGCTCCGATCTGCTCGACAGCAGCTAGGCCGCTGCTCAGCAGCACATGGATCGCTGGTTGCTGAGGGTCCACTGCGCCCGCGCCTTGGCCGCCAATGAACACCAATGTTGCAGGATTATGCGCCTGTACATCACAGGCCATGCGGAGGGCATGATCGGCGGTGGTTGGCGTCGAAGTGGAGATACACACAATGTCGGGATGCACGTGATCGACCGCCTGCTGCAGGGCATCGCCCGGAACATCCGAGCCCAGAAAGACGACCCTGTAGTTGCGACGAACCAGAAAGAGTGCCAGCAGCAAAAGTCCAAGATCGTGTTGTTCGCCTGCCGCACAGGCCGCGATGATGGTGGCGCGGCCTTCCGGAACATCATAGATGTTCAGCAGGGCCAACAATTTCCGCCGCAAAAACTGGCTGGTGAAATGCTCTTGCGCAACCGAAGCCGTCCCCATGTGCCACATCGTCCCGACTTCAACCAGCACAGCCTGGATCACATTGACGCATACAGCATCCAGGGAATACAGCGCAAACGCTTCACTTAGGATCGTGTCGCCCGTGGGTGCATCAAAACGGAGCAGGGCTTGCAGCAGTTCATGCTGCAGGGCCGCGAACGAACGTGGCTGTTCGCTTGGCCCGGGCGTGTCGGCTTCGGATTCAAGCAGCGCAACCGCTTGACTAATCGTCAGCCCTTCCGTGGTACGATCCCGTAACCAGCGGATCGTGGCAATATCACGCTCCGAGTACAGCCGTTGGCCACCCTCACCCCGTTGCGGTCGAGGCAATCCATAACGTCGCTCCCACGCGCGAAATGTATCGGCGGGCACACCTGTTTCGCCCACCACCATCTTGGTGTTGAAGAGCGGTGCGGTCGAGTAGGTCTGCAAAAAACGCGAGGAGTTCGTCATGCGTCCAGCTCCTTGTGCTGGTAGTATAGGTGCGTGCTAATTGGCTGTCAATGGTTTGCAAAGTCTTTGCCTAAGCTTATATCTGGCTAAGCCATGCTATAATGTAGGGAAGCTGCGCGGTGCGCGTAGCGAAGTTCTAGCGCTTGGGCAAGGATGGCAAGCCGGATGAACGAATTTTTGCGAACATTTTTCTTTATGCTCTTCAGCGCACTCAATATTGCCATTATTGGCCGCATTTTGATGAGCTGGGTCGATCAAACTGGCCAGATGCGCATTACCCAGATTTTGTATGAAATTACCGAGCCAATTCTTGGTCCATTGCGGCGGATCATCCCGCAGTTTGGCATGTTTGACTTCAGCCCAATGATCGCGATCTTGTTGCTGAATTTCCTGCAAAGCCTGGTTATGAGCACACTCGGCCGATAAAAATGACATAGCCAGCCTGCACTGTGGGTGCCCCCGCTCGGTATTCAGGAGAAATAACCTTTCGTGCGACAACGATCTTTTTTGATTGCCGCCGTCTTGATCGGCGGCATTTGCTCGCTTGGCATTGAGTTAACCGCATCGCGCCTCCTGCAGCCCTTTTTTGGCTCTTCACAGTTGATCTGGGCGAATGTTATCGGCCTGACGCTGATTTATCTCACCATTGGCTACCGGCTAGGTGGGCGCTTAGCAGACCGTCGGCCCGATGCGCAGGTGTTGGCGCTGATTTTGCTAGCCGCCGGCCTGGCTACCGCGCCAATCCCCTTGTTGGCGCGGCCGATTTTGGCAGCCGCGGCAACGGCGTTCAGTTCGTTCTCGATCGGCGTCTTTTTTGGCTCGTTCTTTGGCGTGCTGTTGCTGCTGTCGGTGCCGATTATTCTGCTCGGCATGGTGTCGCCGTTTGCGATTCGGCTGAGCATGAACGATCTCGAAACGGCGGGCAGTACGGCCGGTTCGTTGTATGCCCTGTCCACGATTGGGTCGATTGCGGGCACCTTTCTGCCGGTTCTGCTGCTGATCCCGACGCTGGGGACGAACCTTACCTTTTACGTCTTTGCGTTAGCCTTGGTCGCGGTCGGCGCCCTGGGCATGCGGCGACGCATCGCACTGGTGGCAATCCCCGCGGTTATTCTGCTCGCGGTCTTCCAGCTCGGCCTGCGGGGTATTCGCGAGCCCTTCTGCCGTGACAGTGGCTGTGAGTCGCTGTACGAGCAGGAAAGCAGCTATAACTATATCCAGGTAGCCAGCCTCGGCCCGGATCGCAGTGACGCTGACCGCATTGGCCTGATCCTCAACGAAGGTCAAGCCATTCACTCAATTTACAATACGCGCTATGCCCAAACCAACGATCCGGCCGATCTGCTCACCAATGGCCCGTGGGATTTCTTCAACATCGCGCCCTATGTGTATCCCAACCGGGGCAAAGACGATGTCGATAGCCTGTTAATGATTGGCTCGGCGGCCGGGACTATTCCCAAGCAGTTTCTGGCCTTTTACGGGCAGGACGCGCGGATTGACGCGGTGGAGATCGATCCGGCGATTGTGAACGTTGGCCGCAAGTATTTTGCGATGGAAGATCAATCCGCGCCGAACTACACTGTGTACGCGGAAGATGGCCGCGTCTTTCTCAATCGCAGCCGCGAAACCTACGATGTGATCGGGATGGATGCGTATCATCAACCGTATATTCCGTTCCACCTGACGACCCGCGAATTTTTTGTGGCCGTGAACAATCACCTGTCGTCGGATGGGGTGGCGGTGGTGAACGCGGGCAAGCCTGGCTCAGACTATCGCCTGGTTCATGCGTTGGCCAGCACGATGCGCACGGTCTTTCCCCAGGTGTTCATTTTGGATGTGCCCTCATTCGGCAACAGCATCGTGATCGGGGTGAAGCAGCCCGTGGGCGATGGCGTGGCGAACTTCGAGGCGAACGCCGAGCGGATGAACGATCCGGCCCTGCGGTCGGTCATGGAGCAAGCGCTGGCTAGCAACAGCCGCAAGCTGTCAATGCGCGAATGGACGGCTGAGGATGCTGCCGCAGTGCAAGCGTTTACCGACGATTGGGCGCCCGTGGAGTCGGTGATCGACCGCATTATTTTACGCGCGGCCGAGACAGGCATACAATAAATGGAGAGACAGCGCCGCGCCGCTGTGCTTGCAGCTGATGCATAGCGTTTGTGGATGGGTGTTGTGACCGAGGATCGATCGATGGAGCAGGAGCAGAAACGCCGTACTCCCCGCGGCGTGATTTTTATCGCAACGTTGCTGATAGTTGGAGCGTTCTTTGCGGGCGGCGTTGGGTCGTTATTTCCTTCGGAAACACTCGCGGCGTTTAACCAGCCTCGTTCGCTGCTGCTGGTAGGCGCTTTGATGACAACCCTGCTGGCCTATGGATTGTTGCGGCTGCGACGCTGGGCCTGGTTTGCCACGCTTTCGTTTGTGTTTGTGAATGCATACTTCCTGGTACTCCGCGCGCGGCTGGACGGCAACGTCCAATATGTAGGTCTGGCGGTGCTCGTTGCGGCAGGCCTGTACTTGTTATTGCCGTCGGTACGGGCCCTGTTTTTGCGCCGAAACCCATCGTAGGCGACGGAAACCTGCGCCGGCCGAACGATCAACTTTGCGGCATCGCTCGGTCGGCTTGCTGATTCAGAAAACTTCACGGCGTCTAAACATACCGCTCCGGCTGAGCGTCGAACAGGTCGCGGCAGGCCTGCGAGCAAAAGCGGTAAATATGTGAGCGATATTCCGAGCTAAGCGCATCCGGTCCGATCACCATGTCGCAGATCGGGTCGCGGCCATCGACGCCGGGATACGGCATGGAAATCTCCAGGCGCGTTCCTGCGTTCGGCGCGCTGGTAATCCGCACGCTGCCCCCAACCAACATCGCGCGCTCCTGCATGCCCAGCAGCCCAAAGCGCCCACGCGGCGATCTGCCGTTGGCTTGCGGTGTAAAACCGCGGCCATTGTCGGCAACCGTAACATGCAAGCCATCGCGGTCATAGCGAAAATCGATGGAAACGTCGGTGGCCTGGGCATGGCGGCGGACATTACTCCAGGCCTCTTGGACGATCCGAAAAAGGGCCAGCTCGCTCTGCGGATCAAGGCGGCGCTCCGTGCCGTGCACTTGCGCACGGACGCGCGGCAGCTCGTCGGCGCTGCGCTTCAGCAGGAGCTCAACCGCCGGTAGCAGACCAAGCTCTTCCAGTGCCGGCGGCCGCAGGTCGCCGATCACCGTGCGCACTGATTGCACCATGGCTGTGATCTCGGTGCGCAACGCTTTGAGCCGTTCACCGGCTACCGCGGGATCCCGCTCCAAGGCTCGCTGTACCCGCTCAACGCCCAGGCCCAATGCGATCAATCGCTGCACTGTGTCGTCATGCAGCTCACGCGCAACCCGACCGCGCTCCGCCTCCTGCGCCGTCGTCAGCGCTGCGATATAGGCCTGCATGCCGACCTGCGCTTGTTCGACATGCGCGCCCATCACATCCATGGCTCGCCGCAGATCCTCGATCTCGGAGGTGCCGCCAACCGGTTGTCCCAAGGCGCTAAAATCGCCGCGGGTCATCGCCTCAGCGCGGCGTTGAAGCTCACGCAGGGGCCCGATATGGGGATCGCGCTGTTGCCAGCCTTTTCGTCGTTTCATGATGCTCTACCACAGGCGGTACGCTGCAACCTGTTCTTGATTCAGCGTAAACGCCTTCAGCTTCTTGTTTCGCAGCCGGAAATAGCTACTCGCCCAACCGAAACAGGCCGCGCTGCAAACCCGCGGTAACGGCCTCGGTCCGCGACGCTACGCCCAGCTTGGCATAGATATTGGCCAGGTGATTTTGCACCGTGCGATCGCTGATGTCGAGGTCGTGGCCGATCTGTTTGTTGGTCAGGCCGCGTGCTGCCAGCCGCAACACTTCCAGCTCGCGATCCGTCAGGCTTTCACCTCCGGGAGGATGCTGTCCAACGCGCGTCACCAGCCGTGATGCAATCGCCGGGTCAAGGGCGGACTGCCCGGCAGCGACCGCCCTGATCGCCCGCACCAGCTCCCGTGACTCGGCGGTCTTGAGGACGTACCCGCCGGCCCCGGCCTCCAACAGCCCGAAGACGTACGGATCGTCGTCATAGGCAGTGAGCGCCAAGACGCGCACCTTAGGCGCCACACTGCGGATGCGTTTGGTAGCATCGACGCCCGAAAGCTGCGGCATTTTGATATCCATCACCACAACATCGGGCTGCAGTGTGACGGCTAGCTCAACCGCCTGCAGGCCATCGCTTGCCTCGCCGATCACGTCAATATCCGGCTCTTCTTCCAAAAATTCACGAACACCTTTGCGCACGACACTGTGATCGTCAGCTAACACAACCCGAATCGCCATACAAATGTTGCTCCCAATCAGCGTTGGGCTACATGCTGTCGAAGAAACCTCAACAGTACCGGCTTGGTAACCTGCGAGCCCCAGCCATAAAAATTATAATCGAAGCCGTGCTGCGCGTAAGGAAAAAATATCGTCTGGTGCGGAACGTCGGCGGTTTGGAGGCGCTCGCTCAGCAGCTCGGCGTGACGCTGGCCCACCAATTGATCGCGGCCACCATGGAGCAGCAGTGTCGGCGGCGTGTCGGCATTGACATGGTTGATTGGCGACGCGATTGCAAAAGCTTCGGCCGCTGTGCGCGGATCGCCGCCCAAAAAGCGTCGAAGCGTACCGGGTCCATCGATCACGTCAGGATTGGCGGGATTGTAATAGCCCCACACCAGGTCGGCCGGACCATACAGCGACACAACTGCCTGCACCCCCGTGTCTGGCGCTTCACAGCTGGGCGGCAGCGCCGGCTCTCGGGGCGTATAGGCGGCTAGCAGCGCGAGGTGGCCTCCGGCCGAACGGCCCAACAGGGCGATCCGGCCGGCATCTACACCAAACTGCGCCGCGTTCCGCTTGACCCAGCCAATCGCGCACTTAACATCGGCCGTCGCGCTGCGCCAGTTCGGTTGCGGCGCGAGACGATACTGAATATCGAAGACCACAAAGCCTTGGTCGGCCAGCCACCGATCCCACTGCGGGAAATCGGTTTTATCGCCGCCACTCCACGAGCCGCCATGCACCACAATCACGGCTGGCCGAGCCGCTGCTTGCGCTGTCGGCAAAAAAACATCAAGCAGGAGTGACTGCCCCTCCACGGTGGCAAAAGTCGCCGTTTGGGAGGATGCTGCCGCAGGTTGCGCCCGCAGCCCCCCCAGATATTGACGCAGCGATAAGCGTACGTTGTGCGCTCGCGCGACTGGCCTGGTTTGGGTCAGTGGAACGGCTGCAAAGACCGTTGCGCTGAGGCCCAGGCCAAAAGCGACCAGCGCCGGACCGCGACTGCCCCGCGCAAAGGCGGCAACGCTAAGCCCGGCTCCAGCCAGGCCGAGCACTCCAAGCCACAGGCTCCACTCGCTGGCCCCAACCGCGACCTGCCATAGCCGATAGGTCGGAGCAGGAACCACGATCCAGACACTCAGCAGAAACGCAGTGGCACTGCACACCAGCGCGAAGATACCCAGCCCAGTCCGTAGCATACGGCTCCTTGCAGCAATACGGAGATTGTACATCCTGTTGGACCACAACGTGCAGCCCCACGCCAGCTAGCTTCCGGCAATACGCTGGCAAATGCGGTGAAAACGACCATAGCGTCGGCAGCGAGGTCAATGCGGGGCGGAACCGAGCTTGATGAGCCGGAGGAAGATGAGCAGCAGTTTGATCACGTCCGGAACCTACACTACATGATGCGCCAAGTTAACGATACTCCCTAGCCCGGTTTGGGAGGCGTTGGAGGGGCTGCGCTGCTTGGGCTGCGGGACCGGAACGCCGTCACGTCCAGGAATGCTACTCGAACGGCTTGTGTAGCAGGTCGATAAAAACCTGGGCCGCTGGCGTTGGATTGCGGTCGCGCTGATGAATGTAGTTGAAAACCCGGCGGAGCTGCACATCGCCAAATGGCAGCGCGCGCAGCATGTCCGCCCGAACTTCGCGGCGCACTGCCAGCTCCGGCACGATCGCGACGCCCAGGCCGGCTTCGACGCTGCGCTTGATCGCTTCAAGGTTGCCCAGCGTAATGGTGCGCTCCGGAACGATGCCATGGTCGCGCAGCAGCTCATTGACCGACGCTTGCAGCGCCGAGCCTTCTTCGCGCTGCAGCAAGGGCCGGCTCTGCAGCTCCCCCAGCCCGATCGCGCGGCGCTCGGCCCATTCGTCGTCCGGCGGCACAATGACCACCAGCGCATCCCGTAAAAAGGCGTGAATCGCCAGCAGCGGATGGCTCAGCGGAGCGCCGACCAGCGCCAGCTCGACCCGATGATCCACAACCGCTGCGATCAGCTGCTCGGTGTTGCCGACCTGAACCTGGACGATCACATCCGGACGCTCCCAGCGCAGCCGCGCGAGCAGGTCGGGCAGGATATAGGTGGCAAGCGTGTTGCCCACACCCAGCCGTAGTGTCCGGGCGGCTAAACCGGCCGCCTCACGCGTAGCCGTTTCGGCTTCGCCAGCCAGCGCCAGGAGGCGTTCAGCATAGGGCAGCAGCGCTTCTCCCGCGGGCGTCAGCTGAACCCGACGGCCCATGCGCTCAAAGAGCGGAGTGCGCAGGCCGCGCTCCAGTACCTGAATTTGCTGGCTCACCGTCGGCTGGCGCAGATCAAGATCGTCGGCGGCGCGCGTAAAGGAGCTCGCACGCGCCACTGCTGCAAAGATGCGCAGCTTGGGCAAATCAAGGATCATGGCGTGGGCAATCCTTGGCCAAGTGCGCTGCGGACTGCCTGCAGCAGCGCCGTTGCTTGCTCGGGCAGAACCGTCCGGAAGTCGAGCAGGAGCCGGTTCTCCAAGATGCGGCCGACCACCGCTGGCGAGCCTTGGCGCAGCCGGGCATGCAGCGCGGCGGGTGGACCCGGCAGCGCAACCGCTACGCTGGGCAGCGTTTCACCAGGCAACGAGCCGCCGCCGACGGTGCTTTCGGAGGCCAGAACTTCCACTGAATGCCCCGCCTCCGCAAGCTGTGTCGCAAAGGCCTGCGCGCGGGCCTGCAGTGCGTCCGTCGTGGCGCTGATCATTTGCCAAACCGGCAGCTCCTGGTCGGCGCGGCTCCGCACGTAGCTCAGCAGGGTAGCTTCCAACGCGGCAAGGGTGAGCTTGTCTACCCGCAGCGCGCGCAGGAGCGGATGCTTGCGCAGCCGCGCGATCAGCTCTGCCCCGCCGACGATCAGTCCCGACTGCGGACCGCCAAGCAGCTTGTCGCCGGAAAAGCAGACGATATCGCAGCCCGCTGCAACCCGATCCTGAATCGTGTCTTCGGCCGCAAGGCCGTAGCGTTCGGAACGCAGCAACGAGCCGGAACCCCAATCGTCGATCCATAAAAGACTCGCCTCATGCGCCAGGTGACGCAGCTCGAGCTCGTGAGGCTCGTGGGTAAAGCCCACGATCTTGAAGTTGGAGCGATGCACGGTCAGGATGGCCGCTGTGTCGGCTGTGATTGCCTCGGCGTAGTCACGGGCGTAGGTGCGGTTGGTGGTCCCAACTTCAACCAGCCGCGCGCCGCTTTGCCGCAGCACATCGGGTATCCGAAAGCCGCCGCCGATCTCCACCGCTTGCCCGCGCGAGACCAGCACCTCTTTCCCCGTGCAGAAGCAGGCTAAGACCAGCAGCACCGCCGCCGCATTGTTGTTCACCGCCAGTGCAGCTTCAGCGCCCGTGAGCCGAGCGAGTACCGCGCCCAGGTGGTCGTAGCGTGAGCCCCGCTCTCCGGCGGCCAAGTCGTATTCCAGGTTGGAATAGCCCTGTGCAACCGCCTGCATGGCTGCAAGTGCTCCGGCGCTCAGTGGCGCGCGGCCAAGATTGGTTTGGATCACCACCCCGGAAGCATTGATCACCGGGCGAAGACTGGGCTGCAGCAGCTGTTCGGCTTGGGCAACAACAACCGCCACAAGTTCCTCCAGCGCGGGAGGTGGCTCCCCATTGGCGGTAGTGCGCACGTTGTGCAATACGGCTCGCGCTATACGCACAAGCTCGTCGCGGGGCAGCTGGTCGTTGATGTGGAGCTGTGCCTGGTTCACCAGTCGATCAACCGATGGCAGAGCGCGGAGTGCTTGATGTGTCATAGCTTTGTTCATTCTGCAAGAGCTTCATGGGGATAGTAGCACGGAACGCAAATCTGCCGCCGCAAGCGCAGGCGGGCGCCTTAGTTGACAGGTGGCAGTTCCTGGCCTAGGATCGGCGCCCAGACAAGCAAGGAGTTTCGAATATGGCACAAGCTGCAACCAGCGTGATTGATTGGCAAGCCGCAGGCGACGAGGTGATTGAGCATTTTCGGGCCCTTTTGCGTCTCGATACCCGCAATCCTCCCGGCAACGAAATCAGGGCAGCTGAGTACCTGCGCGAGATGCTGGAGCGCGAAGGGATTGCCTGCGAGATCGTCGGGCCTACGCCCGAACGTGCAACGCTGGTTGCACGACTCTCAGGCGATGGCTCCGGCCAGCCCATTCT
The DNA here is from genome assembly GCA_016781505.1 of bacterium. Lineage (GTDB taxonomy): Bacteria > Chloroflexota > Chloroflexia > Chloroflexales > Kallotenuaceae > LB3-1. The sequence goes on from JADDQF010000128.1 coordinate 15,766, forward strand.
GCTCATGTCGCATACCGATGTGGTCGCGGTCGAGCCCGACAAGTGGACGCACGATCCGTTTGCCGCCGAGATTGATGACGGCTTTGTCTACGCCCGCGGCGCCCTCGATATGAAGCATATGGTGACCATGGAGCTGATGACCATGGTGCTGCTCAAGCGCGCTGGCGTTCAGCTCAAGCGCGACGTGATTTATATGGCCGCGGCCGACGAAGAGGTGGGTGGTCATCAAGGCGCAGGCTGGGTCGCCACGCACCGGCCCGACTTGATCCAGGCCGAGTATGCCTTGAATGAGGGCGGCGGCTCGGAACACGAGATCAACGGACGGCGCTACTTTCCCGTCCAAACGGCGGAAAAGGGTACTGCGCGCTTTCGGCTACGGACCCGTGGCCGGCCGGGGCACGGCTCGCAGCCCCACGACGACAACGCCGTGCTGAAGTTGGCGGCCGTGCTGTTGCGGCTGCGCGATCAGCGCCTGCCGGTCCATTTTACGGCCTCACTGCGAGGCTTTGTGGAGGGGATTGCCAGCGCGCAGCCGGACGATGTAGCCCAGGCCCTGCGGGCAGTGCTTGCCGACGAGGCCAACGCGGATGCGGCGATCGATGCGTTGCCCCTTGATGACTCATTCAAGCTGGGGCTGCGGGCCAGAGTGCGCAACACGGTCGCGCCGACCATCCTCAAAGCAGGCTCGCAGATCAATGTGATCCCGTCCGAAGCCGAAGCATCACTTGACGGCCGGATTCTGCCCGGCTGGACGCCCGAGCGTTTCCTGGAAGAGCTGCGGCCCATCCTGGGCGACAACGTTGAGATCGAGTTTTTGGAGCCGTCCGAGCCCTTGGAAGCGGACCCGGCCTCGCCATTGTTTGATGTGATCAAAGCTGTGCTCCAGGAGCACGCGCCCGGAGCAACCGCGATCCCAACGCTGCTCACCGGCGCAACGGATGCCAAGCATATGGCGCCGCTTGGCATCAAAGTGTATGGCTTTGCTCCCGGCCTTTACGATGGTCCAGCCGAGTGGAACCGCATTCATGGCCATGACGAGCGCTGCAGCGTGCGGTCGATCCAATGGGGTACGCGGGTGCTGTACGAAGTTGTGGAGCGCTTCGCCTCCGGCGGGTAATCTGCGGACGATGAGCGGGTCCGCAGGAGCATGACTCGCTCGTCGACACACCGGTTAACACCACGTGTGAAATAGTGAAATACGGAGGGATGCAATGCAGCATGGCTATATCACATCCCAGGGGCTTAAGCTGTATTACGAGATCGAAGGTACCGGCGCGCCCTTGCTCTTGCTCAACGGCGGTCCCGGCTTCCCGCATGATTATCTGAAAGATCTGCGACCGCTGGCCTCAGATGTGCAGCTCATTTTCTTCGACCAGCGCGGTACCGGCAAGTCCGACAAGACCGACCCGAGCGGCTACACGATCGACGCCCATGTCGAGGATGTCGAGCAGCTGCGGCGCGAGCTTGGGCTGGAACGTTGTGGCGTGTTCGGCCATTCCTGGGGTGGCATGCTGGCTCAGGCCTACGTCCTCAAATATCCGGACCATGTTTCCAAGCTGATCCTGGCCGATACCTTCTCCTCGATTGAGGATTGCAACGAGACGCTGGCGTGTATGCGGGCGAGTGTTCCCGACGAGGTGCGGGCCGTCTACGACAAGTATGAGCGTGAAGGCTTGTATGTTGGCCGGGATCGGTATCCCGACGAATACCAGGCGGCGCTGGATGTCGCTTACGAGCCTGTTTCGATCAGCGTACCGCCACCGCCCGCGCTCCAAAATATGTTTGGCAACATCGCCTATGATGTGTATCGCGCGATGTGGGGTGAGGAGACGGACTTCAAGGTCACGGGCACGCTAGCACAATTCGACGTGGAGTCGCGGCTCCATCAGATTCGGGTCCCGACGCTGGTAATCGTCGGCGCCAGCGACATGCCCACGATAGCCATGGCCGAAAAAACAGCGCGTGCCATTCCCCATGCCCGCTTGGAGGTCTTCGCGCATTCGCGCCACTTTCCGTTTCTGGAAGAGCCGGACAAGTTTTTCCACGTCATGCGCGAGTTCCTGGCGTCGGCCTGACAAGCTCTCCGCGCGGTCTCTTTGCCTCACACAGCAACATTCCCGGACCTATCAAGCATTCGCGCTTGGTAGGCGCGGGAGTGCCGGTTTAACTGTGGGTGTGAACCATCCAGTCGGATGTGGCTGGCCGGCAGCGATTCTAAAGATGCTGCGCTGCCTGCTGCTCACAACTGGTCTAGGCCAGGACGCTGACAAACTTTTCGATCCGCTCCAGTGCGTCCTCGATCTGATCCAGCGATGTTGCGTAACACGCGCGCACAAATCCAGCTCCGCTGGGCCCGAACGCGTCGCCTGGAATCACCGCCACATGCTGCTCGTTCAGCAGCCGCTCAGCAAACTCACTGCTGCTGAGTCCCAGATGGTCAATCCGAGGAAAGGCGTAGAACGCGCCCTGCGGCTCAAACGTCGGCAGCCCGATCTGGTTGAACCCATCCACGATCACCCTGCGTCGCCGGTCGTACTCGGCCACCATCCGCTGCACGTCGCCTTCGGCATCTTTCAATGCAGCTAAGGCGGCGTGCTGACTCATCGTGGGCGCCGACATAATGGCGTACTGGTGAATTTTGCGTACCGCCGCGGTGATCTCTTCCGAAGCGGCCAGGTAGCCCAAGCGCCAGCCGGTCATAGCGTACGCTTTGCTGAAACCGCCCAGCAGCACCGTCCGTTCACGCATGTCGCGCAGTGCGGCAAAGCAGGTATGTTCCACGCCGTACACCAGCCGGTCGTAGATTTCATCCGAAAAGACGATCAGGTCATGCTTTTGGGCAATCGCGGCAACGTCCAACAGCCGCTCACGCGTCATCACGGCGCCGGTGGGATTGCTGGGATACCCAATCAGGAGCGCTTTGGTGCGGGGCGTGATGGCCGCCTCGATCGCAGCGGCGGTCACTTGAAAGCCATCCTCGACGCGCGTCGGCACGTACACCGGCACACCGCCCGCGAACACAACACTTGGTCCATACGCCACAAAGCACGGCTCGGGAATAATCACCTCGTCGCCCGGATCGATCAGCGCCAACATCGCATTTTGCATCGCCTCGCTGACGCCAACGGTGATCAACAATTCTTCGACGTCATACTCCACCCCGTACAGCGATTGCAGCTGGGCGGCAAGGGCTGTGCGCAGCTCAAGCAGCCCCGAGTTGGAGGTGTAGGCGGTGTAGCCAGCTTGGATCGAGCGAATACCGGCGTCGCGAATAACGTCCGGTGTCACAAAGTCCGGCTCGCCAATGCCCAGCGAGATCACGTCCTTCATGGTTGCGGCAATATCAAAAAAGCGGCGAATCCCTGACGGCGGGACCGCTTGAACTCGTTGTGAAAGTCGCGGCATAGCTTAGGCTCCTCTTATAATGATGCAGTTTATCTTAAACAAAAACGTGGTTAGGCAATTCCCGGTTGGTCGTGCTTGCGCAGCACATGCCGCGCCGCAGCTCCTGTGCCGGCTTGCGCGGGAGGTTAAAATCGTTTTGTCCCGCAATGTCAAGCAATAATCATTGTATTATGGTTGGGCTACGCCAGACCGCAAGCGACAATGTGTACCTGCAGTTTTGGACATTGCCCAGTGTATGGCGGTCGCATCGTTCCTGTTGTATGGGACTGACAACGCTGGCCGGCTTAGGATACTTCACCCGGAAGTGGTCGTCCCGCGACTGCTAGCTCGCTTTGCAATGCGTCCAACGTTTGCAGCAGTGCTTGCCGTTGCTCACTAAATGCCCGGAGCGTTGCTTCGGCGGCTATTCGCTGCTCCTCGGCTTGTTCGAGCAAGGTGCGGACAGTGTCGTTGCCTAGCTGCTCGGCGTTGCGCCGAATATCCTGCAACAGCTCGTCTGCGCCGCTCATAAACTGGGTCCAATTTTCAGTAAGCCATCGGTCTGTCATGCCGCGTCTCCTTTTCATGGTTGCGCCAAAGTATAATCTACTTCACCGGCTGCCATGCCAACGGTGGCACTGACAGGCGTGGCAGTTTTTGGCAGCGCCGGGGATGGACATGCCAGCTGATCGGTTGCCAGGCTAGCCCATCGTAGATTAGACTCCCAATCAAAGGATCTCCTATGCTTCGCCGCAGCGCGATTGGTCTCGGCATGATGTTGTTGCTCGCCGGCACTCTGTTTTTTACCAGCACAAGTCCGCGCATCTGGCCGTACCGCAATACACTGCAATATCTTCTCCGCAAACAATTCGGCACGGTGCAGCTGCCGTCCGACGCAGCGCGTGGTTCATTGCAGGGCGTGGTCCGCTCCACCTGGGGGCGGCCAATTGCGGGCGCAACCGTGCTTGTCTCCGGGCCGGACGGTACCGCTTTTGTAGGCGAGACCGACGCAGCAGGACGCTACCAGATCCCCAATGTGCCGGCAGGCAGCTACATTCCCGTCGCCGGCGCACCGGGCTTTGCAGACTTGACGCTACGCACCTGGCTCGGCGTGCAAATTGCCTCTGGCCGCGCAACCGCGCTTGATCTGACGCTGCAGCCGCGGAGCCCAACGCCGCTGGTTGCCGCTGCCGACGTTCGTCTGAGCTCACCGCAAACCTGGTCGATCCAGCAGCCGCTGCCGGCCCAGGCTGTACGCCGCGAGCTATCCTTTACTGTTAACGGGCGGCCCAATCAAACGACGTTGTTTTACACGCCCAACGACGGCCAGACGACCATGCTGCCCACACTCCTGGCCGTCTACCCGGGTCCCGCCGATCAATGGGAAAGCGTCTCGCTGCCGCTGGCTCAGGCGGGCTATGCCGTGATTGCGGTTGGCCCAGCCTATGCGTTGGATCTAGAGGCCGATGTCGACGATCTCCAGCGGGTGGTTGCGCTGGCCAAGGCTGGCAAGCTGCCCCGCGCGGATGGCTCCCGGATCGGGGCGCTGGCGGGCTCGTACAGCGGCTTGCATGTGATGCGCTTTGCCGTGCGCGAGCCGGACACGCTACGGGCCGTCTTGTTGCTCGGACCGCCCACGGATATGTTTGAGCTGCGGCGCCAGTTCGAGGCCGGCACGTTGTTCCCGCCGTTTGGCCTGGACCAAGCCTTGATTGCCCTGGGGCTGCCACATCAGGAGCCCGAGCGCTACTGGCGCTATTCATCCCGCTACCATGCGCGCGACATGCGCATGCCGGTGATGCTGATCCATTCCAAGCAAGATGAGGTGGTGCCGTTCACGCAGTCACAGCTGTTGGCGGACGAGTTCAAACGCCTGGGCAAGCCCCATGAGCTGCATATTTTGGAAGGCATGGGCCATTATTTGCTGGCCACGGAGCGCACCCCGGCCATCGACGATCTGTTTCGCACCACGGTTGAATTTTTTGATCAGCAGCTCGCGCCGGCCCCATAGATTCGGCCTCCATTGCAGATTTTGGGTGGGTCATTGATAATTGCGCTCGCAAAGGAGTATCCAGCAGCGCAACGAGCGGCCGTGACCTGTGCGTTGCGCTCCATGCCTTGGCTCAACCACCATGATTGGCTCGAGCTGGCGGCACCCACCCGTTCAGGCAGTACGTTTGTGTTTAAATCGACCGCCCAGATAAGGATAACAGCGTGAACACGACGACGCAGCAAAAGATTGAGGAGTTGCGCCAGCGCCGCGCGCAAGCGGAAACAACCGACCCTGCGGCTGCCCAAAAACAGCACGCCCGTGGCAAAGGCACGGCCCGTGAACGGATCGCCGCGCTGCTTGATCCCGGCTCGTTTGTGGAGCTGGATGCGTTTGCGGTTCACCGGGCTCATAGCTTCGGTCTAGAGCAACGTCAACCCCTGGGCGATGGCGTGATCACCGGGCATGGTACCATCGACGGTCGGCCGGTTTGTCTTTTTTCACAAGACTTTACCGTGTTTGGCGGATCACTCGGGGAAGTGTTTGCGGAAAAGATCGTCAAGGTGATGGATCTAGCCCTGCGCATGGGCGTACCCTGTATCGGCATCAACGACTCGGGCGGCGCGCGTATTCAGGAGGGTGTGGTTGCGCTGGGCGGCTATGCCGAAATTTTTTACCGCAATGTGTTGTCGTCGGGCGTGATTCCGCAGCTTTCGATCATTGCCGGGCCATGCGCTGGCGGCGCCGTGTATTCGCCGGCCATGACCGATTTTATCTTGATGGTTAAGCAGACCTCGCAGATGTTTATTACCGGGCCGGAGGTGATCAAAAGCGTCACCGGCGAGGAGGTTGGCTTTGAAGAGCTGGGTGGGGCGATGACCCATAATGCCCGCTCCGGCGTTGCGCATTTCGCCGCCGACGATGAGGCCGAGTGCTTTGAGCAGCTGCGCACGCTGCTGTCGTTTTTGCCCGCCAACAACATGGAAGATCCGCCGGCGGTCCAGCCTATGGATCAGCCGGATCGCATGGAAGAATTGTTACAAAGTCTTATTCCAGATTCGCCGAAAAAGCCGTATGATATGAAGCACATCGTCGAGAGCATTCTTGATGATGGCTTCTTCTTTGAAATACAGCCATTCTGGGCGCAAAATTTGGTTATTGGGCTGGGTCGATTGGATGGACAGGTTGTCGGCATCGTTGGCAATCAGCCCCTGGCGATGGCCGGCACGCTGGATATTGACGCTTCGACCAAAGGGGCGCGCTTTGTTCGCTTCTGCGATGCATTCAATATCCCGTTGGTGACGCTGGTCGATGTGCCGGGCTTTTTGCCGGGGCTGCAGCAAGAGTACGGCGGCATCATTCGGCACGGTGCCAAGCTGCTGTATGCCTACTGTGAGGCGACGGTGCCTAAGCTCACCGTGATCACCCGCAAAGCCTATGGCGGCGCGTACGATGTGATGGCCTCCAAGCATATTCGGGCCGACTTCAACTTCGCTTGGCCGACCGCCGAAATTGCGGTTATGGGCGTTGATGCGGCGGTCAAGATCATTTTCAGAAAAGAGCTGGCCGAGGCAGACAATGTGGTTGCGCGCCAAGCGGAGCTGGTGGACGATTACCAGCGGCGCTTTGCGAATCCGTATGTGGCAGCCGAGCGGGGGTATATCGATCAGGTGATTGAGCCGCGCGAGACACGGCCGGCACTCATTAAAGCGCTCCGCTTGGCGCGAACAAAGCGGCAAAGTATGCCGCCTCGCAAGCATGGTAACATACCGTTGTGATCATTACCGACTGAGCGGTGACCAATCGAGGACGGCAGTATGCGGCGACCCTGGTCTTCCAAACGTGCACGGAGCACAGAGCAACCGATTGAACTGCGGTTGCCGAGCTGCCTCGGCTATGAAAAGGTCGCGATGGATACCGCAGCGGTGATTGCGGAACGTATGGGCTTCGGGCCGGACCGAGTCGCTGGCTTGCGTACGGCGGTTTCGGAAGCGGTGACGAACGCTATTGAGCATGGAAACCAGGGCGTGCGCAACGCCGAGGTTCATGTTGTGATGGCGATTCAAGATGATACGCTCATCATTTGCGTCCGTGATCAGAATTATCACCAGTTCGACCGGAGCTATGGCATTCAGCGTCCCGACCTGCAGCGGGCCCTGCGCGGCGAAGATGTGGGCTGGGGCATGTGGCTGATCCGGCAGTTTGTTGATGAGGTTGAATTTACCGGCGTTCCCAACGGGGGCAACGAAGTGCGAATGGTGCTGCGGGCCTAGCGGTAATCAAGCATTAAGACCGATGATCAAGCTTCCAGCAGCTGCTATGTATAGGTCATTGGTTATCAATAACTGCAAACTGATAAGAGGTAGTTATGGCGTTTCTGGATGATGCTTTGGAAGTGACAAGCCGCCGTCACGGCAATGTCACCGTCATCGATATTAAGGGCGATGTCACAACGTTTGCGGATGCCAAGATTACCGAAGCCTACACTGCAGCAACCGAGGCAGGTGCACAAAAGCTGGTGCTCAACTTCCATCACAGCAACTATATCAACAGCGCTGGCATTGCGATTTTGATCCGCATTGTCACCAGCTGCGGTCGGCACGGCCAAAAGCTGGCGATGAGCGGGTTGAACGAGCATTTTCAGAAGATTTTCCGGATGGTCGGCTTGTCACAGTATGCCGATATTCACGAAACCGAAGAGCAAGCCGTCGCAGCGCTAACCGGCGCGTAGCAAGCGCATCGCTCGGGCGGAGCCGGCGGCTGTCCCCGGACAGCCGCCGGCTCCTTGTTCTCAAGGAGCCCAGCGCGTCTACAGCTGCTGTGCGCGCGCCGCATGCAGCACATTGCGCAGCAGCATCATGTTGGTTACCGGACCTGTCCCGCCCGGCACGGGCGTGATCGCGCCGGCGACCTCGGCCGCGCTCCCATAGTCAACATCCCCGACGACCTGCCCCGCTCCCATTTCATTGATGCCAAAGTCTACGACGACCGCCCCCGGCTTTAACATAGCACCCGTTACGATTCCAGCTCTGCCTACCGCTACCGCCACCACATCAGCCGAACCAACAATGGCTGCAAGGTTTGGCGTGCGCGAGTGTGCAACGGTAACCGTGGCATGTTCTTGAAGCAGCAGCAACGCCATCGGCTTGCCCACGATATTTGAGCGACCCACCACCACCGCGTGTTTACCGGCAAGCGAAATGTTATAGTGCCGCAGTAGCTCCATCCCCCCGGCCGGCGTATTCGGTACCAGCGCAGGTAAGCCCTGGGCAAGGCGTCCCAGGTTGACGGGATGCAGTCCGTCCACATCCTTGCGCGGATCCAGCGCATCAATCACCGCTGCTCCGTCAAGATGCTGGGGGAGCGGCACCTGCACAATGATCCCATGTGTTTCCGGCCGGGCATTAAGTTGCTGTATCTGGGCGATCAGCGCGTCCTGCTCAATATCGGCGGGTAGCTGCGCAAGCTGGAACGTGATGCCAACGTGCTGACAAGCGCGGCTGATCGCTCGTACGTACCAGTCCGAAGCCGCATCCCCATGCACTTGCACGACATCCAGGCGCGGTGGGCTGCTGTATTGCTGTTGAAACTCCCGAACCCCAGCGCGTAGCTCTTCCCGCAACGTCGCCGCGACGCTTCGCCCATCCAGAATGAGTGGCATTGCTCGTCCTTCTCGCTTAATGACTTCCAGCGATGATAGGGATAAGTGCTGAAGCTGTCAAAAGTTCCGTCAGGGTGGGGCGGGTGATTGGTGCGCTCGGCCTTGGCTGCATAGGAGTACTTCTGCAGATGCTCCAAAGATACTTCCCCTGACCGCCATGTTAATTGATACCATTCATTTTAACAATTTGACAACTTTTCAATATTCGGTATAATTTGCGCACCCAAAACAAAGTTGGTACTCCAGTACCAGCAAGATACGCTACCAAACAATAGTTGTGTGTGACACAGTCGCTCCGCACTAATCGGCAGCATAGGTGCTGCACCGTCCGTTGGTCGCCTTGTTTCCCGTGCAAGGCGTATTGTTTCGTGCGCTCTTGCGCAGAAACCCAGCATTCCCCACATCCTGTCAGTTCGTTGGTGTTTGGTTTCTGTCCTGGTCCCAGTTCGACCTTTTGAGGAGAAGCCCACATGTCCATGACGTCCAAACGGTTGTTCGGTTCCCTGCTTGCTGGCGCTTTGTCGCTCGCGCTCGTCCTACCCGCTGGTGCCGCACCCAACGGCCAAAAGAACAATCAACTGGGTAAACACGACCGCGAGCTGCTCGCGGCGGCGACCGCCCGTGGCGATAAGACGGTCACGTTGCTGATTGCAGCGAAACCTGGTTCAAACAGAACCGTGGCTAGTGGCATTGCAAGCCTTGGCGGCAGCGTTCGTTACCAGGATAACGACATCAGCTACATTCGAGCCGTCGTTCCGATTGCAAAGGCGGATGCCGCCGCCAACCTAAGTGGTATCGAGGCAGCCGACATCGACGAAATCATCCCGCTCGAAGATCCCCGCCCTGAAGCGATCGGCGAAGCGACGCAGGTTGCTCCCCCAAGCGCCACGACGCCAAACGAAAACGCCTACATGCCCACCCGCGATATCGGTGCGCCGCAGTTCGTTGCCGCCAACCCAACCTGGGATGGTCGTGGCGTGACGGTTGGTATCGTTGATACTGGCATTGACCTGGATCACCCGGCGCTGCGCACGACCACCACTGGCGAGCGCAAGGTTGTTGATTGGGTTACCTACACCCATCCAACCGACGACAACGATCCGACCTGGGTTGATATGCAGGATCAGGTAAGCGGCGCCACGTTTAGTTACAAGGATGTGAGCTACACCGCTCCTGCGGCGGCTACGTACCGCATCGGTCTCTTCAATGAGCGTGACCGACGGCTTGGCGGCGAGGTCGGCAGCGACGTGAACCGCGACGGCAACCCGGCAGGCAGCAAAGGTACATTTGCAGTGCTGTGGGATACCGCTACCAACAACGTGTACGTCGACACCAACCAGAACAACAGCTTTGCCGACGAGCAGGCGATGACTGACTTCAGCGTTCGCAACGACGTTGGCACGTTCGGCACCGATAACCCGGCTACACCGATCCGGGAAGCTATGCCGTTTGTTGTCCAGACGAAGTCGACGGCGGGTGACGCCAAGCGCTACGTCAACATCGGCATTGTGTCAGGCGCCCACGGCTCGCACGTCGGCGGTATTGTTGCGGCGAACAACATGTTTGGTGGGGATGTAGACGGGGCGGCACCAGGCGCGAAGCTTGTATCGGTGCGAGTTTGCTTGTTCATTAGTGGTTGTACGGCACACGCCTTGATCGAGGGTATGACCTGGGTTGCCAAGCAGGGCAACGTTGACGTGATCAACATGTCGATTGGCGGCCTGCCGGCGCTCAACGATGGCAATAACGTCCGTGCTATCCTTTATAACCGCCTGATCGAGCAGTACAACGTCCAAATGTTCATCTCGGCCGGCAACAGTGGCCCTGGCATCAACACCATCGGTGACCCATCGGCGGCGAGCAAGGTGATGAGCGTGGGCGCGTATGTCCACAAAGATACCTGGCTCAATAACTATGGTGCAGAAGCGACCAAAGACGACGGCATGTTTGTCTTCTCGTCGCGCGGCCCGCGTGAGGACGGCGGCTTCAAGCCCAACATTGTTGCGCCGGGTGCGGCAGTCTCGACAGTTCCGACGTGGCAACGGGGCGGTCCTGTCCCTGGAACGTATGCGCTGCCTGCTGGCTACGCGATGTTCAACGGTACCTCGATGGCTTCGCCCCAGGCCGCCGGTGGCGCGGCACTGCTGGTCAGTGCGGCCAAGCAGTCTGGCGCGCAGCATCAGCCCGCGCAACTCCGTCAGGCGATCAACTCGAGTGCTCGCTATCTGCCGGCTTACGGCGCACACGAGCAGGGTAATGGTTTGATGGACGTGGCTAAGGCGTGGGAAGCGCTCAGGCGTAATATCAAGACGGTCGGTATCAGCAGTAGCGCGCCGATCAATACGGTGCTGAGTGGTTTCCTGGCAACTGCCAATCAGGGCCAGGGCATTTACGAGCGTGAAGGCTGGACCGCTGGGCAGACCGGTCAGCGCACAATTACGTTCACCCGCACAACCGGCGGGTCGCGCGCCGTTACCTATAACTTGAGCTGGGTCGGCAACGACGGTACGTTCAAGAGTGCTGCGTCGATCAGCTTGCCGCTCAACAAGAGCGTAGCGCTGCCGGTCGAAATTGGTCCGGCTGGCGCTGGAGTCCACAGCGCGATCCTTAACCTGGATGATCCGAATACGGTTGGGATCGATTACCAGACGATGAACACGGTCGTGGCGACGGAGGCCTTTACCACAGCCAATAACTACAGCCTCTCATACTCCGGCACAGCCGACCGGCCCGACAAGGCAACGTTCTTCTTCAATGTTCCGGCCAACACGCCCGCGTTCAAGATCGATGTGACCGCGACGAATGGCGCTCGCCTGCGCTTCCTGCGCTTCCATCCATTCGGCCTGGGGATCGAAAACAGCACGGCGGGCTATCAAACCGGTGGCACGCAAAGCCGCTCCTTGTCGAACCCACAGGCAGGCGTTTGGGAAGTGACGGTTGACAGCTCACGCCTTTCGCCGGTGAGCCAGGGGACCTTCACCATCACCGGCTCGATCCTGGGCGCGGATGTTTCGCCGAACCCGGATGTGATCAACAGAGCCGCAGTGAACACGCCGGTCAACCGTGAGTACACCTTCACCAACCGGTTTGGAACGTTCACCGGTAATGCGGCCGGTACGGCTTTGGGCAGCGCGGTTGTGGCTCGCCCGACCATCGCCAACCTGGCCCAGCAGGTGTACACCGTCGAAGTTGACGCCGGCTCGACCTCGTTGACCGCCCGCATCGGCAACCCGTCTGACACCAACGCCGACCTTGACCTGTTCGTGATCAATGCGGCAGGCCGGGTGGTTGGCCAGGCGGCGGACGGCGACTCAGAAGAGGCGGTGACGATCACGAACCCGCCGGCCGGCACATACACCATTCTGGTGGACGGCTATGCGGTTCCGGCTGGTACAACGGCCTACGATTACCTGGATGTGTTCGCCAACGGCAAGTACGGCTCGGTCACGGTGACCGATGCAGCGGCCGTGCGCGCTCCTGGCGCGACATGGACCGCGCCGGGCGTGGTGACGGCGCAGGCAGCTCCGGCAGCCGGCCGCATCCTGCTTGGCAACGTGCTTGTCCGGGCCGGCGCCACGACGGTCGGCTCGGGCACTGTTCAGGTCTTGAACGTCGCGCCGTAAATCGTTCTTAGCGGTGAGCAGCTCCCGTCAACGGCGATGGGGGCTGTTCTACGTAATTGAACGTCTCGCATTGCTGTACGGCGTAGAGCTGAACTTGATATTTCAACATGTTCGATGCAAAGTCTCATTTGGAGCACTGCGTTGAGCTGCTGTCTAGATGGAGGAGCAATTACATGAAAGCACAACGGTTGGCAAAGCTCTTGATTGTGTGCATGATGCTGCTGTTAGCGGTCGCACCTGCTTGGGCAGTTACTTCGGGAGAGCCAGATGGCAATGACCATCCGTATGTCGGGCTGGTCGCGCTGTACGACGCCGAAGGCACCTATATCGGGCGGTGTAGTGGCACGCTGCTGTCGTCAACAGTGGTGCTGACGGCTGGTCACTGCACGTTCGATGCGGCTTCGGCTCGTGTCTATTTTGAGCCGGTTGTGGAGGCGAACCTCCGAGAACCAGGAAACACGGGGTATTTGGGAACGACGGTAACCCATCCGGAGTACGCTAATTTCGCTGGCTTTCCCAACACCCACGACCTTGGTCTTATCTTGCTGGATGAGTCGGTCGAGACCGAAACGATTGGTGAACTTGCCGAGCCGAACACCCTTGATGCTCTCGCAACCAAGCGCGGTCAGCAGGAAACAACCTTTGATGTCGTTGGGTATGGCCTCCAAAGCGTGAAGCCTAAGCTTCAGGCGGATCGAGTGCGCTACCAAGGCACCGTCCAGTTCGTAAATCTGCGCAGCGCCCTTACCGATGGTTTCAACTTGCAGCACTCAGGTAGCCCAGGCAAGGGCACGGGAGGAGCCGGTACCTGCTTCGGCGACTCCGGTGGTCCCGTATTCCTGCCAGGCACGAACATCATCGTGGCCGTTACGTCCTTTGGCCTGAATAGCAACTGCGCTGGACCAGGCTTTGCCTACCGTGTTGACATCGAAGAGTCGCTGGAATTCATCAACCAATACCTTACGAATTCCTAAGATAGCGCTGGCCTCCATCAGACCGCAGCCCTCATCAATGGCGATGGGGGCTGTTCTGTTTCTTAATGTGATATACGTCTCTTGATACGGCAATAGCTGGAGACCTCGTCCACTTTGTTTCTTACTTCGTCAATAAAAATAATTTGACAACTTTTCAATATTCGGTATAATTTGCGCACCGAAAACAAAATTGGTACTCGTGTACCGACGAGGTACGCTACCAGACAATAGTTGTGTGTGACTCAGCCGCTCCGCACTAATCGGCAGCATAGGAGCTGCACCGCCCGTTGGTCGCCTTGTTATTTGCAAGGTGTGTTGTTTTGTGCGCTCTTTCGCAGGCGCCCAATATCCCCCTACACATCCTGTGGATTCGTTGGTGTTCGGTTTCTGTCCTGGTCCCAGTTCAACCTTTTTAGGAGAAGCCTACATGTCCTCCACGTTCAAACGGTTGTTCGGTTCATTCCTCACGCTCATCCTTGCGCTATCGTTTGCGTTAACCGCCTCACCCGCCAGCGCTTCGAGTGACGCGAAGTCGTATGTCATCATTGCTAGGGACAATAGACTGCCAGCAAAGCTAGCAGAAGCAGTTCGGGCAAATGGTGGGACGATCACACAGGCGATTCCTGAAATCGGTGTCGCTGTAGCCACCTCAGACAATCCAATGTTTGCGGATAGCGCAGCTAAGATAGCCGGTGTCCAAGCGGTTGTGCTTAACGTGACCATGCAGTGGCTCGAACCCAATGAAGAGCAGGTGGTTGGTGTAGCAGTTGGTGACGCTTCTGCCAGTGGTGCAAGCAACCCTGGCCTGGCGCTCCAATGGGGCCATACTGCAGTCGCGGCGCTGCCAGCGTGGGAGGCTGATGCCCGAGGCGCAGGCGTGCGGGTGGCAGTGCTCGATAGCGGTATTGATGCTGAGCATCCTGATATTGCGCCGAACTTAAACACATCACTCAGCAAGTCGTTTGTTTCCGGTGAGCAATACAACATCCGACCCGGCACCTATTTCAACCACGGCACACACGTAGCAGGAACGATTGCTGCTGCTGACAATTCTGTTGGTACGGTCGGTGTCGCTCCCGATGCCGAAATTGTTGCGGTAAAGGTTTTATCAGAAGTTACTGGGAGCGGTTCGTTTGCTGGCGTTGCAGCGGGTATGGTGTACGCGGCGAAGATCGACGCCGACATCATCAACATGAGCTTGGGCGGGCGGTTACCATCACACCGGCTCTGCTTCCCGGAAGGTTGTCTCAGCGCCAACGCAGTGACCGAGCTAGTGAACATGATGGCCCGAGCGGCGAATTATGCGTACCAGCAAGGTACTGCCGTTATCGCTTCTGCTGGCAATTCCGCCATTGATCGCGACCATGACAACGACCAGATCAATCTACCGTCCGATCTGCCCAACGTGTTAACTATCTCCGCGACTGGTCCTGAAGGTTGGGCGCGCAACCCTAACACTAACTTGGATACGCCGGCTTTCTACACCAACTACGGCCAGTCCGTGATTGATTTTGCTGCTCCTGGTGGTGACGTCGACTTCTCGCTCCGTCCGGGAGGCGTTGCGAATCGTGCAAATTGGCCTAAGTGCACTGTGGCTGGCCAGACAAATGAATGCTACGTGTTTGATCTCGTCTACAGTACGATCAGTGAAGGATGGGGTTGGGCTGCCGGCACGAGCATGGCAGCGCCGCACGCATCAGGTGTTGCAGCTCTCATTATTGGTCAAAATGGCGGTTCGATGCATCCAGCACAGGTTCAGGCTGCAATGCAAGCTGCCGCCGACGACCTTGGTAAGACGGGTAAAGATGATTTCTATGGTAACGGGCGGGTAAACGCGGTCAACGCCGTTCGGTAGCTGCCGTCCTGCTTACAGCAGCCCTCATCACTCGTGATGGGGGCTGCTTTGTTTAACGCGCCATTGACGCTATGGGCCCACTCCGCTACAATCCGCGCAACCCACCGACGATGGAGCACCGGCCCATGAACATGCCTGTGTTGTTGCTTGCCCTTGCGCTGAGCTACCTGCTTGGAGCGGTGCCGTTTGCCGTACTGGTGGGCAAGCGGCTGCGGGGCATCGATGTGCAGCGAACGGGTAGTGGCAATGCCGGTGCGATGAACACCTTTCGCAACGTCGGGCGTGGGGCCGGTGTGCTTGTTGCGCTGCTGGATGGCCTTAAAGCTGCCGCAGCGATGCTGTTCGGGTGCCTGCTGCTTGGCCCGGAAGGGGCGGCGCTGTGTGGAGCTGCGGGTGTAGCAGGACACTGCTTCTCGCCATTTCTGATCGTGCAAGCCCGGAACGAGCCCGCCCGTAGCTGGAAACACTGGCTGCGGCAAACGGGCGGCAAAGGCCTTGCTTCGGGCATTGTGGTGCTGCTGTTGGTCGATTGGCGGCTGGCCGTGATCGCGCTGGCGGTCTTTCTGGTGACGAGGAAGCTCGTGTTCAAGGATGAAACCTGGCCTTCGATCATCGGGGTTGGCCTAACGCCACCGTTGGTGTGGTGGTTCACGGCCAGCTTGCCGATCACGATCGCGGTATTGCTGGTAAGCGTGATCGTGATTGTTAAGCACCTGCCAGACGCACGTGAAGGTTTTTATGTAGCCATGCGCAATGAGCAATAGCTGGATGGCGAGTGAAGTTGCCGTCGGCGCCTGGCTACATCTGAGTTGAGGAATGAATGTCACGCATACGAGCAACCTGGGAACGCTTGCAAGCTGAAAAGCGGCGTGCCCTGATTTTATATCTTCCGGTCGGATTTCCCGAGCGGGAGTCACTGCTGGAACTTGTGCCCCAGCTGGTCGCGGCGGGTGCCGACATGATCGAGCTAGGCGTGCCTTTCTCGGATCCGGTAGCCGAAGGAACCACAATTCAGGCGGCCACACAGCGGGCATTACGGAATGGTGTCAGCGTACGCTACTGCCTTGAAACCGTGCGCACATTGCGTGAGCGCGGCATTGACGTGCCGCTGCTGCTGATGGGCTATCTCAACCCTATGTTGCGGTATGGCCTGGCTCAGTTCTGTGCTGACGCTCAGCGGGCCGGTGTCGATGGCTTGATCTTTCCGGACTTACCCCCGGAAGAGTCGGATGAGCTGCTGGCGGCTAGCCGCGCGCATGGCCTTGAGCTAATCCAGTTTTTGGCGCCCACCTCGACGGAAGCACGGATAGCGCATGTGACGGAACACGCAACCGGCTTCATCTACTGTGTGGCGGTCAAAGGCGTTACGGGCGCGCGTGACGAGGTGTCCGCCGAGTTGCCGGAGTTTATGGCTCGGGTACGGGCACGCACCAAAACGCCGCTCGCCGTGGGCTTTGGTATTTCTCAACCCCATCATGCGCACCAGGTAGCGCAGCTTGCCGACGGGATTATCGTCGGCTCGGCGCTCATCAATGTAGTTGCTCAAGCCGGCGATGTCATGGGCTTTGTACGTGGCCTGCGTGAAGCGATCGACGCTGCGCCCGTTAACTCGCCGTAGCGCACCCTTTCCTGCACCCGTGGCCACGTGGACTAGGCCAAATGACCAGGGTTGCGGTTGGTCTTTCTGCCGTCCTTTCCCATCCCGACGCCAGGTACAGTATTAGCAACACGCTAGGTTGCGCTGCGAGGTGTCAGATGTTAATTTTTGATCCCTGCATGTGTAAGCACGAAAGCCTGCCGACGATGATGCGTGCCCCCCGTCGCCGCTGGCGTCGTCCGCGTCGGCGGTACATTCCCGCTTAAAACCGCACTCGATGCTCAGCTCCGAACTGCTGGTTGGCGGGATCGCTCCTGTCCGTAGGCAACAATCTCGTCCAAAAAGCGGGAACGTTTGGCTGGGGCGCCCCGGTGCCGTCCGGCTGCCCATGACAGCCAAAGCTGCTCTTTGGCGCGGGTTAAGGCGACATAACAGAGCCGTCGCTCTTCTTCGATGCCCCTCACCTCGGCGAAGGCGCGCTCGTGGGGCAGCGTGCCTTCCTCCAAACCAGCGACGAACACGATCGGCCATTCCAGGCCTTTGGCGGCATGAATGGTCAGCAGCTGCACCGCATCCCGCTCGTCCTCCTTGTCGTCCACGGCGGTCATGAGCGCAATCTCCTGCAGAAACGCCGCCAGCGAGTCGTGCTCTTCCGCGGCGGTTTGCAGCTCCTGCAGGTGGCTAAGCGCGTCCGGGCGATCGGCTTCGGGCAGCGCCGTCCTGATCCAGTGGTCGTAGCCGCTCTGAGCCAGCACATCGGCCACGAGATGCGCCGGTGGGTAGCCCCGCGCCGCTTTGTCGCGCCAGCTGCCGAGCATCCCCGCAAAGCTACGGAGCGCAATCGCGGCGTTGGGCTTCAGGCCCGCGTAGCAGCGACCATCGAACAGTGCCAGTCCCGGTGCTAGGCTATGGTTCGCAGCATTGGTCGTAAACTGCTCCAAGGCAACGCCGCCGAGGCCCCTGGCAGGCAGATTGATGATGCGGGCGAGCGACAGGCTATCCGCCGGATTGGCGATGGCTCGGAGATATGCTAGCACGTCGCGCACGACCCGCCGATCATAAAAGCCCGCCGTGCCCCGAACAGCATACGGAATGCGGGCGTGTCGGAGGGCTTGCTCCAGCCCACGGCTCATATGCCGCGTCCGAAAAAGCACCGCTAGCTCGCGTGGCCGGCGGCCTGTTCGGATCAGTTCGCCTGCCTGCCGGGCTACCCACTCGGCCTCGTCGCGGCCATCCTTAAGCTCGTGAATCTTGATCACCGTGCCGGGCTGTCCCGGACCTTGCGCCGCTTGTAATGGCAGTACGTGAATTGCCTGTGCGTGGCGAATCACGGCGTGCGCTGCGTCCAGTACCTGCTGGCGCGATCGATAATTCGTAACTAGCTCAACCACATGCGCATCCGGGAAATCTTGGCCAAACTGGGTAATAATCGTGTGATCGGCGTTGCGAAAGGCGTAGATACTCTGTTGCGCGTCGCCCACCACAAAGAGCGAGCGCGGCTGCACAGCCGTAAGCAGTGTGATCAGTCCGTGTTGGGCGCGATCAGTATCCTGGTACTCGTCGACCAGCACGTGCCGCCAACGAGCTTGATACTCAGCCAGAAGCTCGGGATCGTCGCTCAACAGGCGGTAGGGCAGCAGGATGCAGTCGTCGAAGTCGATGGCATTATGTTTCCGCAGGCTGCGCTGATACGTGTCGTACAATCCGGCGACGTAGGCGGCCTGGCCATCGCCACCAGCCACACGCGTCGCAAGCTGTGGCGTGAGCATGCGGCTTTTGAGGCGGGAAATCCGGCTCAGCACCTGCTCTGGCTCAAGCACCAACGGCGGCCGGCCCGTCCACTGCTCCAGCGCGGTTTGGGCCAGCTGACGTTGTTCATCCTCGCCGTAGATCGAAAAGTCTTGGGTGTAGCCTTTGATGCGGCCAGCGATCGACTCGCGTAAAATCCGCAGCCCGATGCTGTGAAACGTGCCGGATGTAATCCCGCGGCTGCGCTCTTTCAACAGTTCTCGCAGGCGGACCCGCAGCTCTTTGGCAGCTTTGTTGGTGAAGGTAACGGCCAGGATCGACGTTGGCGCGACCTGATGCTCGGCGATCAAATGCCGAATCCGCAGGGTAAGCACTCGCGTTTTGCCGCTGCCTGCACCCGCGCGGACCAATACCGGCCCGATCGGGGCTACGACCGCGCTGCGTTGCTCGTGGTTTAACTCAGGATACATGCAGAGGTACGGCTCCTCCATACTCGCGCGGCTGCCAGGCTGCGTTGGTGCATCGAGCAAAAGATTAGTGCTTGCTGAGCGGCTTGAGTAAGTCGCTGATCCTGCGCGCGCTGTTGAGAATCATCTCAAGGTCGGAGCGCAGATCAACGTTCAGCAGGTCGTCGGCCATATGCAGTTGCGCCAGCCCGGTGATGCCCGCCAGTTGATTGTTAACCGTATGGACGACTTGCCATGCGATGCCCGGGCTGGCTTGCGCGGCTGTTGCTTGACGCTGCAACTGCCTCCGCTCGCGAGCCCGAACCACTGCCAATTCGACCAATTCCAGCGGACAGGGTGCGGGCAGCCAGCTGAAAACGCCGGCGGCTATGGCTGTGGGAATACTTGTCGCATGACAGTCGCTGCTAAGCACAATGGTGGCAAGCAGTGGCTGTTGCGCGTACAGCTGCCGCACAAGGTCGATCCCGGCAGCAACCGGTGTCAGATCGATGATCACCGCATCCCACAGCCGCTCGGCACTATGCGCCAAAACCTGTGCCGATTCGTGCGTGACGGCGACGAACTGACCGTGCTGTCTCAGATATTCAGGCAGCACAGTCAGCGTCGCTTCCGAGTTTGCAACGACCAGTACACGAGCGAACGATGAAGATTCCTGCTCATTCATGACGCTGTTTCCCATTTCCGGCAGTGCGTACCCGCAGTGTATCACCAGTGCTTACACCAAGATCTGGTGCGGCTAGCCCACGCGCACTGCCAGCTCCAGATCTTCACGGCTGCCAAGCTTCCCGGAATAGCCGTCGTCCGCTGGCACAAGTCCAAAACACGTCACCGATCTGTTGGCCGCGGATCCCGATGATCTGCTCGCCGCGAGCAACCTGATGCAGCTCCTGCTGGCTAACCCTGGTGATGTAGTTGCCACAGCGATCAATATGCCGAATGCAGGCCCTACGCACGTTTCTGGACAACGGTTGGGGGGATTCGGATGGCTGGCACGATGGTTGTCGGTCGGTTGGCCCAAGGTAATGCTGGGCGCGCCCTTGAGCCCATGTGCAGCCGTTGGTGCAACTATAGCACAGCCATAAAATCGCGCACGTATCGCCAGCAGTGTAAGCCAGCTTCGTCAGCTCGATGATCTGGAACTGTGCCCTTCATTATGCTGCACTTGCAGGAATCAGCGCAAATACGGCGTTCCGGGACACCCAAGGTCAAGGCCCACCAGTCGTGTGTGGTCCCTAACCAGTCCCGCCTTGCCCTTGGGCTTGCCGGCTAGCTTGCTGTTGCAATCTCAGCCCGCAGCCGCCCCAGCACACCGTCGATCGCCGCCAGCTCCTCAGTAACGGTTCCGAGCTGTTCACGCTGAGCACGGACAAAGCGGGTGTACGGTCCGATCGCCTCGCGGATTCGTCCAGAAGAAGCTTCCAGCTCGGAGTTTACCTGCCGGGTAATCGTGCGGGTGAGCTGATCACGCAGGGTGCTAATCTTTTGATGGAAATCCTTTTTGGCCTGACGCCGTTTGCTGGGAATAATGTACAAACCGGCTCCGGCAACGGCCAAGGAGAACAGGATCCCGGTGAAGTCGGCTGCCGCGCCCGTCAGCACAGCCAACAGCACGCCGCCCAAGCCCACCGCGCCTACTTCCACGACCGCGGTCGCCGTCATCGCGCCTTGCACCCCGCGCGATAGCTCCTCAGCCTCCGCCTCACGATCATAGGTGTTGACAACTTGCCGCGCGGTTTGGCCAACCGAGGCCAGCAGCGCCGACCGATTATAGTCGAACGAGGTGCCGATGTCGCCCAGCATCTGGTCGCGGTTGCGCGCCACTTGCCGCCGATTAAGATACTCGTTCACCGCCTGCCACAGCCGAAACTGGCGATCCACAAGCCAGTCGATGATCTGCTGCACCCGCTGCTCGATCTGGGCAGTGGTATCGCCGATCACCTGTTCTTCGAACTCCGCCCGGATCTTGTCGGTCTTCATCAGATCGAACATGCGTCCAATCCGAACCGTGTCGTCAAAGAACCTGATGCCCCGCAGCTCCAGCTCGTGCAGCAGATTTTCGATCTCGGCGATATGCAGGTGAAAATCTCTTTGCAGGTCTTGGCGGTACAGTTCGATCTGCTTGTCGATCTGGTCGATCGTCGTAAAATCTTCTTGCAGCAGCCGCAGCCGCTCATCCACAGCTGTCCGGTATCTGGTCGTGATCGACTGCGCCACACCCAGCGGATTAAGCAGCTTAAGCCGGATGCGTTCGTCCTCGTCCAGAGTGTCGGTGATGTAGCGCTCGACGGCCTCGAACCGGCTCTGCTGCCACTCGTTGTCGGCGCCACCGCCCGCGGTTCCGCTGCTTTTGCTGCGCTGGGCCAACCGGGCCGAAAGCGGAAAGACTTCCGGCTGCCGGCCAAGCAGTGGCATGGCGTTGTCGCGCACAAATTGCACCACCGTTTCGACTTCCTGCGGCTGCAATATATCGACCTTGTTGACTACCAGCACGATCTTTTTGCCCCACTCTTTGATCTGCTCCAAAAAGGTGCGCTCGGACTCGGTGAAAGGACGATCCGCCGATGTCACAAACAGTACCATGTCGGAGCGGGGGATAAAGTCCCGCGTCAGCTCCTCGTGCCGCCGGATCACCGCGTTGGTGCCGGGCGTATCCACAATATTGATCTCGCGCAGCATGTCGGCGGGATACAATATTTCCAGCACAAACTCTTCGCGCAGCCGTTCCGTGGCTTCAGGGCCATACTTCAAAATATTGATGCGGTCGGTCGTGGGCGTCACGCCCTCGCGCAGCACCGTTTCTCCGATCAGGGCATTAATAAACGACGATTTGCCCGAGTTAAACTCGCCGGCGACAACCAGCAGGAATAGCTCATCCAGATGAATGATCGCTTCGTCAAGCGTCCGTTGATCCGCCGGCAGTGTATCGGCAAAGCTTGCCAGCACCTCCCGCAAGCGGTTCAGCAGCTCCCGCTCTTGCGCCAACAGGGCTTCCTGACGCTCACCTAGCACTTTTTGGCGTCCCAACAATCCGCGCACGGGTATTTCTCCTATCGCTCAGCTAAGCGCATATTTCTTACCCGTATCTATAGCAAAAGCAGGGCCGTGCTGGGCTGAAATATGCGCTTTCGTCGGTGCTTAGGCAATCATTTCGGGCGCAGCGAGTTGCTGCTGCACTGCCGCCCAGCAGCCAGGCTTTCCGTTAGCTGGTAGGCGCACTCGCAAACTCCGGCCAGCGATGGAAGCTTTCGGTTCGGCCTGGGATCTGGTCGATGGTTTTGCCCTGGTTGTGGCGAAAAAACAGGACGTGTTGCGTCTGATGAGCGTTAAACGCGGCGATCTTTTGGGCGAGCCAGGGCGTGACGTCAAGCACAATATCGGCGGGATCGTTTTTGTTCATAAACCGTTCTTGCTCGGGATCGGCATACGCTCCGCCCCAGGTCAATACCTCGGCCGGCCGCCAGGGCTGCAGCCGTGTGAGCGCGGCAAAAACGGCTTGATGCGTAAAAACATGCTGGGGATGGCCATACTCGCCGCCCGAGCCGTGGGTCAGGACTACGTCCGGCCGCAGTTCGGCCATCACTGCAGCAATCGTTTGGCTGAACAGTTCCAGCGGCGCATCAATCGGAAACAAGGCCTCCTCCGGCCCGACCACCGGATCCGTAAAGGGCAGAAAATGCACCCCATGGACGCCCAGTGCTGCCGCTGCCGCCCGTGCCTCGGCTTCCCGTACGGCTCCCAGTTTGTCGCGGGTTGTAAGCGGTGGATCGCCCATCTCGCCACCTTCGCCGCGGGTGGTCCAAAGCACATGCACCTCGTGGCCTTCTGCCGCATATTTGGCAATCAATCCGCCCGCAAACGCTGACTCGTCGTCAGGATGAGCGGCAATCACGAGCACTCGCATCCGTACACTCTCCCCCCGAGCCGAGTACCGCCCATCGCTGCGACGCTCGGCGCTGGCTGGCTGCTGGTTTTATCGTACAAGATCGCGTAGGTCAAAGACCGGGCCGTCGACACAGGCCAGGCGGCTGGCGTGCCGTGTTTCAACCGCACACACGCCACACACGCCCACACAACACGGGAGCGGCGGCAGCACGGCGACCTGGGCAAAGCCACGGCTCCAGCGTATACGGACGTCGCTCACCCGCTGCGCAAGCTTGGCCCAGTATGGGTGCGGCAAGGCCGCTGCCAGCATGTCGGCCCAGCGCAGCGCGTGGTCGTCCAACAGCGCGATTGCGGCTGAGGCAAACGCTTTGCTTTGGGCCACGTTGTACTCGGCTGCTGCCGGGAGCAGAAACGGCGGCGGTGCTTCGTCCCGGCTAGCTGTGCCCAGCAGCACAGTTACCGCGACTCCCCGCGCAATCGCATGGTGGGCCAGCCCAAACAATGCGGGCGCGGTGGCAGCAGTTCCCAGAACGGCGAGGGTCCGCACATCCGCCGCGAGCTGCCAGCCCTTGCCTAGGGGTCCCAGCACGTCCAGCGTTGTGCCCGGAGCAGCGTTGCCTAAAAACCCCAGCGCGGGGCTGGTAGCCTCCACGAGGAGCTCGCAGGTTCCGGCGCGTGAGTCGGTTGTGGTCACGAACAGCGGCTGGCGCAGCAGTGGGTCAAAGCTGCCGGTGCCGGTCCAGTGCAAGGCGAGATACTGCCCCGGCTGTGCGGCAGCCAGCGCGGCGGCACCAAGGGTAACGCTGCGCCAGGGACCGAAGCTCTGTTGCTCAAGCAGGACGGCGCGGACTTCTTGCATGATGCTGCGACCTTTGTTGTTCCTAGCGGATCGCTAAGCCACCACAGATAGCTTGGCTATCTTCCCGCGCATCGCACTGGAGGCTTGCTCCGCTATGCTCCAAGCCGCACGCGGACCAGGCCCTTGATGTCTTCCCAGGCTGTTTTGACAATTTTCACGCGTGTGTCCAGATCTTCGATCCACTCAACCGGCAGCTCAAAGATTCGGTAGCCCTGGCGTTCGCCTTTGAGCAGCAGCTCGGTGTCGAAAAACCAGGCCTGGTCCTTCACCTGCGGGACAAGCTCGTTCACCGCCCGCCGGGTTGCGCCCTTGAAGCCGCATTGCGCGTCACGAAACCGGTGCCAGAACATGAGCCGGATCAGCAGGTTGTAGCTGCGTGAAATGATTTCGCGCTTCCACTGCCGGGTGACGATCGCGCCGTGCATCAGGCGGGAGCCCGTGGCAAGGTCGTAGTCGCTGTGGATCAAGGCCGCAAGCATGGGCGGCAAAGCGCGTAAATTGGTGGACAGATCGACGTCCATGTAGCAGACCACGTCGGCCGTGCTTTGGCTCCAGGCTATCCGGAGCGCCCGGCCGCGGCCCTTTTGTTCTAGCCGCACAAAGTCAACTTCGCCGGGATATTGTGCGCGTAGCTCTTGGCAGATCGCCGGTGTGCGATCTGTTGAAGCATTGTCCGCCACCACGATCCGCCAGCGGTAGGGACAGTGCTGAAGCAAAAAGGTCCGTAGCGCTTCGACGCTGGCGGCCAGCTGCAGCTCCTCGTTCAAGACTGGAATCACGACGTCGACGGTGATATGTGCAACTGGTGTGGGCTCGGTGATCATGGTTGCGTTTCTGCACAAAACAGGGCCGGACCAGCTTGCCCCACCCGGCACAATGGGGTGATTATAGCATAGTTGCGCTTTGGCCCATTTTTGGTACACTAAAGCCGGCGCGGTTGATCGACCGGGCGCGTTTGGTCTTGGGCTTGACAGACCTTGACGTGCGTGATACACTGCGTGTTTGCAAAATCCAAATACATGTAAAGTGCGTAATATAGAGCGTTGGCATTCTGTTCGCTTGTACACATTGTCCCGTTCGCGCCGTAAGGCGCACTTTTTATCGACTAGGAGAGGGAGCACACTTGACCGGGTCCAGAGGCAGACCGCCGATGGAAGGGTCTTTTTGTGTTTCCTGGCGCGCTGAGGAGTGCAGTACATGCCACCATTGACCGAAACGGTCGTCTTGCAGCCGCTGATCGCCGTCGGAGAAGAGCCGATGGATGGCGCACAGCCGCGCCGTCCTGAACGTCGCAGCTATGCTCGAATCCAGGATGCGATTGAAGTCCCGAAGCTGATCGAAACCCAGATTGATTCGTTTAGGTGGTTTCAAGAGGTCGGGCTGCGCGAGCTGATGGATGAAATCTCGCCCATCGAAGATTTTACCGGGAAAAATTTAGCGCTCTCGTTCATGGACTACCGCTTCGACCCGCCGCGCTACGACGAGTTCGAGTGCCGTGAGCGTGATTTGACCTACTCGGCGCCGCTCAAAGTGCGTGCCCGCCTGCTGATCAAGAGCACGGGTGAGGTCAAAGAGAGCGAAATTTTCATGGGCGAATTCCCGCTCATGACCGAGAATGGCACGTTTATCAACAACGGCTCGGAGCGCGTTGTTGTGTCGCAGTTGATCCGCTCGCCCGGCGTGTATTTCAAGGATGAGCACGATCCAACAACCGGCCGCGCCCTGCATACGGCGAAGTTGATCCCGAACCGTGGCGCGTGGCTTGAGTTTGAAACGTCCAAGCGCGATATTATCTCCGTCAAGGTTGACCGCAAGCGTAAGCTGCCGGTTACGATTCTGCTGCGCGCGGTGATTGGCCTCTTTTCCGACAAGCCGCTCGACGAGTCGGGCTTGGACGAGGAAGTGCTCGCGCTTTTTCAGCATGTGGACGTTAATCCCGACCACCGCTACATCACCGCGACCCTTGACAAGGACGGTACCCGCCACGCCAAAGAAGCCATGATCGAGCTGTACAAGCGGCTGCGGCCCGGCGATCCGCCGACGCTCGACAATGCCCGCACGCTGCTCGACTCGCTGCTCTTCAATGGGCGGCGCTACGATCTGGCGCGCGTCGGTCGGTACAAGCTGAACCGCAACCTGTGGGAAAAGGGCCGGCGTGACCGCGGTGGTGAAACACCGCCGCTCACCGAGCGGATCTTGACGCCGCCGGACTTGTACAAGATTGTTGAGCGCATCATCGATCTCAACAACGGTATCGGCGAGCCCGACGACATTGACCACCTCGGCAACCGCCGCGTACGCACGGTGGGCGAGCTGATCCAGGCCCAGTTCCGCGTCGGCCTGCTGCGCATGGAGCGGGTCATCAAGGAGCGCATGTCGCTGCAAGATCCCGAAAGCGCGACGCCCAACGGCCTGGTCAATATCCGGCCGGTCGTAGCCGCGATCCGTGAGTTCTTTGGCGGCTCGCAGCTGTCGCAGTTCATGGATCAGGTTAATCCGCTGGCAGAGCTGGCGCACAAGCGGCGTATCTCGGCCCTAGGTCCGGGCGGCCTGAGTCGTGACCGCGCAGGCTTCGAGGTGCGCGACGTGCACCACTCGCACTATGGCCGCATCTGCCCGGTGGAAACACCCGAAGGTCCAAACATCGGTTTGATCGGCGCGATGTCGACCTTTGCGCGCATCAACGAGATGGGCTTTTTGGAAACGCCCTATCGCAAGGTGTATCGCGAGGTCGATAACACGCCCATGTGGCTCGACAAGACGCTGCTGGTCAACGATGCGCGCGATTTGCGCACCGGTGACTTGTTGGCGGCACGTGGGGCGCGGATCGACGCCGAGCTGGCCCGGCATATCGCCATCGGCTTGCTGCGCGGCCAGATCCTGCGTGAAGACATTGTCGATCCCAAGACCGGCGCGACCATCGCCGAGGAAGGTTCGGAGATTACCCGGGCGATCGCCGAGCAGATCGCCGATCTGCCGCTGCGCACGATCAAGATCCGGCCGATCGTGACCAACGAGGCGCATTATCTGCCGGCCGACGAAGAAGACAAGTTCATCGTGGCGCAGGCCAACGCGCCCTTGGACGAGCACAACCGCTTTCTGACCGGCAAGGTGCAGGGCCGCTACGGCGAAGAGTTTGTTGAAGAGCCTTCCGAGCGCTTCGATTACATGGACGTGTCGCCCAAGCAGGTCGTGTCGGTTTCGACCGCACTGATTCCGTTCTTGGAGCATGACGATGCCAACCGCGCGCTGATGGGCGCGAACATGCAGCGTCAAGCTGTGCCGCTGCTCCGCCCTGACGCGCCGATCGTCGGCACAGGCATGGAGTATCAGGCCGCCCGCGACTCGGGCCAGGTCGTGATTGCCAAAAACGACGGCATTGTGCTGCGTGCCGATGCCAAGCAGATCGTGATCCGCGAGGACGACGGCCAGGAGCGCACCTATCCGCTGATCAAGTTCATGCGCTCCAACCAGGACACCTGCATCAACCAGCGGCCGGCCGTGATGGTTAACGAGCGGGTGACCAGGAACCAGGTTATCGCCGACTCATCCTCGACCGACAACGGCGAGCTGGCGCTGGGCCAGAACGTGATGGTCGCGTTCATGCCCTGGGAAGGCGGTAACTACGAGGACGCGATCCTGGTGTCGGAGCGGCTGGTGCGCGAAGACATCTTTACCTCGATCCATATCGAGAAATACGAGGTCGAAGCGCGCCAAACCAAGCTCGGCGACGAGGAGATCACGCGCGATATTCCGAATGTCGGCCAGGATAGCCTGCGTAACCTGGACGAGAACGGCATTATCTATGTCGGCGCGGACGTCAATCCGAACGATATCCTGGTGGGCAAGATTACGCCCAAGGGCGAGACCGACCTGACGGCGGAAGAGCGCCTGCTGCGGGCAATCTTCGGCGAAAAGGCGCGCGAGGTCAAAGATACGTCGTTGCGGGTGCCGCACGGCGTGCGCGGCAAGATCATCGACGTCAAGGTCTTTACTCGTGAAGACTCGCCGGACCTACCGGTGGGCGTTAACAAGATGGTGCGGGTCTTGATCGCCCAAAAGCGCAAGATCAGCGCCGGCGACAAGATGGCAGGCCGCCACGGCAACAAGGGTGTGGTGTCGCGCATTCTGCCGATTCAGGACATGCCGTTTATGCCGGATGGTCGGCCGGTTGATATTATTCTCAACCCGATCGGCGTGCCCTCGCGTATGAACATCGGCCAGATTTTGGAAACGCATCTGGGCTGGGCCGCCGCCATTCTTGGCTACCGCATCGCCACGCCGGTCTTTGACGGCGCGCGTGAAGAGCAGATCCAGGACGCGCTGGCTCAAGCCGGCCTGCCGGATGACGGTAAGATTACGTTGTATGACGGCCGTACGGGCGAGTCGTTCGATAATCCGGTGACTGTCGGCTACATCTATATGCTCAAGCTGGCGCATCTGGTGGAAGACAAGATCCACGCGCGGTCGACTGGTCCATACTCGCTGGTGACGCAGCAGCCGCTGGGCGGCAAGGCGCAGTTCGGTGGGCAGCGCTTCGGCGAGATGGAAGTGTGGGCGCTGGAAGCCTATGGCGCGGCGTATATCCTGCAAGAGATGCTGACGGTCAAATCGGACGACGTCAACGGGCGGGTTAAGACCTACGAGGCGATCGTCAAGGGTGAGCAGATCCAGGAAGCCGGCGTGCCGGAGTCGTTCAAGGTGCTGATCAAGGAATTGCAAGCGCTTGGCCTGTCCGTCGAGGTCTTGTCGGAAGACGAGACGCCGATGGAGCTGACCGAGGACGCGGGCGACGATCTGTCGGCGCTGGACGGCATCAATCTGTCGGGCATGGAAAAGGGCGAATTTTAGGGAAGCGGTCAGCCGTCAGCTATCAGTTGTCAGCCCAAGCGCTGATGGCTGATAGCTGATAGCTGTTAGCTGTATGCTGACGGCTGGAGATACAAATGCCTGAGATTAATGATTTTAACGCTATTCGTATCAGCCTGGCTTCTCCTGAAGAAGTGCTGGGCTGGTCGAAGGGCGAGGTAACCAAGCCCGAAACGATTAATTACCGCACCCTGAAGCCGGAACGCGACGGTCTCTTCTGCGAAAAGATCTTTGGTCCGCAGAAGGACTGGGAATGTTATTGTGGCAAGTACAAGCGCGTGCGCTACAAGGGTGTCGTGTGCGATAAATGTGGCGTCGAGGTGACGCGCTCCAAGGTCCGGCGCGAGCGCATGGGCCATATCATGCTGGCGTCGCCCGTGTCGCACATCTGGTTTGTGAAGGGAACGCCCAGCCGGCTGGGCTTGCTGCTGGACCTTTCGCCGCGTAACCTGGAGCGGGTGCTGTACTTTGCTTCCTACATCGTCACCGATGTGGATGAAGTGGCGCTTGAGCAGATTCGGGAGCGCATCGAGGCCGACTTCACCGTCCGCCGCGCTGAGCTGGAAGGCCAGGCCCGGGGTAAGGGCGAAGACTCGGCGACGCGCATTACGCAAGAGCTGGCCCAGATGGATCAGGCGCTGGCCGCAACTCAGCGTGAGATCAAGCAGCGCTACAGCGAGCTCCTGTCCGAGCTGGACGACGAAGAGCAGGAAATTCGCGATGAGCTGGAAGAGCTGGCCGGCCGCGCCGCGCCGCAGGACTTTGAGTTCCGTGGCGTGACGATTGCGGAAAAAGGCGAGCCGATCTCGGCCTACCATACCAACAAGCTGGATGAGACCGCCGAGGCCGAGCGCGACCGCATCAAGGAGCGCCGCGACCAGGAGCTTGGCGATGCCGAGGCGCTAACAGGTGCCCAGCGTGATCAGCGCGCCTATGCGGCCGAGCAGTCCCAGACCAAGCTCTCGGATGAGGTCCAAAAAGAGCTGGACGCGCTGACCAAAGAAGAGAAGGCCAAGCTCGACCAGCTCGACGAGATCAAGATCCTGCGCATTATCTCTGAGTCCGAGTACCGCACGCTGCGCGAGCTCGCACTGGGTGCCTTCACGGCTGAGATGGGCGCGGGCGCGGTGCGCAATCTGGTAGCCCGGGTCGATCTGGATGCGCTGGCGGCTCAGCTGCAGGAAGAGATGCAGGTCTCGGCGGCAACCAGCCAGAAGCGCAAAAAGGCGACCAAGCGCCTGCGCGTGGTGGAAGCCTTCCGCAAGAGCGGCAACAAGCCCGAGTGGATGATCCTCAAGGCGCTGCCGGTTATTCCGCCCGATCTGCGCCCGATGGTGCAGCTGGACGGTGGCCGCTTCGCCACGAGCGACCTCAACGACCTGTACCGCCGGGTGATCAACCGCAACAACCGACTCAAGCGGCTCATGGAGCTGAATGCGCCTGAGATCATCGTGCGCAACGAGAAGCGGATGCTTCAAGAAGCCGTTGACGCGTTGATCGATAACGGCCGCCGCGGTCGCGCTGTGTCGGGCAAGGGCAAGCACCGGCTGAAGAGCTTGAGCGATATGCTCAAAGGCAAGCAGGGCCGCTTCCGCCAGAACCTGCTTGGCAAGCGCGTGGACTACTCCGGTCGCTCGGTGATCGTGGTTGGTCCGACGCTTGAGCTGCACCAGTGCGGCCTACCCAAGAAGATGGCGCTTGAGCTGTTCAAGCCCTTTGTGATGCGCCGGCTGGTGGAGAAGGGTCATGCCCATAACATCAAGGCGGCCAAGCGCTTCGTGGAGCGGATCAAGCCCGAGGTCTGGGACGCGTTGGAAGAGGTCATCAAGGATTACCTGGTGCTGCTCAACCGCGCGCCGTCGCTGCACCGCTTGTCGATCCAGGCGTTCGAGGCCAAGCTGATCGAGGGCTCGGCCATTCAGCTGCACCCGCTGGTGTGTACTGCGTTCAACGCCGACTTCGACGGCGACCAGATGGCGGTGCACGTGCCGCTGTCGCGCAAGGCGCAGGAAGAGGCGCGTACGCGCATGTTGGCGAAGTACAACCTCCTGTCGCCCGCGCACGGCGATCCGATCATCACGCCCGCGCAAGACATCGTGCTCGGCTGCTTCTATCTGACTCAGGTTAGAGACGAGGGCTACGGCGCTGGCAAGATTTTCGGCAGCGTGGACGAGGCGCTGTTGGCGCATACCAACCGCGTTGTCCACATCCAGGCCCCGATCAAGATCGTGATCGAGGACTATGTGGTCGGCAAAGAAGATTATGTGACCGAGCCGGCCAAAGAGCTGGCGAGCGCCGATGGACGACCGCGTACGTTGGTCGAAACCACGGTTGGACGCATCATCTTCAACAGCGCGCTGCGCTTCCCCGACGAGCCGCAGCCGGGCGAGGGTGGCTTCCGCTCGCCGCTGCATTTCCGCAACCGGCTGATCGGTAAGCCCGGCCTGCGCGAGGTGATCGCGGACTGCTACCGCTTCTACAGCCAGCAGGAGCATCTGACGCCGGAGCGCCGGGCCAACATCGTGGCGCGCTTCGGCAATCTGCCGGATGAGGAGCTGCTGCGCTTCTACGCGTCGGAGCAGACGGCAGCCATGGCCGACCGGATCAAGTCGCTGGGCTTCAAGTACTCGACGTTGGGCGGCATGACCTTCTCGGCGGCGGACGTTGAAATTCCGCAGTCCAAGCCGGCGATCATGGCCGAGGCCGACGAAACGGTGCGCAACATCGAGAAGCAGTTCCGCCGTGGTTTGATCACCAAGGAAGAGCGCTACGTCGAGGTGGTCAAAGCCTGGGACAAGGCGACCGAGGAGATCAAGGACGCGGTTCAAAAGAACATGAATCCGTTCGGTCCGATCTCGATGATGGCGATCTCGGGCGCGCGCGGTAACATCGGCAACATTCGGCAGTTGGCCGGCATGCGTGGTCTGATGGCCGATCCGAACGGACGGATCATTGAGACGCCCATCCGCGCGAGCTTCCGTGAAGGCTTGTCGGTGCTTGAGTACTTCATCTCGACGCACGGTGGTCGTAAAGGTCTGGCCGACACGGCGCTCCGTACGGCGGACGCGGGCTACCTGACCCGCCGTCTGGTCGACGTGGCGCAGGACGTGATCGTCACCATCGACGACTGTGGCACCGAGGCTGGCCAGTGGATCTTGGAGTCGGAGCGCAACGAGGTGCGCGTCAGCATCGACAAGCGGATTGTCGGGCGGATGGCGGCGCTGGATGTGGTCAATCCCACGACCGGCGAGGTGATCGTCGCGCGCAACGAGGAGATCGACGAGGCCTGCGCGCAGCAGGTGGTGGCTGCCGGCATGACCGAGGTCTATATCCGCACGCCGCTGCTGTGTCGCTCCAAGCACGGCGTGTGCCGCCTGTGCTACGGCCGCAATCTGGCCACAGGGCAGCTGGTGGGTATCGGCGAGGCGGTCGGTATCATCGCGGCCCAGTCAATCGGTGAGCCGGGTACGCAGCTGACGCTGCGTACGTTCCACACCGGCGGTGTCGCGGCGGCTGAGGATATCACGCAGGGTCTGCCGCGTATTCAGGAGATCTTCGAGGCGCGCTCGCCCAAGAACAAGGCTATTCTGGCCGAGATCGACGGCACGATTCGCATTGAGCGCACCGAGGATACGCGCACGATCGTGATCGAGGCGGACGCCGCAGCGCCCGACACGCAGCCATTGCCCGAAGACTATCGGGTGCTGGTGCAGAGTGGCGACGAGGTCCATATCAACCAGGTGCTGGCCGAGAGCAATCGGTCCGACACCGGCGCCGAGCCGATTATCGCGCGCATGGCGGGTATTGTCCGGGTAGGTGATGGCGAAATCGCGGTACGTACGCCACCGTCGGCCGACGACCGGCGCTCGTACTTGCTGCCGCACGCGGCGCGGCTGCGGGCTGGTATTCAGGACGGAGCGCATGTCACGGCGGGTGCGCAGCTGACCGAGGGTGCGATCGACCCGCAGGAGATGCTGCTGATCCAGGGCCGCGAGATGGTGCAGGCCTATCTGACCAACGAGGCGCAAAAGGTGTACCGCGATCAAGGCGTGCCGATCAACGATAAGCACGTGGAGATCATTGTGCGCCAGATGCTGCGCCGGGTGCGGATCGAAGATCCGGGTGATACCGAGCTCCTGCCGAGCGAGCTGATCGACTCGGTTGAGTTCATGAATATCAACCAGGCGATTCTGGCGCAGGGTGGCGAGCCAGCATTGGGCACAACCGTGCTGCTGGGCTTGATCAAGGCATCGTTGACGACCGACTCGTTCTTGTCGGCGGCCTCGTTCCAAGAAACGACACGCGTCCTGACCGAGGCGTCGATCACCGGCAAGGTCGACTATCTGCGCGGCCTGAAGGAGAACGTCGTTATCGGCAAGCTGATCCCGGCCGGTACGGGTCTGGCGCAGCGACGGCTGATCGCGGCCAACCAGCAGCGCGCGGCCGAGGCATCGGTTGCGGCCGACAAAGCGGCGGCTGAGGCGGCGCTGCCGGATGTTGGCGGCAGCGATGGCGTCACCGCTGGTGGCGATGGCATGACGCAGGGCGAGTTCGCGGCGCTGGCCTCGGATGCCGGCGGCTCGGTACTGGATAACCTGATGCTGGACGCGCTGTTCAACCGTCAACAGGGCCAGATCGATGCAGCCATCGACCGGCTGGACGACGACCGCGAGCCGGCAGGCGTGTACAGCGATCCACAGCCACTGGACGAGACCGACCAGGGCTACTTCGACAACGCCGAGCCCAATGATGAGGCGGAGGCGCGCGCCGAAGCGGCTGCTCGTGAGGAGATTGATCCGGATGTGGCCGATGAGGTAGACGACGAGGTCTAAGCCCCATTGAGCTAAGCCAAACGACGCCAGGAGGACATGTGTCTTCCTGGCGTCGTTTGCTTGCGTGGGGTAGCTGGCGAGGTCTAGCGCTGGGCCGCCTGCTGGGCTTTGATGTGTTCCTCCACAAGCACGCGCCGCAGCACCTTGCCAACCTGGGTTTTGGGCAGCTCCTGCCGAAACTCGATCAGCCGGGGTACTTTATATGGCGCGAGCCGCTCGCGGCAAAAAGCGGCAAGCTCTTCCGCCGTACACGTTGTATTGGCCTTGAGTACAACAAAGGCCTTGACCGTTTCACCGCGGTAGCTGTCGGGCACGCCGGCCACGGCTGCCTCCAAAACCGCGGGGTGACTGTACAATACCTCTTCGACCTCACGGGGCAGCACCTTGTAGCCGCTGGCATTGATCAGGTCTTTGATGCGGTCCACAAGGTAAAAGTAGCCGTCTTCGTCCATGCGGGCGATGTCGCCAGTGTGCAGCCAGCCATCCTCGTCGATACACTTGGCCGTTTCTTCGGGCCGGTTCCAATAGCCCTGCATCACATTCGGCCCGCGCACCAGCAACTCGCCGGTCTCGTCTGAGCCCCAGCGCACGGGCATGCCTGTTTCTGGGTTGATCAGCATAGCCTCGACATTGGGCAAGGGCAGGCCAATCGAGCCAGCGCGGCGTTCCCCGTAGACGGGATTGCAATGTGTAACGGGTGCGGTCTCCGTCAAGCCGTAGCCTTCGACCAGCCGCCCTTGGGTCAGCTCGCCAAAGCGCTCCTGAACTTCCATCGGCAGCGGCGCTGAGCCCGAGATACACGCCTTGATACTGCGCAGATCGACGTTTTTGGCGTCCGGATGATTAATGATGCCATTGTACATCACGGGCACGCCTGGAAAGATCGTTGCACGCTCTTGGGCAATCACTCGCATCACGTTGTCGATCGGCCGCGGGTTGGGTACGATCACGATCTCGCCGCCGAGATAAATGGCGAAATTCATGCCGACCGTCATGCCGTAGACGTGGAAGAAAGGAATGGCTGCCATCACCTTTTCTTTGCCGGGCTCGGCCGACGGCAAGAACGAGACGACCTGTAATGTGTTGGCCACGAGGTTTTTGTGCGTCAGCATGGCCGCCTTGGGCGTGCCGGTGGTGCCGCCCGTGTACTGAAAGAGGGCGACGTCGTCCGGTTCTACGTTCGGCGGTGTATATTCAGCAGCCTGGTTCGCTAGCAGTGTTTCAAACAGCTGCACGTCGCTCGACGGCTGCACATCGACCCACTCCCTTTCTTTTTGCTGCGCCCGCCGCACCAGCTGCTTGGATGGAAACGGCAACAAATCGTAGATGTGCGTCACAATCGTGTTGCGGATTGCAGTCTGAGCTTTGATCTCGGCTAAGCGCTTGGCAAACAAGTTGAGCAGCACGATGGTTGCGGCGCCCGAGTCGGCGAGCTGGTGCTGCAGCTCGTGGGCGGTGTAGGTTGGATTAATGTTGACCACGACTGCCCCGGCCTTGAGCGCGCCATAGAAGGCGATCACAAACTGCGGCGAATTTGGCAACATCAAGGCTACCCGATCGCCTTTCTGGAGGCCCTGGCGGATCAGCGCGGCGGCAAAGCGATCAGCGGCTGTGTTGAGCTCACGATACGTGAGCGTACCGCCGATGGTTAGGCGACCCCCAAGCACGTATTTAAGTACGATCTTGGTGGCGATTTTGTGGGGATAGCGGCGGGCGGAATCCTCGAGGAAGTGCTGCAGCGGTATGGCGGGATACGCCAGCGTGTGCGGGACGTTGGGCTCGTAGTGACTATACCAGGCGTTGACCACGGCGGTCCTCCTTTGGATCGGCGCGGATATGAATATAATTCAATTTTTATTGTACACCGGACCTATCCGCTGAGTCCAGATCCAACATGTGGGTTGTGATAGGCTCAGCATAGCGGCTCGCGAGCTGCCTTGTCTATGGCTGTCACTGCCTATCACTGTACGGCGGAGCAGCGTAGGTGAAGGTGGCATAGTTGGGCTATGCGCTGGAGCTACCCGCCAACGGTCACGGTATTGATCACGGCCTGTGCAACAACTTCAGCCGCGGCAACACCAATGACCGTGGTATCAGCCAGCGGCACTGCAGAAGTGGCAGTGGACAACACGAACAGGGTATCGCCGTCGTATTGGGTGTGAACGGGCCGAATGGTCCGCGCCAAGCCATCATGCGCCATTGCTGCGACACGGGAACAGGCAGCTTTGTCCAGCGCAGCCGTGGTTAGGATGCAGCCAAGGGTGGTATTTTCGCCGGCACGCGGGGCGGAGGGGGCGCCGGGAGCTTGCTGCAGCAAAACAGCAACACTGTCGGCGAAGGTGCCATCTGGTAGCCTAGGGCCAGCCAGAATCTTTTGCGTAGCGGGATCGACGATATGGCCGAGGGCGTTCACCGCTACAACTGCCGTGACCACTATGCCGTCAGGCAGTGCCAGCGCGGCTATGCCGATACCCCCGGCACTGGCGCGGTTTTGGCCCAGGATCTTGCCCACGGTTGCGCCCGCTCCAGCCCCAACGCGACCCCAACGCACATCTTCATGCATGGCTGCAGCGCATGCCTGATAGCCCAGCGCTGCAGTCGGCCAAAGCGCAGCACCGACGGCCAGGTCAAAGAGTGCGGCGGCAGGCACGATCGGCACACTGACGACTCCGGTCGGAAAGCCGAACTGCCGCTCATGGAGCCAACGCATCACGCCATCCGCGGCCGCCAGGCCAAAAGCACTCCCACCCGTCAGCAACACCGCGTGAACCCGCTCGACGAGATTGCCTGGTCGCAGCAGGTCGAGCTCGCGGCTGGCGGGCGCGGCACCGCGCACATCAACGCCGGCGACCACGCCATGGGGGCATAGAATAACCGTGCAGCCGGTCTGGGCCTCCGTGTTGGTTGCATGGCCGACGAACGTACCTTCAAAGCCTCCAAGGGTGCCCATGGCTGTCCCACTTAAAAACCGAGAGTGCGTGATATGGGTTTGTCCCCGTCACGCACTCGTTGAAACAATAGTCGGCGGCTATGCCTCTTCTTTGAGCCAACCACGCTCGCGCGCAATAAACTTAATTGTTGCGTCGTCCGGTGGATACAACCCTGCCGCCTGATACGCATATGCCAGCAGCGCGGCTCCGCCAACGAGACCAATCAGCGCGCCAACGAGAAATAGCAGTAATTTCATGTACAGTCCTTTCCTTGCTTCGTCCGGCTTATGATACTCCAAGCCATGACAGCCCGTCAACGTACGAGTGCCTGATCGAGACCGTGGATTTAGGAGTAGCGTTCATGGCCAGGCGGCTGCTGTCCAGGAAACGCCTGCGCTTCCGGTTCAGCCGACGAAACATCTTGTGGTCGTTCCAGCAGCCGCAGCGCTTCTGTGGCGACACACGCGGGTGTCAGGCCGAGGTTTGCTGCGTTGAGCGCTAACAACACCGCGAACTGGCGGAAAAAGCAGTGCTGCAAGATGCTCAGGTGGCTCGCTGCTGCGATCTTACGGCAACAACGGGCCTGGGAATGCTGCTTGCACGCGCAACGAACGTCGAAGCAATGCTTGACAGCCCCTAGTAAACGGGCTATGATAACGTGACATTCCCCTGATACGGTTATGACAACTACGCTCGGCCATAGCCCCAGGCTGTGGCTCCATGAGCACCTTAACAACTGAATACAAACAGGAGAACGAACGTGAACGTGCCTGCCATCGTATGGGCACTTCTTGGAGCCCTTCTCGGAGGGCTGGCAGGCGCAGGCATGATGTGGCTAACGTATCGACCCCGCACCGAAGAGTTGCAACGCCAGGCGGAAGCCGAAGCGGAGCGGCTCGTCAGTGCTGCGCAAACAAAAAGCAGGGAAATAACCCTGCAAGCGCAGGCGGAAGCGCTGAAAGCGCGGAATGAGGCCGAGGTAGAGGCGAAAAATGCTCGTCAAGCACTGCTCAAACAAGAAGAACGCATTCAACAACAGGAAGAACGGCTGGGGCGCAGCCAGGAAAAAGTCGATCGCAGGCTGGAAGATCTTGAACGCCGCGAGCGTGGGATCAGCCAGCGTGAGCGGCACGTCGAGCGTCTGCATCGTGAAGCAGAAGAGCTCAAAGGGCGCCAACAAACGGAGCTTGAACGCGTCGCGGCCTTGTCAAACGAAGAAGCCCGGAGCATTATTTTGCAGCGTGTCGAAGCGAGTGCTCGCGAAGACGCGGCCAAAATGATGCGCCAGATCGAGCAAGAGGCCAAAGACGACGCCGACAAGCGCGCTAAAAAAATTATTGGCATCGCTATACAGCGCCTGGCGTCGGACTATGTCGCCGAGCTCACGGTGACAACCGTTCCGCTGCCGAGCGAAGAGCTCAAGGGCCGTATTATCGGCCGTGAAGGTCGCAATATTCGTGCTTTTGAGCAAATAACCGGCGTCGACATCATTGTTGATGATACGCCGGAAGCCGTCGCCCTCTCATGCCACGACCCCGTGCGGCGTGAGGTAGCGCGGCTTTCGTTGACCAAGCTCCTTAAAGACGGGCGGATTCATCCCGCCCGTATCGAAGAGGTAGTGGAGAAGACACGCCAGGATATCGAAACAGTTATCCGCGAAGAAGGCGAGCGGGTGGTGTATGAGGCCGGTATTCAAGGTCTCCATCCCGACCTGATCAAGATTCTCGGGCGACTGAAGTATCGTACCAGCTATGGCCAGAACGTTTTGCAACATTCACTCGAGTGCGCGTTGCTGGCGGGCACCATGGCCAGCGAACTAGGCGCGAACGTCCAAATTGCCAAAACTGCCGCCCTGCTCCACGACATCGGCAAAGCTGTCGATCACGAGGTGCAAGGGCCACATGCCTTGATTGGGGCAGACATTGCGCGGCGTTTAGGTCGATCTGCAGCGATCGTCCATGCCATTGCCGCCCATCACTTCGAGGAAGAACCGCAGACCGTGGAAGCGTTTATTGTTGCCGCCGCCGACGCAACGTCGGGCGGGCGGCCGGGAGCGCGCCGCGAGACGCTGGATTTGTATATTAAGCGGTTGGAAGCGCTGGAAACAGTTGCAACCTCGTTTCCCGGCGTGCAACGGGCATTCGCCATTCAGGCTGGCCGTGAGGTCCGCGTGATGGTGCAGCCCGATTCAATTGATGATCTTGGGAGCATGACGCTCGCGCGCAATGTTGCCAAGAAGATCGAGGAAAGTTTGCAGTATCCAGGCCAAATCAAAGTAACAGTTATTCGAGAAACGCGGGCAGTCGACTACGCGCGGTAACCAGGAGCGGAGGGAGTTTCCGTGGCGTAGCAACACTAGTACATTACTCTCCACGTCCTCAAAAGGAGGAAGCTCCTATGAATCCCAGTTACGAAAACTACCGGCTCAACGAGCTCGCGGCCGGGGATGCCTCGCGGCCCGAGCCCGGTAACGAGCGGACCGGCTACACCAGCTCGGGAGCCCCAACTGGTCACGCGCACCCGCTGCCGCAGTCCAACACGGAAGTCTTGAAGGTGTCCACCCGTTCGCGGCCGAGTGCTGTAGCTGGGGCGATTGCCGGTGTCATTCGCGAAAGTGGGTTGGCCGAAGTGCAGTCGATCGGCGCTGGCGCTACCAATCAGGCCATCAAAGCGGTCGCGATTGCCCGGTCGTATCTCAGCGAGGAAGGGATCGACATCTTTTGCGTTCCGTCATTCATCGACGTGGCAATCGATGAAGAAGAGCGCACGGCGATCAAGTTGGTGATCCACCGCCGTGATAAAATTTAGTGGTACCTACAACACCAGCCCGAGACGTAACGTTTCGGGCTGGTTTGTTTAACACGGGGTGTAGCTGAGAAACAACCTCCGCCAATGTGTGCCGCTGGCTGCCCTAAGCCTCGTCAGTGCCGCGCAGCCAATGCCAGTAGCGCACACCATATTGGACCCAGGAGATAGCAAACGGAATCAGGGTAGCGTTGAGCAAGCGCCGGCCCCATGGCTGCGCATCAAGCAGATACAGCAGCAGAGCGCCCGTCAGCATAGCGGTGGTCAGCTTTCCGGCATAGATCGATGTTGTGATTTCGGTTGTTTCACGAAAGATCAGGGTCGCGCCCATCAGAATGGCGGCATCGCGGGCCAGCAGCAAATGGGTGATCCACCACGGAAATCCGCGCTTGATGCTTAACGCCAGCGCAACGCCGTCAAGCGTGAGCTTATCGGCGATCGGATCGATCAGCTTCCCGAGCTCAGATACCTCTCCTCGCCGCCGCGCCAAGGGTCCATCCACGGCATCGGTTGCCATGCCCAGCAGAATGATGCTCAACGCTTTGTTTGCGCTGTCTTCTCGCAGCACGTAATACACGGTCGGACCCACCAATGCCAACCTGATCAGTGAAAGAACGTTGGAAGGAAAGGTAAGCTCTTCGGGCTTAATCCAATCGCGAATCCTCGCCGGCACGCTGTCCTCCGTAATGGACGTATAAAAGTTGCTCGCGCTGAAGCCGCATTGTCCAGGCGATGGTCGGCAGCAGTAACAGCAGCAGCAACAGCAGTGCCAGCGGCGGCAGCCAGAAGGCGAAGAGTGCTAGACCCATCAGCAGCGCGTTTTTGAGGGTTTCAAGCGCCAGCAGCACGAGCGCGCCCCGCATCATCGCGACATACTCGCGGATCCAGGCCGACAGCCAGTAGATACCCGTGGCACAGGTGAATCCGAAGACCGCAGTCATCCAATCAGGAGCGGGCAGCGGCAGGGCCGAGATAATTACCGCGGCGGCCAGGGGCCGGAACAGCGACTGGACGCGGGCGTGCAGGTATGAATTGTGGGTTCGCTCCGGCTTGAGATACAAACGATCCTTGACCGTGATCGGGACGAAATACAGATCGGCCAACAGCTGCACAACCAGCAGCGCTAGCGCAAACAGAAAAAACGAGGGCCGTCCAATCCAAGCAAGCTCCGGGCGTACCTCAACCAGCCCATTCAAGACTGCAAGGCTGAACGCGCAAATGGCAAGTGGCGCATTAAGGCCGGCGAAGATAATTAACACAAGGGCGATGACCCAAAGCATTGCTGTTCCTGACCGCAAACATGACGTACCTGAACTATACCATGCCCCCCAAGTAGGATACAGTTGCTTGTTGGCTGCTGCGTGTGGTCGGCCAGTCAGCTGTGGACAGGTCATGCGCGCAGCCGTGCTTGTAATGCTTCAAACTCGTGCTGTTGAATTTCGCGAGTTGCCGCGGCATACAGCTGCACGACGACCAGCCGCGCATACAGCCAAGCGGCACAGCTGATCCAGACCAGCAGCAGGGCAATCCAGCGAGACCAGGCTGTGGAGTACCAGGCCGTGCCCAGCAATGCCAGCGGTAGGAGGTACACCGGGAATGAACGGAGCCGTGCTCGGAGATAAAAATTGCGTGCGGGTTGGCGCCAAACATCGCGTACTACCCGGCTCGACAGAATAGTCTCCAGCTGCCCGTCAGCCACAAAGCGCCATTTTGCCACCGGCGACACACTGCTGAGCCAGGCAAGCATGAGCCAACCCAATCCCAGGCCGCTCGCGACAAAGCCAAGCAGGCCGAGCTGCGGACCGCCTATACCGGCAAGTACGGCCGCGAAGCCCGCACACAGCAGGAGCAAGCCGATGCACAGCAGCGGAAAAAAGAAGAAGAAAACGTCGA
Organism: bacterium; assembly: GCA_016781505.1. Classification (GTDB taxonomy): domain Bacteria; phylum Chloroflexota; class Chloroflexia; order Chloroflexales; family Kallotenuaceae; genus LB3-1. The sequence goes on from JADDQF010000128.1 coordinate 57,136, forward strand.
TCACAACTGCGAGCAGGCCAACAATCGCTTTGTTGGCAAGCGCGTTCCAGCGTGGCAAAGGAGTTGGAAAACGGTTTTGGGTGTTCTCGATGCTTTCGAGCTGAAACCCTTCAACAATGGGATACCCGACAATCGTGAGCGACAGTGTCGCGCCGATCACGAGCTTCCGCCACCACTCGCGGTCCCGATGGATAATCGCGCCGGCAGCTCGGAGCGCCGACAGGTCCGTGGCCAACGACATGGTTTAGTGCTGCTCTGCAGTAGTGCTGGGCATAGGCTCAAGCCAGCGGCGCAGCAGCTCAAGCGCGGTTGACGCCACAAAATCGTGCGCTTGGGCGAGGCCAAAATCGATCCCGCGGGTGTCGTAGCGTGGTGTTTCGTTAGGAGCCGCCAAAGCCACATGGACATTGCGGATCGGCTCGCCGCCGGCCTCTGCCACAACCGCCAGCCTTGCGGTAGCCGGTTCCCGGTTTCCCGCTGTTGCCAGCGCTTGCGCGTACTCGCGCGAAGCGCTTTCCGGGTTGGTTTGGCTGGGCCTGATCATGACCTGCACCAACGCCTGTGCGCCCGCTGCGGTTTGCGTTAACGCACGATACACTGGCGCCGCGATCTCGGTCTCCACCAGCTCAAGCTTGATCCCACGCTCAGCCAGCAGCCGCCCGACGCGCTGCTCCAGTGTTTCTTCGCCCATCAAGAAGCCGACAAAACGTTCGTTGATCGTGGCCACCAGCGGCGTAATCAGCGCTTCGGCTGCCGCTTTGCTGGGTCCCTGGGCCGCGATCCGAATCGTATGCTGGCCCCGTTTGGCGGTGATACCGACCACGGGATTGTCGCCCAGCATGATGTCGGCAATGCGCTCACCCGCCTCGGCTTCGGTCAAGCCTGAGACCCGAACTTCACGCACGACCAACACCTCGGCCAGATTATGCTGCTCCCGAAGGTACGGCAGCAGCGCATGTTCGGTGAGATAATGCAGTTCTTGCGGTACTCCGGGCAGCGCAGCAACATAGCGTCCAGCACGCTCGGCAACAAAGGCTGGCGCGGTGCCGCGCGGATTGCGGATGATGAAGGCGTCCTGGGGCACGTACGCTTGTCGGCGATTGGACTCGCTCATCGTGCGCTGAAAGGCCGCAAAACGGGCTGCAATGTCGTCCAACAGCATTTGATGAAAGACGAGCGGCCGGCCGGTCGCCTCCGCGATCGCTTCACGCGTCAGATCGTCGCCGGTTGGGCCAAGCCCGCCTGAGCAAACAACGAGCTCGCTGCGGTCCATAGCTTGCCGCAGGACCCCGACGATCTCATGGAGATCGTCACGCACAAGTGTCACCCGGCGCACCGCAACGCCCACCGTGGCGAGCTGCTGGGCAAGATACGCGCTGTTGGTATCGACGGTAACACCCAGCAACAGCTCTGTGCCGATGGCGACAATTTCTGCTTCCATGCTTTCTGATCGTAGCCGCCCCGTCCGCTGCAGGACCACCCCTGCTCGGCGCACGCTGGCAGCTACCCCTTCCTATGTGGTTGATCCACGGTGCTGCCCACGCAGCATCGCTGCCAGCTGCTGCCTGTCGCCCAAATCTAGACCGCGGTTTGCTCGTCGATCAGGCGTCCATTGGTGTGATCGGAGACCGGCAGGCCGGCTGGCGCGCGGACACGCGTATTGAAGTCGGCCCAAAGCTCCTGTTCGCGTTGCCGCGCCGCGCGCCGGCCAAGGTCCAACGCGCTGTTCCATCGCTCACTGAGCGTTTGCCGTGTTTCGCTGCCGGTCTTGGGTGCGCTGAAGATAATAACTCCGGCGCCAATTGCCGCGCCCAAGGCCGCGCCCCCAAGGAAGCTAAAAAAATCTTTCACACCTGTCTCCTTAGCATCAGCTGTTGCGATTATACGGCATGTTGGCTTGCAACAAAAGCACCACGAAATGCAGCCACCGATGGCATGCGTTGCCCGCGACCAAATGCCTCGGGTCGAGGCAGATTCAGCCAAGGTTATCGTGATCAGGGCTTCGCCGGCAATGGGAGGTCGTTAGCCAGCTGCTCGTAGCCCCGAAAGATCGGCTCGGCCGCCGCATTGCCACCACAGATCAGGGCCACGGGATTGGCGAAGGAATCGAGATTAACTGCGCCGTTGTGAACGGCGGCCAGCACTGCCGCTCCCGCGGGCTCAACCAACTGGTTGCACTCGGTCCAAAGCCAACGCATCGCCGCAACAATTTGCTGATCGTCAACGAGCACAATCTCGTCGACGTAGCGCTCGGCCAAGCGCAGCGTGCGCTCGCTCACGGAGCGCGGCGCGAGCGTATCGGCAATTGTGCGAACCGCGGGTAGCTCGACCACCCGGCCGGCCTCAATGCTGGGCTGCATTTTGGCCGCGCCAACCGGCTCGACCCCGACGATACGGACGTTGGGCCGCAGCTGCTTGATGGCCGCCGCCATGCCCCCGATCAAGCCGCCACCGCCAATCGCAATCAGCACACAATCAAGCTCGGGCAGATCGTCAAGCAGCTCCAGGCCGAGCGTGCCCGTTCCCTGAACTGTGCCGTCTGAGTCGAAAGGATGAACGTAGAGCAGCTCCGCGCGCTCGGCGTGCTCCAATGCATGCCGCAGGGTATCCGATGGATTGTCGCCGTAGCGCTCGACCTTGGCGCCCTGCAGCGCAATCCGGTTGGCTCGATCCTCGCTGGCTGTGTTCGGGAGGTACACGGTTGCGGGCATGCCTAGCCGCCGCGCTGCGTAGGCAATCGCCAGGCCGTGATTCCCGCCGCTGGCAACCACCACCCCGCGCTGGCGTTGCTCAGGGCTGGCCTGCAGCAAGTTGTTGAACGCGCCACGCGCCTTGAACGAGCCGCTGACCTGGAGGTTTTCCAGCTTGAGCCGCAGCTGGGGCGGCAGATCGGTTTGGGCTGCCGGCAGTGGCGCCAGTGGTGTGCGCCGCACATACGGCGCGACGCGATCCCGCGCTTGCTCCACTGCGGAGACCGGAAGTTCAAAATTCATGCTCGTTGCCTTCATGAAACTGCCGGGGCAGGGTTTGTCCCTGCCCCGGAATGTGATCCACCGTGGGTTACAACTCTTTCGCCTTTGTCCGGACCTGCTCTTGAATCCGTGCGACCACATCGGCGACGGGCAGCGGACCAAGATTTTCGTTGTTGCGCAGCCGCACGGCGACCGCTCCGGCCTCTTGCTCCTTGTCGCCGATCACCAGCATATACGGAATCTTTTGCAGCTGAGCGTCCCGAATTTTGGCGTTCATCCGGGCATCGCCCAGGTCAAGCTGGGCCCGAATGCCGGCAGCCTTGAGCCGCTGCTCGACCTCGCGGGCATACTCCACGTGCCGATCCGTGATCGGAATGAGCGCCGCCTGCACCGGGGCAAGCCATACAGGAAACGCGCCCGCGTAGTGCTCGATCAGCACGCCGTAAAAGCGCTCCCACGAGCCTGTCACCGCCCGATGCATCACCACCGGCGTGTGTCGCTGACCGTCTTCGCCAACATATTCGCAGCCCAAACGAGCGGGTTGAATGAAATCAACCTGGATCGTGGAGAGCTGCCATTCACGGTCAAGCACGTCGCGGGCAATAAAGTCGGCTTTCGGGCCGTAGAACGCGGCCTCGCCCTCGGCTGGAACGTACTGCACGTTGTTGGCGTCCAAGGCCGCTTTGAGCGCGTCCGTCGCCTTTGACCACTTCTCGTCGTCGGCCACGAACTTACCCTCGTTGCCCCGCAAGCTGAGCCGCACGTAGTAGTCGTAAAAGCCGTACGTTTCAAAGACCTCACGAATCATCTGCAGCGCGCGTGAGAACTCGCTTTCGATCTGCTCGGGTGTGCAGAAGATATGGCAGTCATCCTGCGTGAGGGCGCGCACGCGCGTCATGCCGTTGATCTCACCCGCCTTTTCGAAGCGATACAGCGTGGCGAATTCGGCGAAGCGCAGCGGAAACTCGCGGTATGAGTGCAGACCCATCTCCTTGTACAGCGTCATATGCGATGGACAGTTCATGGGCTTGAGGCGATACACCTGCCCATGCTCGGCATCCTCCACCATGGGCGGAAACATCGCGTCGGCGTAGTTTTCAAGATGGCCCGATTTGGCAAACAGGGACTCCTTGACCAGATGGCCCGTCCAGACGTGTTCGTAACCGTAGCGCGTTTGCGTTTCCCGCACATACTCTTCCATGATATGGCGCATCACCGCGCCTTTCGGCGTCAGCAATGGTACACCCGGTCCGACATCCTCCGAAAAGTGGAACAGGCCCAGGTCTTTGCCCAGCTTGCGATGGTCGCGTTTTTTGGCCTCTTCCAGCCGCTGGAGATAGGCCTCCAGCTCTTTTTTGTTCGGCCAGACCGTGCCGTAGATGCGCTGAAGCTGGGGCCGCTTGTCGTCGCCGCGCCAGTACGCGCCCGACACGCGCAGCAGCTTAAAGGCGTCAGGCTTGATCGCGCCGGTATCGTCTACATGCGGACCGCGGCACAGGTCTTCAAACGTGTCATGCTTGTATGTCGAGATCACAACGCGGTCACCCTCGCGTTCCGCCCCAGCCGTGCCTGCTTGCGCCTCGCCATATTCGTCGGCGCCCTGCTGCAACCCTTCAATCAGCTCAACTTTGTAGGGTTGGTCGCTGAACAACGCTTTGGCCTCCTCGGCCGAAACTTCGCGGCGCACAAACGTATGCTTGCCTTGCGCGATACGGCGCATCCGCTTCTCGATCTCTTGGAGATCGTCCGGTGTGAGCGTACGCGGCAAGTCGAAGTCGTAATAAAACCCATTTTCAACGGGTGGGCCGATGGCGATCTTGCCGTCGGGAAACATTTCCAACACCGCCTGGGCCATGACGTGCGCTGTGGAGTGGCGTAAACGATACAGCGGATCGTTATCAGGTGTGACGACTGGCATATGTGTCTCCTTTTCTGCAATAAACTCAACGCGCCAACGCTGAACTTCGTACCGTGCTTGGGTCGGTTGTACTGCCGGCGGGTTTACTCGACCGTGATCACGGCCTGCCCTTGCTCGACTTGCACACGTGTAATGGTTCGTCCTTGGGCGGTTACTTCGCCGTTAACGCGATCCAAGAGCGCCTGCATCAGCGGATCGATCGACAGGAATGAGCCCAATGGTTGTCCCAACGACGTGTTTGTCGCCACCAGTTGGCCATTCTGCACCGCGGGCTCCATGGTTGCGGTGCCGGTAAACCCGCGAACGGTGATATCTGCCTGCACCTGCCCAGGCACAAAGCGCACCCGAACATCATCGACTCCAGAGAGCCGTGACTCATATGCCGCGACGAAGCGGTTTGCCTCCTGCTCGGTAATCGTCCGCGTGCCTGCAGGAATCTCGAAGGGAATTTGGACTTGCTCAAGACTTTCCTGCAGTGCGTCACCCGGATTGCGGTCGGCCGGCACCTCCGGATCGAGCGCCACGGCAACCTGTCGATTTACATAATCGGTTACAGCCGGCCGGAGCAAATAGCGCGCTCCCAGGCAGCCCAGCACCAGCATCCAGACGATAACGGTCAAGGCAAGCAGCCCCCAGCGCCCTTTCCGCGGTGGTCGCTCATGGTAGCGCTCGTAGCGATAGCTCATGCTTAATCCTTCCACTCTTTTGCTAGCTTAGGCAACAACTCCAAGCCGACCTCATTTGCAACCTGCCGAATCGGTGGTGCAGAATTGCTGCATCTTCCAACCCCCGACCGTACGTATATTAAACAAAAACGCCTCGTCCTCACTGGGACGAAGCTATGCTCCGCGGTTCCACCCGGTTTTAGATCACGCCCACAGGGCACGAGCCGTACTGGCGTTGATCTCACTTGATCGCCCGCTAACGAGGGCTAGCCGCACCCGCTTACTCTCGCACAGCGATTTCGGGGATGAGCTCGGAGGTGGTCTTCGCACTGTCGCTTGCCGCAGCCGCTCTCAATCGGTGGCGGTTGCTCCCTGGTGGTGCGGCCCAGTGCTACTCTCCTCGTCACTGCCGATAACACAGATTGTAGCACGCTGGTGCGGCATCGGCAAGCGCGACTTAAGGCTGACTTAGCGGCGAGCTGCTGCTTCACAGCGCGGATCTGCTTGGAACGCTCGGCCACGACGCCCTAACGTCCTGTCAAACGGTGCAACCTCCCAAGCGGGAAACTCTGGTCCTGCTTCGAAAGATCCAAGTGGATCAAGCCGTATCGAAAATCGACCTTCTGCGGTATTACACATGAACGTAGCCCAACACCGCCCTACAACAGCCAAAAACGTTGAATACCACTCTTGGAGAGCTTGTCATGCAATTGATGTCCTATCCCTCAGCCGTTGCCGTCCCTATGATTCGCTTTGTTGCGGACATAGACACCGGCATTGTTCACGCTGCACACAGCGATTGTCAGGTTGATACGCAAGAGGCATTTCTGGATGTGCGGACAGCCATTGTTCGTGGTTACCGCTTATGCAAATGCTGCCGCGGAGCCTAGCGCGAGCTGGTAGTGCGGTGGATGCCAAAGCACCAGTTGGTTCTTAACAAAGCTGAGTTTCCGGAATTCGGAAAATACCCCGTATCGTTATAAACCAAAGCCACGTTTTCTATATTAGAGCGGAACAGTTTATTTTAAAGATTGTGGGTGGTCTTTTTTACATAGCTAATCCTTGATAGCCACAATGATGATGTGTATTAGGCGTTTTCTTTGAAATATTGTATCCGTTTATTAACAATATCATGCTGTTGATTAACCTGATGGCATAGAAGCACTTCTTCCACGTCACCCCCCATGCGCTCTATGGCCCATCGTCGTTCTCCTTTATAGCAAATGGATAGGAGCGCGCTGTGGCTAACTCGGTTTTAGTTGTGGAAGACAATGTTACCGTCCGCACGTTGCTCATTCGTCTGATTCGGCGAGCCAATCCAGAAGCGTGTGTTGTCGATGTTGAAGGTTGAAGGTGG
>JADDQF010000129.1 GCA_016781505.1 bacterium
AATTACCAATCATGCATCTATTCAACAGTATCTTGAAGCAGTGCTCGGTTTGTTTTGGCGCTGCGCCACCAGCTTTTCTGCTCAAGCTTCGCTCGGGCGATGACCGATACATCTCTATGTGTCAATCGCTGGAGCTTTGCTGCCGAACGGCCGGGTTTGCTTGTACAGCAACTGTTTCAGTCGGGGCTACATCCGTAGCACTTGCGAGCCGAGCTTTGAAATTCAGCGCTTACGTATGACGATCCTCGCTTGGCCTCCAGGCTTTACGTTTCGCGTCATTCACGGTCGAGCCCATCCAAACTTTCCTACATGTGGGCATTCGCCGCTTGCAACAACCGGTTTTCGATACCTGATTACGAATTATCGTATTACCAGTGTGTTCTCAGGGCTATGTACTACCTTATAACACAGGAAGGCAGTGAGATCAATAATTGTATCGGCGCTTTACGATGATACAGCAAATCCAAGCGCAGCATCTCTTTCCAAGGACATAAAGGGCGAAACACTGTCAACCAGGTGTAAAGCAAGCCATGGGCTAGCTGGCTACGCCCTGCTCCCGCTCAATCGCCACCGCCACAGCTTTTCCCGACAACAAGACCAGCGGAATGCCGCCCCCGGGATGTGTCGCGCCGCCGACAAAGTAGAGCTGGCGAACGTCCGGCGACACAATCGGTGGGCGCAAAAATGCGGCCAACGGCTGATTGGACGACGGTCCGTACAGCGCGCCGCGCCAGCCATGGTAGCGGGCGGCAAAGTCGGCCGGGGTAATCCTGTGCTCAAACCGAATATGTTGGCTCAAGCCCGGCAGCCCGCGGTGTTCCAGCATCCGCACCACGAGATCGCGGTAGCCTTGTGCTTCGCGCTCCCAGCCAAAGCGATCACTGGTGGCCGGAGCGTTAACCAGCACAAACAGGTTCATGCCGCCCGCCGGCGCATGGTCGGCATCGCTGCGAACGGTCGCGGCAACATAGATCGTGGGATCGGGCACCGGTACCTGCAGATCAAAGAGCGCCTTGAACTCGGCGGGGTAGTCGGGCGAGAAGAAGATGTTATGATGCGCCAGCTCGGGATACTCACGGTCGATGCCGAGCAGCAGCACAAAGCCGGAGCACGAGGGCTCGAAGCGATGGATGCGCCGGTCAGTCCAACGCCGTCGATGCTCGGGCGCAACCAGATGCCGCAGGCCATGCAGCGCATCGACGTTCACAATCACCCGCTCGGCGCGCAGCTCGCGTCCGCCTGCCACTCGCACCCCCCGCGCAACTCCATGCTCGACACAGACCTGGGTGACTTCCGCTCCCGTCTCGATTTGGACGCCCAACTCTGCGGCCAGCCCGGCCAGCGCTCGGGCCAGCGAGTACATCCCGCCCTTGAGATACCAGCCGCCCTCGGCAAACTCGATGTACGGAATAATGGCAAATGTGGCGGGCGCGCGGTAGGGCGAAGAGCCATTATAGGTAGCATAGCGGTTGAACACCTGGCGCAGATAGGGCGATTTGAAGTAGCGCCGCACCGCCTGGTCGAGTGTATGAAATGGATCAAGCGCGGGCGCGTCCCGCACAAAGGCCGGCGTAACAAAATCCCGCCAGCCGCGCAACGGCGACAGCAGAAACGGCTCTGCCGTGACCGCGTAGATCCGGGCGGCGAAGGCCATAAACCGGAAAAAGCCAGCGGCATCATCCGGCGATAGCCGCGTAATCTCGTCAATCAGCTCGGGCAGGGCAGTGCGATGATCCCAGCGCGTGCCGTCGGGCCAGGTGTAGCGGCAGACCGGATCAACCGGCACTATGTCGAGCACATCGTCGGCGCTCCGACCCACCGTCGCAAAGAGCTCGCGTACGACCCAGGGCATGGTAAACAGCGACGGCCCGGTGTCAAAGGTGTAGCCCGCAGCCTGTACAAGATTAAGCTTGCCGCCGACGCGCTCGTTTTTTTCCAGCAGCCGCACGCGCTGCCCCGCAGCTTGCAGGCGAATCGCCGCCGCTAGACCGCCTAAACCGCCGCCAACAATGATGGTATCAGCGTCCATCTTGGTATTGTACGCGGGAAACAGGCTAGGAGACCGGCCGACGCCGGACCAATGCCCAGATCTCACCCAGTTCGGGAGCGCGCAGCACGGCGGCAACGGCCACATACACCCCTAACCCAACGCCGCAGATCAGCGCGAAGCCGCCGGCTAGCCAAAAGAAGTCCGCGCCCTGTCCATACGAGCTGTCAAAGGTGATACCGGGCACGTAGGGTTTAGCTACCCGTACGCTCAGCAGCAGCGCACCAAACAGGGCAGCCGCGCTCGCAGCCAGGGCCAAAACCGACCGCCGTAGGTCTGGGCCGCTGTAGCCGCCGAGGTGCCGGCGCAGCAAGGCAAACAGCAAAACAAACTCAAGCACGTTGGCAAGGCTGTAGGAAAGCGCCACCAAACCGATATCGCGTTCAACATAGGTAATGACGAAGGAGGCCAACAGACCGTTGAGCACAATCGTCAGCACCCCAATCTGTACCGGCGTGCGCGTATTTTCCATCGCATAAAACGTGCGGATCACAATTTCTACGCCGGCCAGCCCGATCACGCCTGGCGTATAAAAAAACAACGCCCGTCCGGTCAGCAGCAGCGACTGCTCGTCAAATTCGCCCCGTTGAAACAGGAGCCGCAGGATTGGCACATGCAGCACAGCGAGGATGATCGCCGCGGGCAGCGTCAGCCACAGCACCATCCGCAGCGTTTGCAGCGAAGCACGCCGCAGCGCATCCATTTGCTGCGCGGCAAACAAGCGCGTCAGGCGGGGAAACATCACCGTTCCGAGACTGATCGCCAGAATGCCATGCGGCAGCATCAGCAGCTGGTACGCATACGCGTTGGCGGCCTGGGCCGATGGACTGAGCAGGCCGATCAGCGTGACCATCACGATGATGTTGATCTGGAGCGCGGACTGGCCCAGCAGGCGTGGTGCCAGCAACTGCCCTACTCGCCGCACCTCATGCATCCGGAGATTGAGCGCGGGCCGAAACCGGAGACCGGCCTGAAAGACCGCCGGCAGCTGCACCAGCACATACAGCAGGGCACCCAGGGCCACACCCCAGGCGAGGGCTTCAACGCGGTACAGCGGCGCGAAAAAGAGCGCGGCGATCACGATCGTCAGGTTGTACACATTGAAGGCGATGGCCGGAAACGCGAAGCGCTCAAAGCTTTGCAGCAGGGCCATGATCAGCCCGCCCAGCCCGAGCAGCAAGGGCTGAATCAACATGATCCGCATCAGGCGCACGGCGAGGTCCAGCAGCTCCGGATTGTGCGCATACCCACGCGCTACGGTAACCGCCAGCAACGGCCGCGCAAACACACCTACCAGCAGCGCGATCACCACAAAGCAGGCAAACGCCAGCGTCAAGATTGTATTGGCCAGCTCCCAGGCCCGGTCTTCCCGCCGATCCTCGATCAAGCGGCTAAAGACGGGCACCAGCGCCGAGCCAAGCGCGCCGCCAATGATCACAAAATACAGCAGATCGGGGATGGCAAAGGCCGCGCGATACGCGCCAATCTCCGGCTCGATCCCAAATTGGCGCGAGATAATCGCATCGCGCACCAATCCAAGCACACGGCTTAAAATCGTGCCGAACATCACCACCGCAGTGTTAAACACAAAACGCCATGGCGCGGACTGGCCAGGCAGCGACGAAGCTTGCGACATGCGGTTGCGTGTCCCCTTACGTTTTGCTATAATCACCCGTTAGCGGCGACCTACGCCATTATAACGATATTTAAGGTTGGAGGCATTCCGTTGGCTAATACAAAGTCCGCCCAAAAGCATATGCGCGCAGACGAGCGCAAGCGCGTCCGTAACCTCAAGGTGCGGTCACGCGTAAAGACGTTTATTAAAAAGGCCGAGCAGACCTTCGGCACCGGCGCAGAGCAGACGCTGGAGTCTGTTCGCCAGGCTTGCGCGGAGCTCGACAAAGCCGCGACCAAGGGCGTTATTCACAAGAACAACGCCGCGCGCCGTAAGAGCCGCCTGATGGCCAAGTTCAACAAGGCCAACGCCGCCGCCTAGCGCAACGACGAGACAAGCTAGCGCCCGCCGCTCATGTTGAGCGGCGGGCGCTGGTGTTTTAACTGGATGCTAGCGACGGATGCCAGGCATCGCGCGCTGTGGCTGGGTTGCACAGGTTTCAGCCACCAGCAGCTCCAGCGCGGTTTCGTCGTCGATGCGCCCGGTCTTGGACCAGTGATCCAGCTCCAGTAGCCGGTCGTGGAGCTGAACCAGGGCCGTGGCCGAGAAACGACCAGCCTGATCGACCGCCTTGCGCACCACAAAGGGCGGCTGCTTCAGCTCAGCAGCGATCGCGTCGGGCCGCATCCGCTGGTCGGCACAGGCCTTGACCTGGAGCAGCAGCCGGACCTGCCGGCCGATCATAAACAGCAGCTTTAGGGGTGCTTCACCGTCTGCCAGCAAGGACCGCAACAAGGCCAAAGCCGGCCCTAGCTGCCGTGCTGCCAGCGCATCGACAAACGCAAAAACCGAGCTTTCCCCGTCGTCCGCAACCATCAAACGGACCGCGTCCAGCGTTATCATGCCCTGCACGCCGACGTACGACGCAAGCTTTTGCAGCTCGTTAAGCAAGGCGCGGCTATCGTTGCCCACAAACTCCGCCAGCAGCACGCCCGCTTCCGACGCGAGCTTGACCTCAAGCTGGCGAGCCCGCTCCTGCAGCCAGCGCTGCAGCTCCACGCCTTCCTTAGGCAAAAATTCGCGGATGGCCGCGGCTTTCTTCAGATAGGTGTACAACGCCGAGCGTTTGTCGATCTCTTCGCGCTCGACAAAAACAAGATCGGTGGTGTCGGGCACGCGCGGCAGATAGGCTTTGATGGCGTCGCGCAGCTCATTCGATTTGATGCCTTTGAGCGCGTCCTCCACGATCACCAGCCTACGGTCGGCCAAAAACGGGAACGCTTCACACGCCGCCGCGAATGGCTCAAGCTTTAGTTTGCGCCCGTCCAGGATCGTCACGTTCAGATCGGCAAGATCAGCCGGAATCGCGGCCTTGACCGTGTGAAGTGCCTCGGTCCGAGCTAATTCGTCGGCGCCGCAAAAAAGATACAGCATGGAGCCACCGTGACGACAAATCTTGCAAGGGCTGCTGGACCACGACTTAAAAGCAAAGCCCTACTCTGAAGCGAATGAGCGTGTTTTGAAGCCTACCCTCAGGTAGGTGGGTGCCAGCCGTTAGGTGCAGTGGGCGAACCACGTTCCCATCCGAGTCTTAGCTCCCCTTCAAAACCAATGTAGACTCAAAACATTGTACTCATCCGCGCACAGCGCAGGGTGACGCTATTGTACCGACGAGCGGCGCAATCCGCAACCTGCCCTGCGCTGATTATTGGCTGATGGCGGTCGTTGCCGGCAGCGCTGTTTCAGCGGGGGTCGTGCTCAGACGGTGGACGGCCCGCGAGCCATAGCGCACCGCCTGCCGGTGCGCGTCGGTTTCAAAGTCGCGCGCTTTCCTGCGCTTCGAGCGCGTGGCCGCAATCGTTCCAACCAGGTCCAAGCCTGTTGTACTGCCTGTTCCCGGATCGCTCGCATAGCTAGTCCTTGTGGTCTGCCGCCAAACCCAAGCTTGTGCCGAGGTTATCAAACCTGATCGGCCGTGCCATCCTTCCCGCAGCCCAGCGTTTCAGCATATGCTACACCTCGCTCCTCCAGCGCCGCGCAGCAGCTAGCAGCTGCTAGCCGAACATTGCGATGGTAGAGCTAGAGTACAATAGCAGCCAAAACAACCGGAGGCTTTGGCCTCAACAACTATTCTGGAGGAAGCAACCGATGACCATCGCTGAAACACATCCTCGACCACAACTCACCCGCCAGCAATGGACCGACCTATGCGGCGAATGGCAATTCGCTTTCGACGACCAGCGGCTCGGCATAACTCAACGCTGGCATGAACGAGCGGATGTGTATGATCGCACGATCACCGTCCCGTTTCCACCCGAGTCACAGGCGAGCGGCATCCACGACCCAACTCCCCACTCGGTCGTATGGTATCGCCGCACATTTACCCGTGACACCGCCGAGCAGCCGGCACGGCTCCTGTTGCACTTCGGCGCAGTTGATTATCAGGCACAGGTCTGGGTCAACGGGCAACATGTTGTCAGCCATGAAGGTGGCCATACGCCGTTCAGCGCTGACATTACATCCGCGCTACGCCCGGATCAGGCCGAGCAGGTGATTGTGGTCCGGGCGGAAGACCATCCGACCGACCTGACGCAGCCGCGTGGCAAGCAGGACTGGCAGCCCGAGCCGCACCGCATCTGGTATCACCGCACCACCGGCATCTGGCAGCCGGTCTGGCTCGAGCCGGTGGGCGAGTTCTACATCACGGATCTGCGCTGGACACCCGATCTTGACCGCGGCCTGCTTGGCTTACAGGCCAAACTCAACGAAGAACCGACGCGGACGATGCAGCTCCGCGTCCGGCTGTCGCTAAAGGACGTTACGCTGGCGCAGGATACGTACCTCATGGAACGGGGCGAGTTACGGCGCGAAATTGCGCTGGACAGCACAGGAACAACCATGAGCCGCGACAAGCTCCTGTGGTCGCCGGCCCATCCCAATCTGATCGATGCCGAAATTACACTCCTCGACGGCGACCAGACGGTGGATACGGTCCAAAGTTACGCCGGCCTGCGCAGCGTCGGCATCGCCAATGGGCGGTTCTTGCTCAACAATCGCCCATTCTACCTGCGGCTCGTTCTGGAGCAAGGCTACTGGCCGGAGTCGCTCCTGGCGCCGCCCAGTGGGGAGGCATTGCGGCACGAAGTCGAAATGACCAAGGCCCTGGGCTTTAACGGCGTGCGCATTCATCAAAAGGTTGAGGATCCGCGCTTCCTTTACTGGTGCGATCGGCTTGGACTGGTGGTGTGGGGCGAAATGGCCAATGCGTATGTCTTCTCCCCCGGCGCGGTCGAACGCCTGACCCGCGAATGGATCGAGGTAGTGCATCGCGACTACAGCCATCCATGCATCATTACCTGGGTGCCGCTCAACGAGAGCTGGGGCGTGCCCAGCCTGGAACATAGCCCGGCCCAGCAGAATTATGTACGTGGCTTGTATCACCTCACCAAGGCCCTCGATCCAACCCGCATCGTGATCGGCAACGACGGCTGGGAGCATCTTGCCAGCGACATTTGGGGCATTCATGACTACTCGCTTGACGGCGCAACGTTGTCGGAGCGCTACGGTTCCACCGAAGCATTGCAGCGCACCTTCCGCGAAATTCAACCACACTACCGCACGATTGTGCTGCCGGATTACACCCGCCAGGACGAGCCGGTGATGCTGACCGAATGCGGCGGCATCAGCTTCGCGCCGGCCGAGGGCGAGCGTTGGTATGGCTATGGCACCGTGAGCGATGAAGCAGGCTTCACGGCGAAGTACGGCGAAATTATCAACGCGATCCTCGATTGCACCCCTATCGCCGGCTTTTGCTACACGCAGCTCACAGATACCGAGCAGGAGACCAACGGTTTGCTGCGCGCGGATCGCACGCCAAAGGTGGATCTCAAGGCGATCAAGGCGATCACCGCCCGTGCGTCCAAGTCCATTCCCGGCGATGTTCATGCCAACTTTGTGTTGTCCATGGAAGTCACCGCGTTTGAAGGCACCAGCAGCTAGGCCCTCGTCCAGTAAGTTCCAAACATTGCGTACATCGGCCGCCAGTTGCAGTGAACTGGTGGCCGATGCTATAATGCCGAGCGCACAACAAAGCCCACCTGGAGATGGTCGATGGAGATCAGCAAGGTTGGGGTGCCCGGTGCTCATTGCAGCGGAAGGCACACTCAACGGCGTGCGTGAACACCGTGTTTCACCACGTAAGCCAGCCATTGGAGGCCGGAGGTATCTCCGTTTCTCCTATACGCGGGGTTGGCTGGTCGTGCAACAGGAGACGGGATGAGCTACGAAGCTATTTTGGTTGAGCGCGCTGGCGCAATTGCAACCATCACCCTTAATCGTCCCAAGCAGCTCAATGCCCTGAGTCAAGCAGTCATCGGCGAGCTGAGCACTGCGTTTGAGGAGCTGGAGAACGCTTCCGACGTACGAGCAATCATTCTTACCGGCGCGGGTGACCGCGCGTTCGCGGCCGGCGCGGATATAACCGAGCTTGCTCAGCTGCAAAGCGCAACCCAAGGGCGGCTCGTAGCAACACGTTCGCACGCGCTGGGACGCAAGCTGGCCGATCTTGCTCAGCCGGTGATCGCGGCGATCAATGGATTTGCGCTGGGCGGTGGCCTTGAGCTGGCGCTGGCGTGTGATATCCGAATTGCGAGCGATACCGCACAGCTGGGATTGCCCGAGGTTTCGCTCGGCATCATACCGGGCTGGGGTGGCACACAGCGACTGCCGCGACTGGTTGGGCCTGGTATGGCCAAGCTCTTGATGATGACCGGTGAGCGGATCGATGCCGCGGAGGCGCTGCGGATCGGCCTGGTCGAGCGGGTGGTGCCGCAGGCTGAGCTGTCTAACGCAGTCCGGCAGCTTGCGGCAACGCTGGCGAGCTTACCCCCGATCAGCATCGCCGCGATCAAGCAGGCCGTGAATCGCGGTCTCAATATGGCCCTGGACGATGCCAACATGTATGAGGCCGGGCTGTTTGCGGAGCTTACGGCCACCGAAGATGCCAAAGAAGGCACGCGCGCCTTTGTGGAAAAACGCAAGCCCGAATGGCGTGGACGGTGAAGCAGCCCCTAGCCCAGAGAGCCGAGGTCGAGGGATAACGTTGGCAGCATGAAGCAAACTTTGGCGCTGGCCGACGAAGCATACGCCGCCGAACGGATGAAAATGGAGGCACTGGTCGGCGAAAACGATCTGGTGGCGCTTGAGCATACGGTCCTTCCATGCTACGACAAGACACCTGAGGTTCGGGTACCGTTGGTGGGCGGTTCGCAGCTTGTGGATGCAACGTTTGTGGCCCGGCCGAACCAGTTTGTGATCGTGGCAGAGCTGGCATCAGGACAGCAGGTTCAGGCGCATTGTGCGGATCGGGGACGGCTGCGGTGGCTTGTTCCCGGCACACCACTGCTGCTGGGCGCCAAGCCCGCTGCAGGGCGCAAAACCGCCTTTCAAGCGGCGGCGGCCTGGACCAACGCTGCCTGGGCCTCGCTCGACACCCACCTCCCGAATCGCTTGATCGCGCAGGCATTACATGCTCGCGCGCTCGCCCAGTTTGAGGACTACACCGTGATCAAGCGTGAGGCTCAGGTCGGGAACAGCCGCTTCGACTTCCGGCTAGCGCATGAAGCACAGTGTTGTTACCTTGAAGTCAAAAGCGTGGGCACGGCAGCCAATGGCATTGCCCGCTTTCCCGACGCGCCCACAATGCGTGGCCGGCGGCATCTGGCCGAGCTGGCCGAGCTGGCAGGTCGCGGCACCCGCACTGCCCTCCTGTTTGTCGCGCAGCACGCCGCTGCGACGGGTGTGCTGCCAGACCGGACCATCGATCCGGCATTTGCGGATGCACTGCGGGACGCGGTTGCAGCTGGGGTCGAAGTGTATGCGTATCGCTGCCCTGTTAGTCGCGGCAGGATTGGTCTCGGACCAGCCATTCCCTGTGTTTACCAATGAGCGGCAGGACGGTAAGCGGAGTGCGATATGCTGCGCATTGCTCGCTGGATATCGACGAGACTGCGCTGGTAGCTGCTCAAATCAGGATCGTCGTTGTACACTTTGAACATAACGAAACGTTGACCCCGCCAAACAGTGCTGTCTTGCTACACAATCAAACGTTGGGAGCAGTTCGGACTGATGTCTAAGCAACACCGTAGGGCAGTGGAGAGTTTCGAGCACATACGTGGCTGCCGGCGCATTCTTGTTACATAGACACAAGGTCATGATCATCGAGGAGCGTACACATGGATTTTACTGCTAACTACGATATGTTCTTGAACGAGGAGCATGAGCTGCTGCGGCAAACTGTGCGGCAGTTTGCGGAGCGCGAGGTTCAGCCCTTTATTCGCGACTGGGATCGTGAGGGCGCGCAAGACGACGCGGACATGGCCCATGTCCGGCCGATCTTGAAGCGCATGGGCGAGCTGGGCTTTCTGGGCATCTGCATTCCCGAAAAGTACGGCGGCGCCGGTATGGATTATCTGTCACTGGCGGTGGTCTGCGAAGAGCTGGAGCGCGTCGACACCTTTCTGCGCGTGGTGCTCAGCGTTCACACCGGCCTTAATTCGCTGGCCTTGCTACAGTGGGGCACCGAGGAGCAGAAGCAGAAGTATCTGGTGCCGCAGGCTCAAGGAACCAAGCTGGCCGGCTACTGCTTGACCGAGCCCAACGCCGGTACGGATGTAGCCGGGATGCAGGCTACAGCGCAGCGTCAAGGCGACGACTACGTTCTCAACGGCGAAAAGACCTGGATCTCGTTGGCCGATGTTGCGGACCACTTTTTGGTCGTTGCCTACACTGACAAGAGCAAGCAGCGCCGCGGCATGACGGCCTTTATTGTCGAGCGCGCCTTTGGTGGGGTGGAGTCGCACACGATCCACGGCAAGCTGGGCGTGCGCGCGGGCAACACCGGTAGCGTCGTTTTCAACAATGTACGCGTGCCGGCGGCAAATCGGCTTGGCGAAGAAGGCGAGGGCTTCAAGATCGCCATGAGCGCCCTTGACAACGGCCGCTACACCGTGGCCGCGGGTGCGACCGGCCTGATCCAGGCGGCGCTGGAAGCCAGCGTACGCTATGCAATGGAGCGCGAAACGTTTGGCGAGCCGATTGCCAAGCATCAGCTGGTGAAGCGCATGGTGTCGCATATGGTGCGTAAGCTCGACACCTCGCGGCTGTTGGTGTATCGCGCGGGCTGGCTCAAAAACCAGGGACGCCGCAACACCCGCGAAACAACGCTTGCCAAATGGCACGCCACGGTCAGCTCCTTCGAGGCGGCCGACGACGCGATTCAGATCCATGGCGCGTACGGCTTTTCGGATGAGTATCCGGTGGAGCGCATGCTCCGCAACTCGCGCGGCGCCGTGATCTACGAGGGGACGCGCGAGCTGCAAGAGCTGCTGCAGGCTGATTTTGCCTTCGGCTTCCGTGAAAACAAGCCGCTGCGCCGGGAGCTGCCCGCGTACGATCCCGACGAGTGGAGTGAGTAAACCTGATCGCGCCGAAGCGCCAAACACAAGCATCCCGGCCCATTGTTTTGGGCGGCCGAACCTTAGCAAGCAAGGATGGGATAACAACATATGCACGCAGTGGTGTTTATCAAGCAGGTACCCCAGCAGAATAGCGTCAAAATAACGCCCGACAAACAGATCGATGCGTCGGGCATCGAGCCGATCATCAGCTTGTTTGACGAGTACGCGCTCGAAGAGGCGCTGCTGCAGGTTGAAAAGAACGGGGGCCAGGTAACGGTTGTTACGATTGGCGGCGAGGAGCAGATCGACGCGCTGCGCAAAGCTTTGGCGATGGGCGCGAACCAGGCGATTCTGGTCAACGACCCTGCGCTGGCCACCATTGGCTCATTGGACGCGGCAAAGGTCGGCGCGGCCGTGGTCAAAAAGCTGGGCGACTTTGACGCGATCTTTTGCGGCAAGCAATCGACCGACGACGAGACTGCGGTGTTTGGGCCAGCCCTGGCCCGTTACCTCGGCCTTCCCGTCCTGAGCTACGTCTTCAAGGTGCACGAGCTTGACGCCAACGCCCGGCGGGTGGTTGTGGATCGGGCCATGGAGACCACAACCGAGACGGTCGAGGCCAGTTTGCCGGCTGTGCTTACCACGGTGAAAGATCTTAATCAGCCGCGCTACCCGTCGCTGCTCAAGATCAAAAAGGCGCAAAAGGCTGATATTCCCCGCTGGACTGCGGCCGATTTGGGGCTCAACCCGACCGAGCTAGCGCCCAAAGTAACCTATCTTGATCGCGTACCACCACCGCCGCGGCCCAAAGGCTCCATCATCGACGGAGCTTCCGCTCAAGAAAAAGCCCGCAAGTTGGTTGACGCATTGGTTGATACCCAAGTCATTTAGCGCTCAGCTATCGGCAATGTCGTTTTCGGCGGAAACGGAAGCGATTGCTGGTAGCGGGTGGTTGAGGAAGCTATGGCAAACGAGATCTGGCTTTTTGTCGAAGAACATAACGGCGAGCTGACTGCCGCCACAAAAGAGTTAATCTCCAAAGCACGCGAGCTGGCGGAGGGGCTTGGGAGGCATGTGGCAGCGCTTGTGCTCAGCCCGCGAGCTGCGGAAATTGCGAACCACGTTTTTGGCTACGGTGTGCCCAAAGCATACATCGTCGAAGATCCGGCGCTGGAACATTACACAACCGATGCGTATGTTGGTGCCGCTGCCGCGCTCGTCAAGCAATACCAGCCCAAGGTACTGCTGACCGGTGCGTCGTTCCAGATGCGTGACTTTACTGCGGCTTTAGCGGCGGATGTTGATGCAGGACTGGGCGCCGACTGTACCGGCGTAGCGGTCCGCGATGGGCAGATCATTGCGATGCGGCCTTCGCATGGCGCGAACGTGATTAACACCCTCGGCTTTAACAGCGACATGGTGATCGTTTCACTGCGGCGGCAGGTAGCGACCGAAGCGCAGGCCGTGGGCGGCACAGGCGAGATTGTACGCGGTCAAATGCCACAGCTGCCCCAGCGGATGAAGGTACTCAAGGTCGAAGATAAGTCCAACGCCGTCAATCTCGCCGACTCGCAGATTATTGTGTCGGGCGGACGTGGCCTCGGATCGCCTGAAAATTACGAAAAGCTGGTGCCTACACTCGCGCAGGCCTTCAACGGAGCATATGGCGCATCCCGCGCGATTGTGGACGCGGGGTGGGTTCCGTACGAGCGGCAGGTCGGGCAAACCGGCAAGACCGTCTCGCCCAAACTGTACGTTGCGTGCGGCATCTCGGGCGCGATCCAACACCTGGCAGGCATGCGCAACTCGGGCACGATCGTGGCGATCAACAAAGATCCCGACGCGCCGATCTTTAAGGTTGCCACCTATGGCCTGGTAGGCGATGTAAACGAGCTGCTGCCTGCACTGACCGAGATTGTTGAGCAGAAGACCCGCAGCTAGAAACAAGCACACAGCATTCAGCGCTCAGCAATGGATGCACCCGGAGCTGAGTGCTGACGGCTGATAGCTGATAGCTGATAACTCCTGTATGCCGATTGATTTTAGGCTTCCACCGCTCGACGAGCCCGCCACTGCGGCTGTGGTCGAGCGCTATTTCCAGCCGGTTGGCGCGCAGGTTACGCCAGGCCAACCGTTGGTCGTGGTGGTAACCGAGCGCTTTGAGTGGGAAATTCCGGCTGCCAGAGCCGGCACTATCAGCGCGATAATGGCGGAGCCAGGCACAACGGTGTCCGAGGGAGCGCTCCTGCTGCAATTAACGGAGCAGTCAGCGGCGGACTCAATAGCCCTGGAGCCACGGGTGCAGCAGCCCACCGCCGTTTACCGCGCAACCCCCCTGGCCCGCCGTATGGCAGCCGAGCACAAGCTTGATCTTGCGGCGGTAGCGGGCAGCGGTCACGGCGGGCGGATCACCCGCAACGATGTGCTTAGCTGCTTGGCCGGCAATCAACCCGAACTGCTTGGTCCGCCTGCCACGCATGACCGCAGCGCCGCGCCACCATCCGGCCTCCTCCAGCAGCCAGGCGAGGAGCAGGCGAACCTGCTCACCAGGACGCGCCTGCAGCAGTCCTTGCCAACACCCGCCGCGCCGCTTGGCGTCCGTTCAACATGTATTTCCTTACAGGGGGATGTGCCGCTGGCGATCACAGCCATGGAGATCGACCTGAGCGCGCTGCACCAGTATATCGCGCAGCACGCGCCGAGGGCAGTTCGGCGCGGCATTCAGATCGATACGCTTGCCTGTGTCGCACACCGCGTTGTCGACGTGCTGGGGCGCCATCGTTTCATGAACAGTGCTTGGACGGACGAGGGGATTGTTGTGTGGAGCAGGGTTCAGCTGGCAGTGCTGGACATGCGAAACGCCGGCACTGCCCCGATCATGATCCCCGACGCTGCTGAGCTTAATGTGCAAGGCATTGCGCGAGCATTGAGCCAGACTCAGTCGCAACCGACGGCGGTTAATGCGCCGACCTTTACGGTAGCTGCCCTAGCCGCTGACCGGTGGAGCGAGCTGGTTCCGACGGCAACCTCGGCCGCCGCGCTCGCGGTCAGCGCCGCTCAACGTCGGCCCGTCGTGGTGGAGCAAGCTGGCGCGGAAATCATCTTGCTGCGGCCGTTTAGCATCCTCACGCTTACCTATGATGCGCGCATCATCGATCAACTCCAAGCCGATGCCTTTTTGGGCGAGCTTAAGCAGCGATTGGAGCGTTTTGACGGCATGTGCTAGACTAGCCAGCAACCAACGGGGGTTCGCAGGGCGGATCCTCGAGTTTGTGGCGTACATTTTGATACAGGCTGCGCAAAGCGTCGTAGGGCAGTTAGGACGCTAGTAGACGGGAGAATCAGGTATGGCACCTCCCATTCGCCGCATCGGCATGTTAACGAGTGGCGGTGATGCTCCAGGGCTAAACGCAGTGATCAGGGCTGTCGTCAAGACGGCTGAGTTTGAATACGGCTGGAAAGTTGTCGGCATCGAAGATGGCTTCGAAGGCTTGTTGACGCCGCCCAAAATCCGCAGCATGGATGGCACCGAGGTGCGCGGCATTCTGTCGCGTGGTGGCACCATCCTGGGCACAACCAACAAAGGGCACTTTCGAACAATCGAGGTCGATGGCAAGCCCCAACGCGATCCCGCGCCTTATAAAGAACTGGCGCAAAACATGCGGCGGCTGGGCCTTGATGCGTTGGTGGTCATTGGTGGCGAGGGTAGCCAAGGCATCGCGAGCGAGCTGGCCAAATATGGCGTGCGCGCGGTAGGCGTGCCCAAGACCATTGATAACGATTTGTATGGCAGCGACCGAACCTTCGGTTTCGATACCGCCTTAACCGTCGCAACGGAGGCGCTTGACCGACTGCATACCACCGCAGCCAGCCATGATCGGGTGATGGTGCTGGAGGTGATGGGCCGGGATGCCGGCTGGATCGCGCTGCACTCCGGAATTGGCGGTGGCGCCGATATTATTCTGATCCCTGAAATCCCCTTTTCATTGGAGGCGGTTGCGTCAAAGGTGATGACGCGGGACTTCCAGGGCTCGAACTTTTCGATTATTGTGTGCTCCGAGGGCGCCCGCGAAAAAGGCGGCGAGCAATTCTACCAGTCAAGCACCGGCACGTTGGGCGGCATCGGCTCGTATGTGGCCAATGGTGTGGCGCAACGTACCGGCAAGGATACGCGCGTGGTTGTGCTGGGCCATCTGCAGCGGGGCGGACAGCCGACACCTTACGACCGCATCCTGGCAACCCGCTTTGGGGCGGCCGCCGTGCGTGAGCTGGCCGAAGGCCGCTATGGTGAAGTGGTGGTGCTGCGGGGTGGCCTGATCACGACCATCTCGATGCTGGAGTGTGCCGGCAAGGTCAAGAACGTTCCGGTGGACGATGAAATGGTACGCACGGCGCGCGGGATGGGCATTGCCTTCGGCGATGAAAGTCTGGACGATGTTGTTCCGGAAGCGCTGGCCGAAATTAATCTCGACCATCCGGAAGCCACAACGCAGCCCAGCGACACGGCCGAAGATTAGCCAGCAGTGGGGCGACATATCATTGTGGCAGATCAAGCATCCGTGCCGACTGAGCTGTGGCTCGGCTTCGACAATCTGCTGGCGCCGTTTGAGTTAATCAGCGCTGTGCTTGTTTACCAGCCCGTCTGGGATCGCAGGATTGCACAAAGCTTTGGCCACGTGCCCCACGCCGTTGAAGCCGTGGTGCTGCTGACCGATGGCCGGGTGCTGCCCTCGCGGCGGTCGCTGGCCGACATCCATACGCGGTGGCTCGAATGGCAGCAGCGCCAATCATCCGCGAGCGAGCCACCGCGCAGCTCTGGAGCGCGGGCAGACGAGCACCAATGCAGCTAACACGAACGCAATATCGGCTGAGCGTGACAACTGTTCTGACCACCGCGCTCCTGCAGATCGCGGCCTGTGGCGGCGACGTATTGGAAGGTCGGCCAACCGTCACGCCGGTGATTCGCTTAACGCCCGCGCCAACCCAGGATGTACGCGCGACGCAGACGGCCTATGCGCTGCGCAGCATTCCAACCCCGACACCGGCTGGCTTGTACGTTGTGCGGCCGGGTGACACGTTGAGCAAAATCGCCGACGCGTTTGAAACCACGGTGGATGAGATCATCGCTATCAATGGCATCGCCGACCCTAATCGGATCGAAGTAGGCCAGCAGCTCATCATTCCCAGCCTCGCCAAGGGTGCATCACCAGCGGCTGAAAGTTCGCCGCCAGCCCCTTGACAAGCTGTTGCCGCATGATACAATACCTCTCGTGTTCGCCCCATCCAAGCGACACTCGTACCGACCAGGGATGAAGGAGGTGATGCCCATGAGTGATATGAGTTCGGGCATCACCGCAAAGGTTACCAAGTAGCCTCGCGGGGATGCCCTCCTTTGAACGAAGCGACCTGTGCTGATATCAATCAGCGCAGGTCGTTATTTTTGTATCCCAGGAATGCTGCGTAGCACATCATGGGGTAGCCGCTTAAATGGTTGACGAGGGTGCAGCCGCGAGCATATAGCCGGTGCCGCGTACAGTCAGAATATAGCGCGGATTGGCCGGATCGGACTCTAGCTTTTGGCGCAGGTGGTACATATGCGGCTTGACGAGCTCGGCCGCTTCCGGTGCTTCGGCCTCGTAGCCCTGCGTGCACTGCACAATCTGCTGATATGTCATGACCTGGCCTGCCTGCTGCGCCAAACACGCCAAAATGCGAAACTCAGTCGGCGTGAGGTTCAGCATTTGCTCGCCGCGCCGTACGGTTTGATTCCAGCTTGATATTTGCAGATCGCCGACGACTTGCCAATGCTCGGTCGGCGTCGGTTCCGGCGCTTTGGCACGACCACCGAGCTCGCCAACCACAGACTGCAGCGTGCTCATCAGCTGTTGTTGGCGGCGCGCATCTGCCTGCTTAGCCAAAGCCGCGGTGATGCGTTCCAGCACATCCCGGGGACTTGTGGTCTTCAACATATAATCGAAAACACCAATATGCATGCTATCCAGTGCGCTGTCCAACGAACCGTGACCGGTCCGCGAGCACCGTATTCGACGTTTGCCGGTAGTCAAGGGGACGGAGGTCGTAGGCAGCATCAGCCTGGGCGATGTACGCAGCGCCTTTCGATCGGGTGCGACCACGCTCAGTAGCTTCGAGCTGAGCTAGCTGCTCGACAAGGTCACGGCGGCGGAAGTGCTGCGCACGGAGGTGCTGACCATCGCTGCCCAAGCGCCGGTGATCGAAGCAGCTCGGCTGATGCTCCAGCACAAAGTGAGCGGATTACCTGTGTTGAAGCAGGGGCTGCTCGTGGCCATTCTGACCGAAAGCGATATCTTCCGCGCCGTGGTGGCAGGGCAACTGGCCCTGCCTACCACCGTTGCAGCTGTCACCCAGCCCGCGCGCACAACCGTCACCCCGCCTATGCGGCTCGTGTAATGTTCAGCAGGGGGCAGCCGGACCGTTGTGTCAGCTGCCCTGCTCTGTTGCTCCAAACTCCTCACAGCTCAATATCCGCCAGCACAATGCCTTCGCTGAAGCGACGGCGCAGCCGAAAACCAAGCTTTTCAAATACCCGCTGCATGCCGCGGTTCTCGGGCAGCGTTTCAGGCACAATGCGGCGCAGCCCTTCATCCCGCGCCGCCCGCACAAGCCGGCGCAGCACCTCCGTACCAGGGCCATGTCCCTGGAACTGATCACCGATCAGGCCGGCATACTCAGCTTCGGGCTTGGCATACAGCTTGATCAGCCGGCCAACCGCCACAATCGCAAGTGCCCCTGTTGCCGGATCTTCCCGATCAACCACCAGCGCCATCTCCCGGTCATAGTCAATAAAGCACATCCGGATCAGCCGTTCATGGGCAATGCGGGCGCTGAGCGTCAGTGGGCTAAAGTAGCGCATATACACGCTGCGCTCCGACAGCGTTTGATGAAATTGCACCAGCAGCTACGACCGTTAGTTTCATACGCAGCATGATAGCCAAGACTGTCAAAAACCAGTATTGCCAAAAGTAGAAAATCGGTTAAGATACGCATATAAATCAACTGCACTTGTCCACATCAACAAACGAGCCCGACCACGCTGTTAGGTTTGAGCGTGGTTATCAGCGCGAAGTGCAGCGATGGTGCGACAGCAGTTACGGGCAAGGCTAGTTTGCGGGTCCATACGGTCGCTTGATACGTTATTGGACAAAATGGCCCTGCTGATCTAGGCTACTACGGCGGTGTCGGTAACAGAATCCAATGAAGGAGGAAGTCATGACGACCCATGACAGCAATGCAAACGAGGAAGTACCGCAGCCAGAACGCTCCGTATCACGACGGAGCTTTTTGCGAGGGGCAGGACTGACGGCGGCAGCAGCAGTGTTGGCCGGTTGTGGCGTAACGGGTGCAGACACAGGTAGTGGGGCTGGGGCTGGGGCTGGAGCAAGCGCAGCCGCCGGTGGTGCTGCCACTGGTGGGGCAAGTGCCAGCGCAGCGGCCGGCGGCGCAGCAACGGGCGGCACCGCAGCAAGTGCTCCGGCAGCAGCTGCGGGCGCGGGCGGTGGTACACAGCTAGAGTTCTGGGCGTTCTCTGAGGACCGCCTCAAATACGTCAGGGAATTAGTTCAATCCAACACGTGGACTTCCGCGCATCCCGGCGTCACGGTTAACTTCCGCGTCTTTCCGTACAACGAAATGCATGACAAGTTGCTGGCCGCACTTGCCTCGGGTCAAGGCGCGCCCGATCTTGCCGACGTCGAAATTTCGCGCTTCTCCCGCTTTATCAAAGGCGAGCGCGTAGGCTTCATCCCACTCAACGACCGCATCGGCGACGAGATCAACAACTTGTACACCGCTGCCGCTACCGCTCCCTGGTCCTGGCAAGACCAAATCTACGGCCTCGGCAACGAGCTCAACACGTGCGTTCTTGCCTACCGCAAGGACCTGCTGGACCAAGCTGGCATCACCACGCCCTTTGAAACATGGGACGATGTGATTGCCGCCGGCAAGCAAATTTCCAACGAGCAGCGCAAGATGTTCGCGATCCATGACATCTCGTTCGGCGACTGGTACATGATGGCGCAGCACGCCGGCACGACAATGTTCGACGAGCAGGGCAATTATCAGGGCGCCAACGAGAGAAGCGTGGCCGCCATGCAGTTCTGCCACGATCTAGTGTACAAGCACCAGATCGCCGGGATTGCGCCAGCAGAGGCCGGAAATGAGTGGTCTCCGCCCACCTACAAGGCCGCCTTCGCAGCGGAACAGTTTGTGGCAACCTTTGGCCCACCCTGGCATTTTGGCGGCCTGATACCGGCAATCCAGGAACAATCGGGCAAGTGGTTCGCGCAGGCGCTGCCGCGAGGACTCGGCGACAGCAAGCCAACGGCGAACTTCGGCGGTACCGGCATGTGTATCACCGAACAGTCCAAGAACGCCGATGTGGCCTGGGAACTGGTCAGAATGTGCAACTTAACCACAGAGGCCGTTCTGACTGACTTCAGGATTCGCACGGCTTACCCGGCCTACAAGCCCGCCTACGAAGACCCGGCCCTCCAAGCACCGTCTGAGTTCTTTGGTGGTCAGAAGATCGGCGAGCTCTATTCCTCCATTGCGCCGGAACTCACGCCGTTCCAGCAATCGCCCGTCTGGCCGGAGGCAACCGAGGCGATGAGTCGGCTTGTGATCACGCCGGTGATGCAGAATCAAACGGATGCCCAAACCGCCCTGACCGAACTTGGGGCGGAGATCGAACGAATCAAGCAGCAGGGCTAGCACGCGAGTGCAAACCGTGGGTACGCGGAGCAACGTTCCGCGTACCCATCCTGTTTGGTGAGCGCATAACCGCTGGAGAGGTGTTATGAGTGTACAACAATCACCCGAAACGGCACCAGCGATCCGTCCTCGCACCAGGGGAGGAACAAGATCATGGTGGAGTCGGCACGAACACGACATTGCGCCGTACCTGTTTATTCTGCCGTTCTTTCTGATCTACGGCACATTCTTCTTGTACCCCGTCATCTCGTCGTTTATCTTGAGCTTCTACAAATCGGTGGGTATTGGTTCGCGCACCTTTGTTGGCGCTAGCAACTATGTGCAGCTCGCCAATGATCCGCGCTACCTCAAAGCGCTGGTAAATACTACGGTATATACGCTCGCGAGCGTTTTCATTCTCAGCCCGCTGGCACTAGCCCTGGCGATGACGGTGCGCTCGTTCCTGGTGCCATCGCCGAACATGCAAAGTTTCTACCGCATTGCCTTCTTCCTGCCAAACCTCACCTCGTTTGTGGTCATTGCCCTGATGTTCGCCCTGATTTTCAACAAGGATTTCGGGCTGCTCAATCAGGCGTTAGCGGGACTTGGCCTGCCGAAGATTGGCTGGCTGCGCGATACACGCTTCGCGATGCCGTCGATTGTGATGGTGGCCATCTGGACCTTTCTGGGCATCAACTCGCTGTATTTCCTGTCCGGGCTGCAGGCCATCCCGGAGGAGATCAACGAAGCCGCCTCGATTGACGGTGCTACCCGCCCGCAAACCTTCTGGCATGTGACACTCCCGTTGCTGCGCCCGACGATTCTCTTTGTGGTCGTCCAGGCGGTGATCTTTTCATATCAATCGTTCGACCTGCCGTACCTGCTGACGGCCGGTGGTCCCTCGGACGCAACCCTGACGCTGGCAATGTACCTGTATCAAACGGGTTTCAGCCGGTTCAACATGGGCTATGCGGCGGCCATCGGCTATTCGCTAGCGATGATTGCGATTATCGTGTCAATATTCCAGTTTGGGCTGTTCCGTCTGTGGGGCGAGGAATAAAGGGAGGATAGCCATGGTTGGCAGTCGATCAATATCCGCGCGCGTGCTGCAGGTGATAGGCAACGCGGTGCTGCTCTTTGGCGTGTTTCTGACGGTCATGCCGTTTCTGTATATGATCAGCGCCTCGTTTAAGCCCGGCAACGAGCTATACACGATTCCGTTCCGGTTCTTTCCCAAAAACATGTACATCGGCAACTATCAGCAACTCTTTGGGCAGACCAACTTTGTGCGCTGGTTCGGAAACAGCACCTTCATGGCGCTTGGCCGTACGGCACTTGCGGTTGTGCTTTCGCTGATGGCGGCGTACGGGTTTGCCAAATTCGACTTTCGCTTCAAGAACGTCTTGTTTTTGTTGTTGATCGCCACGCTGACGCTCCCGATCTACGTAATCCTGATCCCGCTCTACTCGATGATGATCGGCTTCGGGTGGATCAATTCCTATTGGGCGCTGATCCTGCCGTTCGGCGCGCAGGCGATCGGGGTTTTTCTGGGGCGCCAGTATCTCCTGGGCGTGCCAACCGAAATGTTGGAGGCCGCCCGCATCGACGGTGCAAGTGAGTGGGGTATTTTTTGGCGGATCATCGTGCCGATCGCCAAGCCGGTGACGGCGACAATGGCGATCCTGTTTTTCAGCGCCGCCTGGAAGGACTTCATCTGGCCGCTGCTCGTCATCAACGACGACAGCATGTTTCCGCTCAGCCTGGGCCTGCCCAGCTTGATTGGCCCATACACCCAGGAATATGGCATCCTCATGGCTGGCTCTTTTATGGCCACGCTTCCGATCCTGATCATCTTCCTGATTATGCAACGCCGCTTTATCGAAGGAATCATGGCCGGCGCCGTCAAGGGGTAGGGCAGGAACGAGCAACAACAGTGGTTGCCGGGAGCCACGATACGGGATCAGCACCAGCTACGCTGCCTTACCTCAGGAGTTGAAAGCATGGCGAAGTCGCTGCATCTGGATCGCTTTCAGCTGGGCGTGTGCTACTATCCGGAGCAGTGGCCCGAAACCTTGTGGGCAGACGACTTCCGGCGCATGCGCGAGCTTGGCTTTGGGGTGATTCGCATCGCCGAGTTCGCCTGGACGATCTTTGAGCCCGAGGAAGGCGGCTTCTCCTTCGACCTTTTTGATCGAGCAATCGCCCTGGCACACGAGCATGGGCTACAGGTCATCCTTGGCACGCCGACCGCGACACCCCCGGCGTGGCTGACGCATACCTACCCCGAAGTGCTGAACGTTACGCAAACCGGGGTGCAATACCAGCATGGCATGCGGCGGCATTACACCTACAACGCGCCGATCTACCGCGAATTGTCGGCTCGCATCGTCCGCAAGCTCGCTGAGCACTACGGGCAACATCCAGCGGTTATCGGTTGGCAGATCGACAACGAGCTGAACTGTGAGACCAACGTCTTTTATGCGGCTGCTGACCAAGCGGCCTTTCAAGCTTGGGGCCAACGAAAGTATGGCAGCCTCGATGCGCTAAATCGTGCCTGGGGCACCGTCTTTTGGAACCAGACGTACACTGACTGGGCACAGGTGCGTCTCACAGGACCTACTCCCAGCGACTCGCCGAACCCGCACCAGGCGCTTGACGAAAAGCGGTTTTTCTCCGACAGCGCCATCTCGTTCGCCCGCTTGCAGTCTGATATCCTGCGCGAGCTCGCGCCCAATCAGTGGGTTACTACCAACGGGCTTTATGGTCATCTGGATAATCACCAGCTGACCGAGGAAACCCTAGATTTCTTCTCCTACGATTCCTACCCCAACTTCAGCACGATTTTAGGCAGCCTGGTTCCCGACCTTGCGTCCGATCCGCTGCGTGATCGCCGCTGGAGTTGGTTTTTGAGCGTGGTGCGCAGTATCTCGCCCAATTTCTGCGTCATGGAGCAGCAGTCGGGTCCGGGTGGGTGGACAAATCGGCTGGCACAGCCTGCGCCTAAGCCAGGACAGATGCGCCTCTGGACCTACCAATCGATTGCCCATGGCGCCGACATGGTGCTCTATTTTCGCTGGCGCACCGCCACGATGGGCACAGAGATCTACTGGCACGGCATCAACGATTACCATAACCGCCCCAACCGACGCGTGGCAGAGGCTGCACAAGTTGGGCGCGAGCTTGAAACGCTTGCGCAGCGTGTGGTTGGCTGCCGAACGACTGCTCACGTCGCCATCGTCTCGGATTACGACAATGAGTGGGACGGCGAGCTCGACAGCTGGCATGGGCCGTACACACGCCAGAGCGTTCAAGCCTGGTTCACGGCTCTGCAATTCCAGCACATTCCGGTCGACGCTTTGTACCTGCGAGCGGTGACCACGCTTGACGACTCGACTCAGTATCAGGTTTTGGTGTACCCGCATCCCGCCATTCTGACCGAAGCTACCGCTGCTCTGCTCACCGCGTATGTGCAAGAAGGTGGGACCATCATTTTCGGCTGCCGCACCGGGTACAAGGACGTGACCGGCCAGTGCTATATGCGGCCGCTGCCAGGGCCGGTGGCCGAGCTGTGTGGAGTCACCGTCGAAGATTTTACGCGGATCGAGCCGGTCGAACGTGCACCGTGCTTGCGGTGGCGCGACGAGGATGAGTCGATTATGACCGCCGATGGCTTCAACGATATCTTACAGGTGACGGCTCCAGGTGTGGACGTGCTGGCCGAGTATGCCGAGGGCTATTATGCGGGAGCACCGGCGTTGGTGCGCAACACGGTTGGCAATGGCAGCGCCTACTATTATGGCGCGGTCTTTAATGTTGACAGCGCGCAGGCCCTGCTTCGGCACATGGGCCTCGCATCGCCTGTGGGCGACTGGCTGGAGCTGCCACGCCCAGTTGAACTCTGCATTCGTGAGCGGGCAGCCACCGGGGAGCGCATAATTTTCCTGCTCAACTACAGCGACGCAGAGCAGACGATTATGTTGCAAAAAGCCGTCACGGACCTACTCGTCGAAGAGCAGGTGCAGGGTGAGATGGTGCTGCCGCCGTATGGTGTGCGTATGTTTGCGGAGACCGACGAGACTCCGCTCGCCTCGCGGTAACGCGGAAGGAAACAATCGAGCTTACGCTAGGCAGTATGCCACTACCCGACATTAGCAACCCCCTTGGTGCTCGTCGCAGACTGCGTTGTTGATGCCAAGGAATAGAGGGAGGAGCACACATGGCTGATTGGCAATCAGGCACTGTCGAGGCGAACGGCATACGCCTCCACTACACGCGCACCGGGGGAGAGGGCCCGCCGCTTGTCCTCGCGCATGGTGTGACGGATGACGGGCTATGCTGGACGCCGGTCGCCGCGACACTCCAGGGAGAGTATGACGTGATCATGGTCGACGCGCGCGGTCATGGACAATCCGACGCGCCGGAAAGCGGCTATGATGCCGCGACTCAGGCCGCTGATCTGCACGGCCTCATCGTCGGGCTGGGGCTGAACAAGCCCGCATTGCTTGGCCACTCGCTGGGCGCGGCGACAACACTGGTGTTGGCCGGCCTATACCCGAATGTGCCGGGCGCGATCCTGCTGGAAGATCCTCCGGGTTGGTGGGCAGCGCCGCCGGAGTGGCGGACCGGGGAGGATGAGTCGGCGGGAACGCGCGCCAGTACCGTAATCCACGGACGGACGAATGCCGACGACGAGCGGCTGATAGGCATGCAGGCCTGGTTCAGCGGCTTGAAGCAGAAAACGCGTGAGCAGCTGATCGCCGAGCAGCGGTCTGCCACGCCGGGCTGGTCGGAGGCTGAGCTTGGCCCCTGGGCCGATTCCAAGCTGCGCGTTAGCTCGAACGTGCTCGACGTCTTTAACCCAGGTACGCCGCGATCCGTCGACTGGCCGGACGTTCTCCGCCACATTACCTGCCCGGCATTGCTGATCACCGCCGATCCAGCGCGGGGCGCGGTACTCAAAGAAGATGCGGCCGCGGCATTGCAAGTGCTTGTACCACACCTTCGGATCGCGCACATTGCCGAGGCTGGCCATAATGTTCGGCGCGAGCAATTCGACCGCTACATTGAGGTTGTGCGCGCTTTTCTGGCCGAGTGGAGTGGATCAGGCGCAAAGGGGAGCGGAGCATAGCATCTGCTACCTGCCGTGTGGCGATTAACTGAGGAACGAAGGGAGTCACCAACCTTGAATAATATTCTGGTCGGCTGCGGTCAAATCACGTGGATCAGGTTTACGCCCAACGGAGCTAAGTGGCTTGTTCCAGAAGAGCAGGTGCTCGCCGAAATCGCACAAGCCGGTTACGTGGGCGCTCCCGCAGGCCCTGACTCGGGACGCTCCGCCGAGGAGACCATTGAGCTCTTCGGCCGCTACGGGCTGCGACCGGCGCCAGGCTATGTCGGCACGGCCTTCTGGGAAAAGGAACGGCGCGACGAGATCCTGGAACGCGTCCGGCGCCACGCGGCTTTTATGCGCGAGGTTGGCTGCACCGAGCTGTATGTAGCGCCCGGCGGCTTCGACTATGTGACGCGCAGCGGACAGACACGCCGCGAGACGGCCGGCCATGTGCGGCCCGAGGACAGCTTGACGGATGATCAGTTTGAGATTTTCGCCGAAACGCTCAATCTGGCCGGTGAGATCACGCTGACCGAAGGTGTGCGCAGTTGCTTTCATAATCACGTCGGCACGGTGATCGAGACACGGGAAGAGGTGGATCGACTGCTTGGGCTGACCGACCCCGCTCTGGTTTTCCTTGGTCCCGACACCGGACATCTGGCCTGGGCCGGCGCCGACCCTGTGTCTTTTTGCCGTGACTACGCCCCCCGGATCAAGACGCTCCATCTTAAGGACATCGACGCCGCCGTCCGTGATCGCGGACGAGACGCCGGATGGGATTACGGCACCTTTGAGCAGCACGGCGTTTTTGTCGAGCTGGGCGAGGGCTGCGTTGACTTTCCGGCCATTTTCGCAATCCTGCGCGAAGTGGACTTTGCTGGCTGGGTGATCACCGAGACGGATGTGACCCAAAAGCCGACAGCCTTTGAAAGCGTTGCCGTGAGTCGGGCCTACCTGCGTAGTCTGGGGCTGTGACCTAAGGAGCGGAACAGTGACTCAATTTCGAGTTGGAATCATCGGATGTGGCCGGCCATGGAAGTCGGAGGGCGCCTCGGGTTTTGGCATGGCTAACTTTCATGCGCAGGGCTACACCACCTCACCAGACACGACGATCACCGCGCTGGCCGATATTAACCTTGAAAACGCACGGGCGTTTCAAGCCGCCCACGGGGGCGAACGCATCTATCGCGATTACCATGAGATGCTGGCCCAGGAGCAGCTCGACATCGTC
Source organism: bacterium (assembly GCA_016781505.1). Taxonomy (GTDB): domain Bacteria; phylum Chloroflexota; class Chloroflexia; order Chloroflexales; family Kallotenuaceae; genus LB3-1. The sequence continues at coordinate 26,188 of JADDQF010000129.1, forward strand.
AGCATCTGCACTTGGCCCCATCACCACGCGCCCATGGTCATTGCGGCGGCAGAGGCCGGTGTCAAAGCGATTCACTGTGAGAAGCCGGTGGCACCGTCGTACGCCGAGGCGCTTCGGATGGTCACGACGTGCGAGGCGCATGGCACACAGTTGACCTTCAACCATCAGCGGCGCTTTGCGGCCCCTTTCCGCGCCGCCCGCGACCTCCTCCGGTCCGGCGCGATTGGGGAGCTGCGGCGGCTGGAAGGCACCTGTGATAACCTCTTCGACTGGGGCACGCACTGGTTCGATATGTTTGGTTTCTACAATGACGAAGCGGCTCCACGTTGGGTCATCGGCCAGGTCGACTGGCGCGGCGGTTCGACGATCTTCGGCGTTCCGCTTGAAGGCCAGGGGATTAGCCTCTGCGCCTATGAGAATGGGGTGCAGGGCTTGTTGCTGACCGGCCTGGGAACCGAGCGGCCACAGAGCAACCGGCTGATCGGCAGCGATGGGGTCATCGAAGTTCAGCTCGGCACCTCGGCCATCCGCGTCCGAGGTAATGGCGATGGCGAGTGGCGCGAGGTCCCCGTTGCGCACGACGAGGGTGGGAGCCTTGGCGAGGTTGTGAGTCGGGGCGTGCTGGACCTGATCGACGCGCTCAAGACGGGGCGCGAAGCGGAGCTATCTGGGCGGCGGGCGCTGCGCGCGACCGAACTGATTTTCGCGACGTACGAGTCGAGCCGGCGCGGTGGGCGTATCGAGCTACCGCTTGAAGCATTGCCTTCGCCTTTCCCTGGGGTAACACCCGCCACAGCATGACCACTGTCGCTGACCCTTAGCCTGAGCGGCAGCGCTGCGCTGATCCAGCAGGAGGAAATATGACGAGTACAGCAAAGAATTCAGTCACGG
>JADDQF010000042.1 GCA_016781505.1 bacterium
GGTGGCCCTGGAAGTGGCAGCTTCGGTCGTGGCGGAGGAGCGGGGCGACCCGGCGCGCCCCGGCGGTCGAACGGCGGCATGGGCAGCACCCGTCCGGGCGGCCCAGGTGCTCGCAATGGAGGCACCCGTGGGCCGAGTGGCGGCCCTGGTGGTCGAGGACCAAGGCCAGGACAGAACCGGCGGCGCGACGACGACGAATAGCGCGTAGCGCATCAACGAGCCGTCACAACAGATCAGGATCCCGGGCGTGGTGCAGCTGCCACGCCCGGCCTTGTTAAGGCATCAGCCCGCTACCGGCGTGCAAAGGATCACACTCGGGTTTTCCAGCACATGCGTCAGCACCAACGTCATCGCATGGGGCAGTGCGGGTGACAGCTTTAGCTGCCGCTCCAGCACCTGTGGGTCGATGGGCGAGCCCCGCTTCTTGATGACTACCCGTCCGATGTCCAGCTCGCGCAGCCGTGACCGCAGCCGCTTAAGGTTGAAGGGCAGCACTTCATGCACCTCAAAGGCCCGCGCAAATGGTGTGGGCGAGTGGATGTCGCTGCTCAGGAATGCAATCGTGTCGTCGATTTTTACCGCGCCAAGGAGCTGCGCCAGCTGCTCCACCAGATGCGCTCGAATAACTGCGCCGTCGGGCTCGTACAGGTAGCGTCGTGGCGGCATAGCCGCGACCGGGGAAACATCAACCGAATGCAAGGCATGGACATGGCCTTGTGCGTCGATTACCGTGGCCGTACGGACGTGCCGCCGCAGGCTGTCAAACCAGAGGCAGGCTTCCTTGACCTCGCCAGCCACCGACACGATCTCAACCTCGCAGGCGTAGGGCAGCGCGTCGTAGTCGATCCCCGGCGCGACCTTTACGCCAAAGCCGGCGGTATGGCCCAGCCAACGCTCCACCAAGGATAGGGGTGGTTCGTAGTCATCGGGATGGAAGACGCGCCGTCGAGTGTCGGTTCGGCTGGTTCGACGCCGGGCCGGGTCGAAAAAAAGCACAGCGCCCGCGGGAGCTTGAAAGGTACGCGCATCCGCAAGGCGAAAGGTGACATTCGCCTCAACGCCGTACGCCGCCGCATTTGCTTCGGCCATCGCTACACGCAGGGGATCAAGGTCACTACCGGCAACTGCCAAACCTGCCAGCGCTAAGCCCAGCGCATCGCCGCCAATCGAGCAGCACACGTCGTACACTGGTTGGGCCATGCCGTGGTAACGAGCAGCACGGTGCCGAGCCACAAGCTCGCCCGAAGCTTGTTCAAGCGCTTCGCGTGTGAAAAACATCGCATCAGCCCGGCTGAATTTGGAGCGTGCGCGCTGGCGGAGCATCACGGTTTCGAGCGCGGCGGCAGCGAGCTCGGGCGCAAAGGTTTTGCGGAGCTGAGCCAGTGATGGCAGCAGCGTTGCCTCGGCGGGAGCAAGCGCCTGCGCGGCGGATAGTGCTGCCATACCCTCTGCGGATTGCAACTGATGAAACGTTTCAAGCGAAAGCATATGGGTATTGTACGGTTTGATAAAAAAAAGAAGCCGCGGGCCGACGAACGTGGTCGACCCGCGGAGAGGAAAAATTGCACCCGTGGTTCAATAATCAAACCAACCGCTTGCCACCGTAACGCCTATAAGCGCAGCGCGCTCCTGTCATAATCTAGGGATAGGTAGCACTGTTACGATTAACTGGCGTAAGTTGTAATTTGTGACCGGTTACGGTTATCTGGAAAACAGCAGCTGTGTGGTGAAAGGCGTGGAACCAAGCGCCGCTGCTCGGCTCCGGAACGAGTTGGAGGGACAACCACTGCTTACATTGCCGGCGCATTGCCGTTGTACATCCGGTTCCGAATTTCAAGCACATCGGAGCGCAAGCGCGAATCGCTGTTCAGCTCTTCGGCGATTTTTTCACAGCCATGCAGAACGGTTGTATGGTCGCGGCCGCCCAGCGCTGAGCCAATCTCGACCAGGCTCGACTCGGTCTCTTCACGCATTAAATACATCGCCACCTGGCGGGGCAAAACAATGTTGCGGGAGCGTTGCCGACCCTTCAACACTTTGCCGTCGATACCATAATACTTCGACACATGATCCAAAATGGAGTCGTTGGTTACGCGCGGCCGACGACTGTTTTCCAGCAGCTCGCTCAACGCCGCAGCGGCAAGCTCGGTGGTGATCGGCTGCCGATTAAGGTTGGCAAAGGCGACCACGCGATTCAGGCTGCCTTCCAGCTCGCGGATGTTGGACTGGATGCGGTGAGCCAGAAAATCGATCACCTCGTCGGGCACGCGAACGTTGAGCGACTCGCCCTTGCCCCGCAGGATGGCCGTGCGGGTTTCCAGGTCGGGCGACTGTACGTCCACAATCAAGCCCCACTCAAACCGTGAACGCAGCCGCTCTTCCAGCGTCACGATCGCCTTGGGTGGCTTATCCGAGCTGATAATAATTTGCTTGCCGGCGCCGTGCAACGTGTTGAACGTATGGAAAAATTCTTCCTGCGTCGCTTCCTTGCCGGTGATGAATTGAATGTCGTCGATCAGCAAGATATCGATGTTGCGGTAGCGCAGCCGAAACTCTTCCGTGTTTTGCCGCCGAATGGCATTGATCAGATCGTTGGTGAATTTTTCCGACGAAACATATAGCACGTTGACTTCAGGGTTGGCGTCCAACGCTGCATTGCCGATGGCATGCAGCAAATGCGTTTTGCCCAAGCCCACGCCGCCATACAAGAACAGGGGGTTATACGCCTTGGCGGGATGTTCCGCTACGGCTAGGCAGGCCGCGTGCGCCAGGCGGTTGGACGAGCCGACAATATACGAGCCGAAGGTATACCGCGGATTCAGCATCGCGGTCCGAGGAGTCGGCAGCTCCAGTTGTTGCGGGGCCGTGGCTGTGCGCGCTGTAGACTGTCCTGCGGGCGTATAGATCGGCGGGCGAGCAGGAGCAACATTAAGCTTGGAAGCTGGCAGTTCGGCCTCCGCCTGGGCGCCGGCATTGTCCCCGGAGTTTCCGATCACGACCTGGACCTGCACGGGATAGCCCAAGATCGTGTTAAGGGTATTCTGAATCGGCGCGACATAGCGGCCTTCAAGCTTTTCCCGAGCAAAGATATTGGGCGTGCCGACGATCGCCTGATTGTCTTCCAGATCGACGAGCGTTGTTTCCTTGATCCATGTGTCGAATTCGCTCCGAGGCAATTGCAGCTGCAGGTCTCCCAGAGCCGCTTGCCAAATTTGTTTCGTATTCAACGATCCCTCCCGCGCACCGACGACCTAGCACACTGAACAACCCCAGCGTACTGCTTCGTCTGTTGGGATATGCTTTATTGTGGTTTGGGTATAACCATGTCGATGTGACGGCGATCATACTCGATCACCATATTTTCTTCAAGCCCGTTTTGCCACGAACTGCATAAGAGTTTCTTATACTACCATCGAGGTTGACCTCACACACTGTAATTGAAGGGACCCCCTTTTGGGGAAAAGTTATCGGCACTTTTCCCCAACTCTGTGGATAACTTAAGTGCTGCTTTTTGTTCATTGTCAAAATAAAGCATCAGAAAGGCATAAAACAAACCATGCCAAACGTCAACATATCCACCGATTATCCCCAGGTCTGTGGACAACTTCGGCGTGGCCCACCGCATAATCTCCCAAAGGTGCGGATTACGAGTTGGTGACTCTGCCGCTTTACCATAAATTTTTTCGATGGTTCGTCGTAAAGCTTGGCGACGCCCAAGCTACCAATTGACAACAACTTCATCAGCCGCTACGCGCTCTACATCCAGGTAACGACTCCCGCCGACGGTTGCTACCGGCACCGCTTGGGTCTGGCCATTGACCATTACCTGAACCACATCCGGAGCTTCCGCGGGCAACAACAGATGCAAACCCACGTGCTGGCCGCTGCCGGTCCATTGCAGCCGAACTCCGCTCGGCGTGCGCTCCCAACGATACGCAACATAGCCAGCCGAGGCGCCGTACCTGATCACGACTTCGGCATGCTGCACGTCGGGCGTGCCCGACCAGCGCGGCGCCAGGGTCGCCGTGCTGAAGGCTGTACCCTGATCCTGGACACCCGCGGCTCCCTCGACCAGGGCTGCCAGCATAGCCGAGGCGCCCCAGCCATCGGTTGGAAGGGTGTCGGCGCCTGAAATACCCGGCTGCCCAAGGGGGTGATACCACAGGAAGGACGCACCGGTTCCCGCAATCAGGCTGTGGTAGCGCTGCAAAATATCAAAGCCGTAGGCCTCATGGCCGAAGCGAAACGCGCCCTGCGCAAGCTCACCGCCGACGAGCGGCATAATTCCGCCGTTAACATATTCGCCAGGACGATGGCCTTGCTGCCAAGGGGGAATGCTTGATACGCCCTCGGGAAATGGTGGGTCGATTGAATACCATTCGGCAAAGGCTTGATCCGGCGAACGGCGACGAGATTGGTACTCGTCCAGGATAGCGTCGGCCTGCTCCCCCGTGAGCACACCCCGATTGAGCGCGTAGGCGTTGGAAAGCGAAAGCTGCTGTTCGGTATCCACCGTCAGGTCTAACGGCACAAGCGGCACCATATGGCGGAAGAAGCGGCCATTCCAGGCCAGGGCATTGAGCCGCTCGATCAGGCCACGCCCTTCGTCGCGCCAATAAGAGGCACGCTCGGGGTCCCCCAAATGCGTATACATGCGCGCCAATAGCTCCATGGCCTGGGCATAGCCGGTATTGTCGCCGTGGAAAATGCTCCATTTGGTGTTGGCGTCGATCCAATGGCGCGGAGCGGGCTTGCCATCCGGCGACACCGTCGGCGGGCCAATTTCAAAGTCCCAGGTGTCGATGGTGTACGGCCGCTTGACCAGCCGGTGGGTAGGATCCCAGCGCTGGGAATCGGTCATGGCATAGCGGAGGCCGTGCTCCATGGCCGGCAGCTGCCGCCGTAACCACCGATCGTCGCCGGTGGCCTGCCAGGCGCGGTACACGCCCTCGATGAACAGGTACTCGAGGTCGGCCTCGACCTCCTTGCGCCCCCGGACTTCGCCATAATCGAAGACGCCCAGATAATCATCAAACGAGCCATCCGCGTGCTGGTAGCGCCGAAACTGATCGAGCAAGCTGGTCATATCTTGCTCCCAGTAGGCATACCCCTTGGCCTGATGCACATGGTCACGCAGCCAGAGCAGATTATTGTCGGGTGAGCGGTAGCCGCGCACGACGTTGTCGCCAAAGGTGTAGGTCGAAATATCCTGATCCATGAAGGCTTTGACGCGCGGCAGCAGCTCGTCAAAGCGCGGCTGACCGGTCATGATCGCACTGGCGGCATCCAGCTGGAAGACCGCGCTGCTGACACCCGCAACCTTGCCGTCGATCAGCACCACGGCCCCTTGCGCGCCAAGAGCGCCGCGGGCCACATGCTCGACCTCGGCGCGGCCGGCGACGAGCGGGGTATTCGTAGCCCACATCCGGCCAGCCGTATCACCCCAAAAAAGGGTTGCCGTGCCCGTGATGTTGTCGGTCTCCAACACGGCGCGCACGGTTTGGAGCGGCTGAACAGCGGACTGGTCGCTCCTTAGTTGAACGGGTTGCGCCGCCGGCAAATGGCTCGGCACACGCAGCACCAGGTGGGCGGGCACCCGGCTCAACGCTGCGTCGCCGAGGTTGGCGAGCCGCGCCGCTTGGCCACGCGGTTGTTCCAACCGCGCCCGCTCAAAATACTGCACCAGCACGCTATCCTGCCGGACCGCCTCGGTCAGCGGCGCACCCACAACATTTTGGGCTCGCTCCCACAGCTCACGCAGGGCGCCACACACATTATGCCTGGTCGCGGCGACAAACTCACAGCTGGAGCGTGCCTGGGCGGCTTCAGGCTGATCGCCCTGCCGGGCAAGCTCGTGGGCACCCAGGGGCATGAGCTGCACATCGCCGTCCGGTCCAAGCTCAAAGCGCGCCCGCTCAAAATACTGGACTGTGCGCCCGTCGACCCAATGAGCTGCAGTCAGCGGCGCGCCAAAGTACGTTGCGCCATCGGTTGCTTGCCAAAACCGGCGAAACGCGCCCCTGACGGTGTGTCCATTTGCGAACTGCACAACATCGGGATCGGGCGTGCTTGTCGGCAGCAGGGTGGGGCGCGGCGTTGGGGTAGGCGTGCTCGCAACAAGCGGAGCAGAACAGCCCGCTAAGATCGCCGTGAGCAGCCACGAACAGAGCACAACCAAATAGGGCCGCAGCCGTTGGGGTGGTTTGGGGGCTAGTAATACCATTTGCCATGCGGGAGCAGATTATCAAGGTTCCGCGGCAGCGCCTTGAGGGCATCGGTAGGCATCTGCGGACTGGGCTTGGCGGCAATCGTTTGCACCCAGAAGCTGCTGTCAAGGATATGCAGCGGCACCAGACCAGCTTTCTCGACATAAAGCCGCACCTCGTCGGGGGTGCAGAACTGATTGCGGTGGGCGGGCTTGACCCGCTTGTGGCGATGATGCTCCAATTCCCACATAAAGCGCGCCCAGCCCTCGGGATGCAGCAGATTCCAGGTATCGAAGTAGACCAAGCCATCGGGCTTGAGCACGCGCGCAAACTCCCGCAGATACAAGAACAGATCTTCTTTGTCCATATGGAACAGCACCAGATGGGAATAGGCCCGATCAAAGCTATCATCGCCAAAGGGCAGCGTGGCACGGTCAAGCTCATGGAAGTGGACATTCGGTAGGTGCGCCGTGCGGCGGCGCGCAATTTTAAGGATGGAGGAAGAGATATCAGCGCCATGCCAGGCTGCTACCTGCGGTGCTAGCTCCCGCCCCACCCGCGCAACACCACAGCCCAGTTCCAAGACATGATGGGTCGGCTCAAGCGCGAGCGCATCGACAAGTCGTCGGGCCATCTCACCGCCCGTTCGCTGCAGAGTTGCTTCATCCGGCGAGCCGTTCATCATGGTGAACGTCCAGCCGGCATCCTTGCCGACAGCTTCCCACGCCTGTTTATAGCCTCGATTCTTGCGGGCGGTCTCGGCCTGAAAAATCCGCAGTGCTCGAACGGGATGACGCCAATACCGTCCTTGAATGAACGCCCGAATCATCTTTTGATGGATCAGTGTCATGCCTACCTCATGTACAATAGCCGCGCAAAATTGTACCATGCCCTCAGCAAGGCTTCCCATTGCATGTCTAACGTGAAACATCCTCATCCGCTGCTGCTGGCGGCATTGCTGGTCCTTGGCGCTAGCCAATGGCTGTTTGCCGTGCCCAGGGACAGAGTGGGGCAGTGGGCGACTTTCGCTGGGAGCCTGCTATTCCTGCTGGGCAGCGGCCTGGCTTACCGGGCCTACACAGCTCGATCATGTGCCGTGCCGGTCAGGCATTGGCAGCCATCCTGGCGGGCGCAGCTGGCGGCAGGAGCGGTGCTCACACTTGTGGCGACCACGTTGCGCGTGCTTTGGCTTGACCAGCTGCCATACAAGCTGGATGGCGACGCAGCAGCCTTTGCCCTGAGTGCAGTCGACTTTCTTGGCCCCAACCCGCCACCACTGGTCGGTACGGGCTGGCAATCACATACAAACCTGCTCTTCTTCCTGTACTCGGTCATGCTGCGAATCTTTGGCCGCACGATTGTTGGCGTCCGCAGCTTAGGCGCACTCGGCGGCATAGTTGGCGTGGTTGCCATCTTTTGGCTAGGCTGCAGCGTGTGGAACATACGGGTTGGGCTGTTGGCGGGCCTGGTGGCAGCGGTGTTGCCGTTCCACATGGTCTTTTCGCGAGTAGGCACCGAAGTTGTTCATATGACCTGGCTGCTGCCGCTGACCACAATCGGCATGTTGGAGGGCTGGCAGCGCAAGTCCCGCGGCTGGCTGCTGTTTGCCGGCGCGATAACCGGCTTGAGCCAGTACTTCTACCCCGGCGCGCGCTTGATCCCCATCTTGCTGGTCATCCAGCTAGGCTTGCTGGCCGTGTTTGCGCCTACAAATCCCTCGACCCATGCGCCGATGGGGCGTTGGCGGCGAGTGCTTCAAGCGCTGGGCTGGGCGGGGCTGGGCTTTGAACTCATCTACGGCCCGATGCTGCACCACTTCTGGCAACACCCGGAACAATACACAGCGCGGGTCAATCTGGTCAGCGTTACGTCGCCGGGCTGGATCGAGCACCAACTGGCGCAACGACCGTTATGGCGCGTCTTGGGCGAGCAGGCACGCCGGGCCTACCTGCCGTTTTTGTATCCGATCGGCGGCGCCAAACTCTGGTTTGTCTGGCCGCAGTATCTCGGCATGGTCGACGCAACGCTGCTGGCCATCGGCTTGATTGGGCTGGTCGTCGACCGAAAGATTCCACGTTGGTTGCGCTGGTATCTTGCAACATATCTTGGGCTGGGTCTGCTGCTGGCCGGCGTACTGACGATCGACACGCCCATGCCCAGCCGTTACGTTATTTTTGTGCCGGCCATCGCGCTGCTGATCGGCTACGGGATCGACCAAAGTGTGCGCGCAATCATGGCCTGGCAGGCTGATCCTCCATTCTCCCGGCGGGCTGAAATTCGGCACGGGCTGCTTATCGGTGCGCTAGCGGCTTACGCCGTCAGCAACGTGGCCGCCTATGTACGGCATGATGCCGTCGATCTTTGGAGCGTCGACACAAACAACCAGATCGCGACCTATACGGCTCGTTATCTGCTCAGCCTGCCGGATCAAGAGTTCGATATTTACTTTTTGCAAACACCGCTGATGTACTTCGAGGCAAGTCCGACGCTGCCATTTTTGCTCGATAAACCGGGCACCAATCTATCAGAGCCGATCTCCTGCGCAACGCTGCTCCCCGAGCTGCGCGCACGCCAAACGGTGGTTATCGCGCCGCCCGAGCGCATCGCGAAGCTTAAGCAGGTGAGCCAGGATCTGCCGGCCGCCGAGTTTCAGATCATCCACAACCCCCACGGGATGGAGATAGTGGCGGTGCTGCGACTAGCGATGCCCACAATCGCTGGTAGTATGTGCCGGACGATAGCCGCTCCCTGATGCTAGCAGAAGCGTTGGACGGGCTTGCCGCCGCTATCCTCGCGCGGTAGAATGCCGCGGTTATGTTTAGCTACTTAGGTATAGGTACGGATACACAAGGAGTCCTGGGTCAAATATGGCATATACGGTTTTGACCATCGCGCCGACATCGTTTTTCGCCGACTATGGCTGCCATGTTCGGATTTGGGAAGAAGTCAAGATCCTGAAGCAGCTCGGGCATCGGGTGGTGATGACGACCTACCACAATGGCGACGATATGCCGAACCTGGAAATCCGTCGCTCGTGGGACGTGCCCTGGATCAAGCGTGCGATGATCGGCTCGTCGCGGCACAAATTGTACTGCGATGCTGCGTTATCGTGGCGCGCGCTGCGCGTGGCGCTGGAGGTCAAGCCCGATATTATTCATGCCCACCTGCATGATGGCGCGCTGATCGGCGCAGTGCTCAGCCGGCTCCTACGAATTCCACTCATCTTTGACTACCAGGGCTCGCTGACGGGTGAGATGCTGGATCATGGCTTTTTGAAGCGCAACAGCATCTTTTACGGGCCGACCCGCGCCTTAGAAGGCGTCATCAATACCCTGCCGGATGCCGTGATCACCTCAAGCTACAACGCGGCCACCTTGCTGCATCGGGAATGGAACTTTCCCCGGGATCGGCTTTACACCGTCACCGACTCGGTCAACACGGAACGCTTTCACCCCTTTGATGGCTCACCGGCCTGGGAAGCGGAGCGCCAGCGACTGCGCCAAGAGCTAGGCATTCCCCCCGATCGGCGCATTGTGGCCTACATCGGACTCCTCGCGCCGTATCAGGGCACCAACAAATTACTGGAAGCGGCGCAGCAGGTGATTGCAGCCCGGCCGGATGTGCATTTTCTGATCATGGGCTATCCCGACGTGCTCAGCTACCGCGCGCTGGCGCAGTCATTGGGCGTTGACAGTCACGTTACGCTGCCCGGACGTATTTTGTACAAAGACTTGCATGCCTATCTGGCGCTCGGTGATGTTGCGGTGGCGCCCAAAATGTCGGCGACCGAAGGCGCCGGCAAGATCACGAACTACATGGCCATGGGCTTGCCGGTGGTAACGTTTGACACGCCGGTCAGCCGCGAGATGCTGGGCGACAGCGGCGTGTACGCGCGGCTGGGCGACAGCGCGTCGTTGGCCCAGGAGCTGATCGGGCTGTTGGACGATCCCCGGCGGGCACGCGAGCTGGGCCAGCAGGGCCGCAACAAAGCGGTGGCGGAGCACTCTTGGGAGCTTGGCGGTCAGCAGATCGCCGCGATTTATGAGCGTGCGTTTGCGCGCCGAGCTGGACGGCCCTTGCCGCCGGTCCCCACCGTGGTCAGCACCTAGCGCGCCGACAGGCCGGGTTTCTGGCGTGTTCCCCGAAGATTTCCCTTGCTCATGCCGCACATATGTATGCGGAATCGACGCGCTTTGCTGATCCTGTACTGGGGGCTAATCCAGCGTCACAAAGAGCGAGCGCCGCGGCTGGTTGTTGACTGCACGACTGATGTGCCCCCGGCCGGTGGTATCTTCGGCCAGCAGAATGTCGCCGGTACCAAAGCGGCGAGTCGTGCCATCCCCAATCGTTACGTCGACCTCGCCATGCAGCATGATGATAAACTGACGACGTGGCGCGGTGTGCCAGGTGTAATCGTACTCAGGGCCCGTTTCACGGAAAATGACGCCGGTCGCCGGGTACAGCTCCGACAGCTGCCCGATTGATCCTGCATCGGTGAGCGGAATGTCGAAATCCTCGAAGTGGGCTTCACCATCCGCACCGGTGTACAAACGTGTAACCCGCATCTACGCCTCCTGCTCCAACACCTGTCCGCAGCCGCGCGTGCTTGCGGCCCGCCACCCATTGTACTGCCATGCGGCAATGACGACGCTCTCGCTCACGTTGACGACGGGCCCATTCGCGATTATCGTTTGCTTATTATCGAGGAGGAGCTATGGGGTTTCTCAAAAAACTATTTGGCGGTGGCGAGCAAACACCCCAGGACCGGGGCATTCACCTGTATATTAAGTGCCAGCGGTGTGGAGCGCCGGTGCATGTCCGGATCGATCCGCAAAATGAGCTAGCCGCGGAATACGGCGACAGCGAGGCCGAAGGCTATCAGGTTGTTAAGGAGATCACCGACGACCGCTGTTTCCGCCGTATGCGGGCCGAGCTGCACTTTGATGCACGGCGGCGTGAAACGTCCCGCGAGCTTGAGGGCGGCGACTTTATCACGGTGGAGGAGTACGAAACGCTGCGCGCAGAGCGGCTGGCAAAACCATCTGCCAACGTGTAGTCGGCAAAAACCAACCTATGCGGATACCGCATCCGATTCCATACCAGGGCAGCAAACGCCGATTAGCGCCCGCCATTCTGGCATGGTCGCCGCCTACCGTCGAGCGCATCGTGGAGCCGTTCGCGGGATCAGCCGCGCTATCTCTCGCCGCGCTGGCGACTGGACAAGCCCGCAGCGTCGCGCTCAACGATGCCAACGCGCCGCTGATGGCGCTGTGGGATGCGATTGTGCACCAACCAGCCAGCCTGGCTGAGGCGTATGCCGAGGTTTGGGACGGGCAGCATGGCCGGGAACAGGCATATTTTGCCGCCGTGCGCGCCGAATTTAATCGCACTGCCCAGCCTCAACACCTGCTCTTTCTGCTGACACGCTGTGTGAAAGCAGCGGTGCGCTACAACGCCCAAGGAGCATTCAACCAAAGCGCCGATCACCGCCGCCGTGGCACTCATCCCAACACCATGCGGCGTCAGATACTGGACACCGCTCGGCTGCTCGGCAACAAGACCAGCTTGAGCGCTGCCGATTACCGGGACGTCCTCAGCACCAGCACCAGCCATGATCTGGTGTATCTCGACCCGCCCTACCAAGGGGTGTGCGGCCCGCGTGACCAGCGGTATGCCCAAACGATTTCGTTCGCGGATTTCGTTGAAGCGCTGCGCTGGCTCAATCAGCGGGAGATTGCGTACTTATTAAGCTATGACGGCCGCAGCGGATCCAAGGCGTTCGGCCAACCGTTACCCAGCAGCCTTCACCTCCAACGCATCGAGCTCGACGCAGGTCCCTCGGCACAAGCGACACTGCTGGGCCGGCGCGTTGTCACACACGAAGCGTTGTATCTTTCGCCAGCACTGCTGCGGCGCCGGGAAGTCGTGACATACAGGAGCATCATGTAACATGATAGTTTTTGAAGCGTCCTAAAAACTCGTCCACCTTTTTCTTGGCCGCCGCAATCTTGTTGTTGGCTGAAATATACTGGCTGTCGATCGAGCGAAACTCCGACTCTGAAACCTTGCCCACATCCTGCCCCGCCTCAGCCTGGCGATGACGTTGTTGAATCGGCGCCCGGGCGCTTTCGGCGGCGGCAACAGCTTCCACCAAGCGCTGGAACTCAGCCTGCAGGGACGGGTCGTCGTAGCGAATTTTTTCATAATCTGTGTAATGGGGCATAGTGTCCTCCGTGCTCAAGAACGATTGCTTAATCGGTTTCGGCGCATAAACCATGCCGAGATTTGGTCAACATTCACTGGCCCTAACCAAAAGCTTTGAAGGAGCAGTCCACATGCAGCAGGTTGATGTTACCGTTTCCACGATCACCGTTGGCTCATTCAGCGAGAACTGCTACATCGTTTCCGATGCAGCCTCGGAACAGTGTTTGGTGATCGATCCGGGCGCCGAAGCGGAACGCATCTTGGCGCAGATCGGGGAGTGGCAGGTCGCTGCAATAGTGTTGACGCACGCCCACCCGGACCATATTGGCGCGGTGAATCTGGTGCAGGCCGCAACCGGCGCGCGGGTTTTGATCCATCCAGCCGACGCGCATATGCTCGGCCAGGTTCGACCTGATGATTGGCTGCAAAATGGAGCTACACTGCCGTTCGGCCAACATAAGGTGCGGGTGGTTCACACACCCGGCCATACTCCGGGCCAGTGCAGCTTCTTGATCGGCAGTCATGCGCTGGTAGGCGACACAATTTTCGAGGGTGGTCCTGGCCGAACATGGTGTCCCGACGATTTTGCGGTTACCCTGGCTACCCTGCGAAACCAGGTGCTGGGATGGCCCGACGACGCCATCTGCTATCCCGGCCATGGCCCGTCGTTTCGGCTGGGCGATATCCGGCCACAGGTGGAGCAGTTTCTGGCCCGACAGCACGAGCCCGATTTTTGGGGCGACGCCGAGTGGCAGCGCTGAAGGTGTAAGCAATACATCAAGCTTGCTCGGCTTGGCCGACACGACGTGATGGATCACCACCTGTTTTGCAGTGGACGGGGTTTAGGTGTACCATCGCTGGAGCATGAGGAGGGCAAATTATGGCGGATCAGGCACAACGCATCCAGCTAGATTTCAACAACGTGTTACGCGTCGGCGGGGAGCACGGCTTGACCGAGGCGGAGCTTGATGCAGCGACGGCCCAAGCAGGCCAAGCGATCGCGGCCGTCCAGCAGCGCCGGCAGGGTGGCGACCTACGCTGGATGGAGCTGCCCTACGCCGACACCAGCGCGGTTGAGCAGCTAGCCGGCGAAATTCGCGATCAGTTCGACAACTTTGTGGTTTTGGGCATCGGTGGCTCGGCACTGGGCAATATTGCGGTCAATACCGCGCTCAACGGACCGTTCTACAATAGCGACAATCAACGAACCCATCCACGCCTGTTTGTGCTCGACAACAGTGATCCCGAGTTCAACGCCGGCTTGCTCCAGGTGATCGATCCGGCCAGAACAGCTTTTAACGTGATCACCAAATCGGGCTCGACCGGCGAAACGCTGAGCTCGTTCTTGTTCTTCCGCGACGTTGTCCAGCGCGCCGTGGGCGGCGACAAACTTAAGGATCACTTTATCCTGACGACCGATCCAGCCAAAGGACCATTGCGTGACCTGGTGAACCGTGAGGGCTTTCGTTCCTTGCCGGTTCCCGAAGGCGTGGGCGGACGCTTTTCGGTGTTGTCGCCCGTCGGCCTCCTCAGCGCTGCGGTTACCGGCATCGATATCAAGCAGCTCCTGGCGGGCGCGGCCTTCGCCGACGAAATAACGCGCGAAGCCGACGCTTGGCAAAATCCGGCCGCAATGGGCGCACTTGTGCAATATCTGCTGTATGGCAAAGGCGTCGATATCGTGGTGATGATGCCGTATGCCCAGCGCTTGAAAGATGTGGCCGATTGGTTCGCGCAGCTCTGGGCGGAAAGCTTAGGTAAAAAGGTGGATCGGACCGGCGCGGTGGTCAACGTGGGGCCGACGCCGGTCAAGGCATTGGGCGCGACCGACCAGCACTCGCAGGTGCAGCTGTACGCGGAAGGACCGTTCAACAAGCTGGTGAACTTTCTGCGGGTCGAGCGGTTTGCGACCGAAGGCGCGCTGCCGGCAGCCTACGAAAACATGGATGCGTTCAGCTATCTGGCGGGACACTCGTTTGCGGAGCTGATCAACGCCGAGCATGAAGCGACGGCGATTGCGCTGACCGAGGCCGGCAAGCCCAACATGACCCACATTCTGCCGGAGGTTAACGCATTTACGGTGGGCCAGCTGCTGTATCTGTTGGAGGTACAGACCGCGATTGCCGGTGAGCTCTTCAACATCGACGCCTTTGACCAGCCGGGAGTTGAGGCCGGCAAGGTCGCCACGTATGCCTTGCTTGGTCGGCAGGGCTACGAGCAGCAGCGCCAGCAGATCGAGCAGGCCCAAGGGCAGCGCAATCCACGCGCCACAGTATAGAACCGAACGACCAGGCGGGACGCGCAGCGCACGCTGTGCGGCCCGCTTGATTAACTATAGGCTAATCCGCGAGGCTTTGCACTGCCAGGGCGAGCGCCCCAACCGCCACACTTTCGAAGCCAAGGGCGGCGAGCACAACCGGTACCGGACGGCGCATCGGCGGTGGGAGTCCTTCTTGGCAGCGCGCACGAACCATCTCCAAAAATGGCTCGCCGCCCCGCCGCGCCACAATCCCGCCAACAACGATCATGTGCGGATCGACGAGATTGATCACATTCGCCAGCGTCTTCCCCAGCAATTCAGCCGCTTCTGCCACCGTTTGTTGACCGGCGTGGCCATCGGCGAAGAGTTGTTCCAGATCATCGGTGCGCAGCCCAAGCTCATTAGCACGCCGCAGCAACCCATCAACCGAAACGTAGGCTTCAAGATGCCCGTTCGCCCCACAGGAGCAGGGCGGCCCATCGTAGCGCACAATGGCATGGCCGATCTCGCCGGCAGTTGTGGTCGCCCCGTGGTACAGCCGCCGGTCAACGACGAAGCCGCCGCCTACGCCTGAGCTCAGATGCAGGTAGAATAGGTTGCGCACGTCGCTGCCGACACCGCAGGTTGCTTCGGCCAGGGCACTCAGATTGGCATCATTGCCGAGCAGGGTGGGCGCGTCAAACACGGCTTCAAAGCGCTGGGCCAGAGGAAACAGCTCCCAGCCGCGGGCACGATGGGATAGCCGTGTCATGCCAGAAATCGCATCGACCGGACCGGCAAAGCCGACCCCAACCCGGATGATCCGCTGAGGTGGTGTACCCGCTTGCTCCAACAAGCTCCGCACCAGGGCTAGTGCTTCCGCCACCGTAGCTTCCGCGTCGGCGTCGGGGGCGGGCAAAGGCCGACTATCGACGGTCAGCAGCTGGCCCTGAAGGTCAGCTAAGATTGCGCGGATACCGTAGCTGCCGATATCCACGCCGAGGACCAATCCTTGACTGCCCATCAGGTCGCCCTGCCCGCGCTGTAGCCAGCGTTGTACCAGTTCTAACGGCTCGCTCATCGCATCCCCCCTTTACCAAGGCAATGACCAAAGCACACCTCATTATCAATGACCTGGGCAAATTCAACAAGCCATGGCCACTTGTTCGCAGGGGTGAGCCCAGCAGAGCCTGGCTCAACCGCCGTGCTATTCGCTATTCATGGCCCGGGCTCGCTCTTCGGCAGCCGCGATGCTTGCGCCTGGTTGGGCGGCCGACCGCTCAGCTCGCCGGGCCGCGATCATTTGATCCACCTCGTCGGCATGGGCGTAGTAATAGGCGATGGCGCCATACAGCTGCGCCTGATTGAGCTGCGGGAAATGATGGCGCAGATCGTCCATGGAATTGCCGGCCAAATGGTGCTGCGCAACTTCTCGAATCGAGATGTCTGAGCCTTGCACCCGCGGCTCCGGCCCACCCAACGACATGCCGCCTTGTGCTTTTTGCAGCAGCTCCGTCAGAAGCTGGTACTTGTTGATATCGATCACCGCCGCTACCGGCATGGTTTGATCTTCGATCACAAAATCTTCTTTGTCGTGGTGGACTCGCCGGACCAGATCGTCCAAGCCATTGCCACGGATTGCGTCGAGATTCGTTAAGATCGCCATACAGCCTCCTTCGATAGAGGATTTATTGTGGTGTAGCAAGCAGCGCACCGCGCTTGATTCAGCGCAGCGCGAGGCCATGTGGTGGCAGTCAAGCAGTGCGTGGTCTGAGCGAAAAGGGGCCCTATGTTATACTGGTAGCGGTTGGAGGAGATTGGTGCACGTCGTCGCCTGCTTGCCGCTAGGTGCTCCGAGAGTCAACCCACAGGAAGCCGACGCGAGCCGACCATTGGTCTGCATTGGGCTGGCAAACAACAGTTTTGGGCCCCTGACGGCATGACCGACATTTGGCGCGCTCCTACGACCGAGCGAGGGTACGTTATACTCGGCATTAATCATCGCCAGCTAGCGCCGAGTTAAGCAGAATTTGTGGACGTTTGGTTCTAGACACGCGTGCTTGATTGTTGCTTTTGAGGAAACGTGTGGTTGAGCTGGAACGGGAGCTCGAACATCTTCAAGCCGAATTGAAGCGCCACCAACAGCAGGCGATGCTGTTGCGTGACATCGCGCTTGCCGGCCGCGGCGGCTCGGACGCGCAGACCGTTTTTCAGGCCATCTACGACCGACTAGCCGAGGTCTTGCCGTTCGATGCCTTCTTTGTGGCCTTGTCCGACCGTGAAGGCGCGCAGGAGTACCGCTTCGTTCTGTTCATGGACGAAGGCCAGCGCTTCGAGCTGCCCAACACGCGGATCGGCGGGCTGACCGGGTATCTGCTGGAGCAGAAGCGCGCGCTGCTGTTCCGCGATCTGCATCAAGAGTATTACCAGCAAGCGATTCCCGCTCCCGAACAATTCGGCCACTATGAGCGGTTGTCGCGCTCCTGGATGGGCGTGCCGCTGTTGATCGGCCGCGAGGCAATCGGGGTACTGTCGGTCCAGAGCTACCATGCGGGCGTGTATGACGAAGCCGATCTCGAACTGTTAAAGGCGCTGGGAGACCTAGCAGCCATGGCGATCGAGAACGCGATGTTGTACCAGGCGCAGGATCAGCTCAGCCAGTCCCTGGCGGAGCGCGTCACGGCGCGCAGCGAAGAGCTGGCGGTGCTAACGGCGATCGCGATCAGCTTCAGCCAGGGCAAGCCCATCGACGTGCTGCTGGACGAGGTACTGGAGCGCATCCTTTGGCTGCTGGGAATGCACACGGGCGCGGTTCTGCTGCACGAGCGCCGCTCCTTGTTACATCGGGTTGCGTATCGCGGCGATGATCTAGCGTCGCTGCCGGCAGAGTGGGTTCCCATCGACGGACCGACCGAGGCGGCACAGGCACTGCGGAGCGGGCAGCTGGTTGAGACACAGGCAGCACACGCGCTGCTGGCGGTTCCACTGCGGGCTTTCGGGCAGACCATTGGCGTGCTCACGCTGCAAGGTCCGCTCCGCAGTCTCACCACCCACGAGCATACCCTGATCGAAGCTGCGAGCTACCAGATTGCGGTCGGCATCGAGAATGCCCGGCTGCTGGCGGAGCGTGAACGCCAGATCGCGCAGCTGGAAGCACTCACCAGCCTTGCGGTGATCAGCGCCACCACGCTTGAACCGCGCGCTATGTTGGAGCATGTGTACACCATTCTGCAGCCGTTGCTCCAGTTCGATGGCTTCATCGCGGCAATGTACGATGGGGAACGACGAGTGCTAACGGATGGTATCAGCTGGCACTCCGCTCATGAATTCCAGCCGATCGACCAGCTGCCGATCGGCAACGGCCGCCTGGCCCAACTGCTGCAACAGCACGAGCCGTTGCTGATTCGGCATACGGATCCGCTGCATTACCAGCTCACGCCGGAGCAGCCGTGGGAGCGCGACGCCCTTTCGTGGCTGGGAGTGCCGCTATTGAGCCGCGGCGGCGAACCTTTGGCTGTGCTGGCAATTCAAAGCCAGCGACCGGATGCATTTGATCGCCGTGACCGCCGCTTTCTAAGCGCCGCCGCGCACCAGCTCGCCTTGGATCTGGAGAATGCCCAGCTCCTCCAGGCTACGCGAGCCAGCGCCGCGATTGCCGAGCAGCGCGCCGAAAATCTAACGCTGGTGCATAACATTTCGCGCCTGGTGAACTCGTCACTCGATCCTCAACAGGTGCTGAGCATCGCCACCGCGGAGCTAGCCAAGCTCTTCGAAGTTGATCACTGCGGCATCGTGCTGTATAGCGGCAGCGGTTGGAAGGGCGAAATCGTTGCCGAGCACCCCGGCCTGGGCGTCGTCGGGCGGCATGTCGCCTTTCTGAACGTCGAAGATTTTCAAGACGATGTGCAGATCGTCGGCCAGCCGATCTATATTCCAAGTCTGGCCGACGATCGGCGGGTGCGTCCGATCCGCAAAATGTTGCAGCGGCTGGGCATCCAATCCATGCTGATCATTCCGCTGATCTCGCGTGGCCGCGCTATCGGGGCGATTGGCCTCAATAGCCGCGCACTACAGCGCGGCTACACTGCCGAGGAGCTGGAGCTGTGTCGCACGATCGCGGCGCAAGTGGCGATTGCACTGGAAAACGCGCGCTTGTTTCAGCTGTCCGTAACGCGGCTGGAGCAGGAGATGGATATTGCCCGGTCGATCCAGGCGAACCTGTTCCCCAGCACGCTGCCCACCATTCCCGGGGCCGATTTGGCCGCGCGCTGCGTACCGGCGCGGGAAACCGGCGGCGACTTTTATGATGTGCTGCCGCTAGGCAATGACCGCTTTGGGCTCAGCATCGGCGATGTGTCGGGCAAGAGCTTGCCGGCCGCCATGGTGATGGCAGTCGCGCGCTCAATTGTGCGCTCCGAGGCCTTGGATCATGAGCTGCCCGAGGACGTGATGTGCCAAACCAACACGCTCGTGGCCCAGGACGTCCTGCCTGATATGTATGTGGCGCTCTGCTATGCGGTCTATGATGCACGGCATCGCACGCTTGATCTTGCGCTTGGCGGGCAGCTAACACCACTGCTCCACCGCCGGGACGGCTCGGTCGATTTCGTCGAGGCGCATGGCGATCTGCCGTTGGGCGTCGTGGCGGGCGTACGCTACAACACCAATCATATCCAACTTGAGCGTGGTGATACCGTGGTCTTTTACACCGATGGCTTGGTTGAGGCTTTCTCGCCCACGGGCGAGCTCTTTGGCTTCGAGCGGCTGCAACACACCTTGGCGCAGCATGGTGGTGCTCCCGCTGCGGACCTGGTTGATCAGCTGTTTGCCGCCGTTCAAGGCTGGCAGCCACACGACAGCCGTCACGATGATGTTACCGCGGTCGTGCTGCGGGTAGTTTGATGGACGGGTTGCCCAAGGCTGCGCTGGTGGTGGTGGCGTATGGTCACGCGGCCACGTTGCCCGCTACGCTCCAAGCACTGCAAGCGCTCGACTATCCTGCCGACCAGCGGCAGATTATTGTGGTCGAGAATGGCGATGGCAGCAGCGCTGCGGTAGCGCGCGAGCAGCGCGGCGTAGCCGTAGTCGAGCCAGGCCAAAACCTGGGCTTTGCCGGTGGCTGCAACCTTGGTGTGGCACTCAGCACCGCTCAGGTCGTGGTGCTGGTCAACCCCGACACCATCCCAGAGCCTACGTTTTTGCGCAGTCTGGTCACGGCGCTGGCCAAGCCCCGGGTTGGCATTGTGGGCGCTAAGCTGCTGTATCCCGACCACACAACCTTGCAACATGCCGGTGGTTTTCTGGAGCAGCCGCTTGCGCTTGCACACCATTACGGCTACGGTGAGGCAGACCAAGGCCAGTTCGACACGCGGCGTGAGGTCGAGTTTGTGACGGGCGCCGCGCTCGCAATCGGCCGTGGTACCTGGGAACAACTTGGGGGGTTCGACACGGCTTTCTTTCCCGGCTACTTCGAGGAAGTCGATCTGTGCTGGCGAGTGCGCGCAATGGGATTAACTGTTCAATACGAGCCCAGCGCAGTCGCGATCCACCAGGAAGCAGCAGGGCTTGGGAAACGGAGCGCCCCGTATCATCGCTTTTACCATCGCAACCGGCTGCGCTTGTTATGGAAACACCGAACCGATGACTGGCTAGCAGCGGAGTGGCTACCCGCGGAGCTTGCCTATCTGCGCTCCCTTGCCGACGACGTCGAGATCAACAGCTTGACGGATGTGTACATCAGCTGGCAGCGTGCATTTATCACGGGTAGCGATCCAGCACAACAGCCCCAAACAGCAGCCACAGCACCCCCACGGCCGCACCTTTCTGAGCTTGAATGGACGCTGCAGCAGGTAAGGGCCAAGCCGATCATTACGCCGATCCCGTTCCGTTCGCGACTGCCATTCGTGGCCCGGCTGCGGACATGGCTCAACCGGATCGCCACCGAAGATTACCTCCGACCCCTCGTTCAGCAGCAAAATGATTTCAACGCGTCCGTGGTGGAGCTAGCGGCGGCACTAGCCCGGCAGCGACGAGTTGCCGACGCCGCGATCCTGTGCCAGGGCATGTTCCTTGCGAAACTCATGCGGCAATAACCGGGCGGCATGGCTCGCCTGATTTTTTGCACACGTTTGTGAGCCGCGCAGAAGAGGAATGGGCATGAAAGCGTTTATTTCCAGCAACGGCCTCTTGGCACGCTGTGACGCTCCCAAAGTTAACGGCACCACCATCGAAATCGCGCACACCTTTGGCTTCAAGCCGACCGATGTCCAGCTTGGGCATGGTGGTCGCTCAAAGTGCATCGTCTGCCTCCCGACCAGCGATCAGGAGGTGTATTTGACCATTCACGGCCAAGAGCGCAGCATTTATGGACTGGTTATCTGGGAACATGGCGTGAGCGCCACATTTGTCTTCGCCGCCACGCCCTTCGATCTGGTGACCAGCGTCGAGTATCTGGCGCGGTACGAAAAGGCGCTCTACGACTTCGGGCATCATGCGCAACTGCGTGACAAGCAAGCCGGCGAGGAGTTTGCCTAGCGGAGCCAGCCCACGGGAGCCTGCGGCTACAACCAGCTAGTCAAACACATCCTGTACACGCGCTGCAAAGACTTGGAAGCTGAACTGCTGGCTGCGGACACGCGCTCCCGCCGCGAGTCGCTCACGCAATGCGGCATCCTCGATGAGAAGCCGCGTGTGCGCTTGCAGCTCTGCCAATGTATGCCACAGCAATCCGCTCACACCCGCCTCCACCGTCTCGACTTGGCCCCCCTTGGCGATTACCACGGGCACGCAGGCAGCCGCCATCGCCTCGATCGTGGTAATGCCAAAATGCTCAACGGCGTCCGGGTTGCGCTCCTCGTCCTCGCCAAACCCAGCCGCGTGCCAGAACAGGCTAGCCGAGGAATACAGCTGCCGAACGGTTGCGAGCGGGGAGTTGACATGAACCTGGATGGGGTAGCCCACTGCGGCGGCCTGGACGCGCCGCAAATATGCTCGCTGCGCGGGCTGATCGAGATCGCAGCCGCCCACCAGGTGGTACTCCCAGCCCCGCAATCCCGCATCACATAGGGCGCGAAACGCTTCAATCATCGGCAGATGCTGCTTGTTGTGCGCGCCCGCGAAGAAGCGCCCCACGCTGATGATCACAGGCCGTTTGGGGGTAGCTTGCGCTGGCCCGGCGGCTACATCGACGGCCGGATACAGCACCTCGCTGCGACGCTGCCACCGCCGTTCAATCCAACGCTGGGTGAAGCGCGAGTTAGCCAGGATGATGGTGTAGCTTCCAAGTGCTCGCTCAACCTCGCTTAGGCTGCGGCGCGTGGTGTGGAAGGCGCTCCACGACTGAGCAGCAAGCCGTTCCTCCAGCCGATTGTGTACCAGCCCCACCGAATGAAGCGGCACGCCCCGCTCGCGGTCATCCGCAGCCAGCCCCGCCCCGCGCAGGGTCCACGGCTCTACTGCGAGCTCGACCTTCAGGGTCTGGCCACGGGGGACTGGCTCCGGCAGCGCGATACGCCAGGTTGTCCAAGCGTCGGAGCGCTCGGTGATGCGCCTTCCGTTAATATACAGACGCACCTGTGGAGCGGCGATGGATGGAGGCAGCAGATCGGCCAGCCGGATCACAAGCGTGCGGGCAGGCAGCGGCCAACAGCGAGCAACCTCGATCCGGGCACGGGGGCCGGTCCAGGTCCATGACTGCAGGCCATCCGTCTCCGGCGGATATGTCCCACTCAGCCAGGTAACCCTGGACGGAACGAGTGCGGCTTTAGAGAGACTGACCGGTACACCGCCCATCACGTAAGCTTCGAGTGGTGCTGGAAAATGCACGACGAGTGCGCTTCTGCGAGCCTGAGACCGAAACAGGTCGCCATGCGACAGATTCAGGAACAGATCATAGTCGGCCGACGCGGCTGATACACGCTCGTTGCCCGGACTATCCGGGACGTTGCGGAGCTGGATGCGCTCCAAATCGAGCGCCAGGCGCTCCTGGATCGCCGCCAGCTCCAACGGTTGGTGCGTAAGGAGCTCAACCTGATGCCCGTCACGCGCAAAAACCCGCGCGAAGTCCAGCGTGTAGCGTTCTCCGCCGCCCAGCGTGGGCAGCCAGCGATTATAGATGCCTATGTGCATGTTGCGCCCGTGCTACAATGGCGGCCATGCGCCCTAGCCATTCGCTCATTATCGTCACCTACAACAGCGTCGCGCAGATTGATGCGTGCCTGACGGCGCTGGCCGGACAGCAACAATCAGAGCTGGTCGAGATCATTGTGGTGGACAATGCCTCCACAGACGATACCACAACCTTGATCCGCACGCGACACCCCGAGGTTCGGCTGCTCCGCGAGGCTGAAAATTGGGGCTTTGCCGGCGGCGTTAACCGAGGTGTTCAGGCAGCCCATGGTGATATTCTGGCGCTGCTGAATCCAGACGCGGTGCCACAGCCCGCTTGGCTTCACGAGCTCACAGCACCCTTGAGCAACGCTGCAATCGGCGTGACCGGCGGCAAGGTGTTGGCCCATGATGGCCACATTCAGTCCGTAGGCGGAACGCTGCAGCTGCCGGTCGTGCTGCCGCAATACCGTGGCGAAGGCGAGGAAGACAATGGTCAGTACGATGCTCCGGCTGATGTATGGTCGGCTCATGGTGCCGCGATGGCCTTCCGCCGCGAGGTATGGACGGCGGTGGGCGGCTTTGACGAAAGCTTCTATCCCGCCTATCTCGAAGAGAGTGACTTTTGCGAGCGCGTACGCATAGCAGGCTACCGCGTCGTGACAGCCCCCCGTGCCGTCATCCAGCACGCCGAGGCGACGACGACCGGCAAGGGTAGCGCCCAGTTCTTCTTTTTCTTTCTGCGCAACCGACTGCGCTATGCCACCAAATGGCTGCCCTGGCGCACGCTGTGGCATGAGTTTCGGCCAGCCGAGCACGCACGGCTCGGTACAACAGCCGTGCTGGATCGCCGCGTGGCACGGCTGGTGTACGCTGCTGGCGTGCCCGCACCCCAGCCGCCTACGGACGATGAACGGGCAGCAATTTTGGCCCAAGGGCAGCAGCTGCGCTACCACGGCCAGCCCAACGACGAGCTCGCCGCGCTCCTGCCCCTGTTGGTGGCAGCGGAGCATGAGAGCGTTCAGCACGAGACGCAGTTTCGCTCGCGCCTCCCACTTGTTGCCGCGGCCCGAACGGCTTGGAACAACATCGCCACCCGCTGGTACATCCGCCCCAACCTGGATCAACAAACCCGTTACAACCTGGCTCTCCAGCGTGCAACTGTTCAGCTTGTTCAGGCCATGGCTGCGCAACAGGCAGCGAGTGCCCTTGACTCGGCCTTGCTGGCCTGGCGTTTGACGTCACTGGAAATCCCTTCCTAGCTCAGCCCAAGCAGTTCCCAGCGAGCACGTTAGCCCCGGCCGAACCGGCGCAGGACCCGCATAACACGACCAGCCTCGATTTGTTTGAGTAAGCCTTCCAGATACGCAATATGTTCGTTCTTTTGCGCGACCACAGCGTCCAGCTCGTCCATGCGTTTTTGCAGGCTCGGCAAGACCGTGCCGCCGGCAAGCCGACCATCGGATTCTGCCATCTGCTGCGTGTCGCGGGCATAGCGCGGCTGCCGGCAGAACGCGATCAACGGCTGCAACACCTTTGGCCAGGCAAATTCCTGCTGAGCCGTGGCCAGCGCTCCCCCAAAGGCCGACCGAGCGCCTGCTTGTCCGGCCAAAGCGAGGATGGCAGTGGCAAAGGCTGCTTCGTCCTCGATGGCCACGACATGGCCAAGACCACGTTGAGCTACCACGTCGGCCAGGGTATCACCCACAGCAACCACCATCGGCAGACCGGCCCAGATATAGTCCAGCAGCCGGGTGCGGAAGGCAAAGCGCGTCTCGACGTGCTCCAAATGCGCGCTCACGCCAATGTCGGCTTCCAGAAAATAGTTCTCGCGCTCCGCGTAGGGCACCCAGCGATCATTAAAAAAGACGGTCTGATTCAGTAAGCCCAACTCGGCGGCCAGCGTTACAGCCCGCTCGTACATCAGCATCTCCGGCACATCCGCCGGGTTGGGATGGCGCATGCCCAGGAAAAAGAGCTTAATATCTGAGCGTTGCGCGCGGATCAGCGCCATAGCTCGGATCACCGTTAGGGGATCGAGCCAATCCCAGATACCACCTCCCCACAACACCACAGTATCATTCGCATCAATTCCCGGCACAACCCCCTTCATTACGCTCCTCCGATGAACGGGCGGATGGGGATCGAGGCCGAAGGGCACCGTATCGATCAACGAGCGGAACGATGGATCTGCACAATACATGGACGGTGTCAGACGGCCCAACGTACCTAGCGCGCCTAGCCAAAAATCGCGCTGCCGCTCACTGGCACAGATGAAAAAATCGCCGCTCTGCAGCTGCTCGTTGATCGCCCTCACATCCGACATTGCGCGCTCAGGCGCGTGCTCCAAAGCATGCTCGGTATGAATCTGCAGGTTTTCAAGGTGAAACGGATCATACAGGTCGATCACCAGGATTTTGTTGAGCATTTTGAGCACCGGGTAGTGCGTCAACGTTAGCCCCTGCACGATGATAACCTCGGCATGGCTTGCGAGCACCTGCAGCGCTGCTTGATCGCCGCGCTGAAAATGCACCGCCTCAACGTCGGGAATACTTACCCGCGCTTGCTCGGGTGCGGCGAGCGTCACATGGCACGACTGGGCGAGATAGCGCGACATTTCGACCGCGCGAATACCTGGCCCGGCGAGATTCTCATACAACGGATCGCTGCTCACCACCAACACCCGTGTGGTGCGGGCACTCCCAAACATACCGCGAATATCAAATGCCTCCGTCATTTTTTCTTGCAGCAGCAAAAAGCCTGGATTAAGATCATTCGGACCCATCGGACGTCGAAACAGCGGCAGAATTTCGCTGTCCGGTCGTTTGCGCCGGGCCTGAATTTGTTGCCGCTTGTGCCAGATCTGATCGAAATCGTCCACAACGTCGCCCGCCGCTACCAAAAACGCCAGCATCCGCTTTGGCACCGGCAAGTTTGGGTCGGATGCTCCCGGCTTGCGCTCGCGCACATCGAATTCGCGGCGGTCGATCAGGTCGTTGCTGTCCAGCAGCGTTTTCTTGACCAGCAACATCAATGCAACCGGCAGCACACGCTGTAAGTTGTCTTCATCATAGTTTTTGATGATGGTCATGATCGCATTGCGCTCCAGCAGCGTCCGAATCTGGTAGCCATACATGGTATTCGATGTCGCGTGCTGGCGATGATACACTACGGCTTGAGGCGCGAACACGACGCGGTAGCCCAATAGCCACAAGCGCCAGCCGAGATCGATGTCTTCAAAGTAGGCGAAGTAGTCCGCATCGAAGCCGCCGATCTCCAGAAACACATCGCGATCGATCAACATCGCGCCGCCGCAGGCAAAGAGCAGCTCCTGCTCCCCCACCTGCACCGCGTCCGTGGGTAGCTGATGAAAGAACTGGTCGCCGTGGCCGTAAAAGTTGACGCCGCCGCCGACAAAGTCAATCCGTTGACCATGCCAGTCCAGCATTTTAGCGCCAACGCAGACCACACCAGCTTCGCGCTGCGTCTCGGCGATCGTCACAAGCTCATGGAGCCACTGGGGATCGGCATACGCATCGTTGTTGATGAACGCCGCGTACTTGCCTGAAGCTGCCGCGACACCTTGGTTCACGGCCGGAGCGAAGCCGACATTGGTCGCGTTTACAATCACCCGCACCTGAGGAAAGCGCGCCGCCATCAGTGCTAGCGAGTCGTCCGAGGAAGCATTGTCAACCAGAATCAGCTCAAGTTGGTCTACAGGATACGTTTGTTTCAACAGCGAGCCGAAGCACGGCTCTAGATGACGGCTGCCGTTATAGTTGACCACGATCACGGATACAAGAGGCTGGGCCATGCTTTACTTCCTTCCGCCAAACAACGACAGCAGCCGCATGACCCGCCCTTGTTGGAGCGCGGCCAGTTGCCGCCTGAGCTCGGCGTTCTGGCCGTCCAGCCAATGGGCACGCTCCGTCAAGTCCCGAATAGCCGCCTCATACCGCTCCGTCGCACCGTGGGCATGGCTGACATCGGCTTGGAGCCGGTTGATCATGATCTGTTGGTCGGCCAGCACGCGTTCAAGCACGCTGATCTGGTGCAGAAACTGCTGCTGCGTTGCGCCCAGCTGACGTTGCAGCACCGTCATCAGCGTTGGCAGGACGGCGCCACCCCAATCCGCGCTCACATCTTCCTGTGGGGGCTGGATCGTCGGCGCCAGCACGGCATCCACGGCATCGACGAGTCCCGGTGTCTTTTCCGCCACGATCAGCTGTCGGTAAGCAGGCCTGCGCCGCTCCGTGGGAAAGAAGGAGCGATTGTAGTAGCTATCGACCAAACG
>JADDQF010000073.1:0-13142 GCA_016781505.1 bacterium
TGCTAGAGCAGTTGACCGAGACACTGTGTTATACAGCGTAATGGATAAAGTCGAGCTAAGTAGATGCAAAGTGGTTTAGTTGCTGCCGATAATTTCTAATGTCCATACAGGATACAATGGCCAGGAAGTTGTTCGCACCCACATAACCTTGCCGATGCTACAATCAGCTGCTACGGGTTTTGATGCTCTCAGGAAGTGAAGCGGAGTACATGCTCATGCTCGAACCATATCAAACGACGATTGTGTCGGAACGCTTGATCTTGCGCTCCATGACGCCGCCTTTTTTACAAGCGTCGTTGACAGGCGATCGCGCACGCGCGGAAGAATTGATGGAACTAACGATTCCGGATGAATGGTTTGAGGAGACCGAGTTGATCGCACTACGGCTCAAGGATTTGCAGCGTGATCCTGAGCTTCAACCATGGCTGCTGCGCGCAATTGGTCTGCGGGAGCAGGGCCGGATGATCGGTCATATAGGGTTTCACACGCAGCCGGATCCGCCGTATCTCGCGAACCTTGCTCCGGGTGGCATTGAATTTGGGTACACCATTTTTTCGCCTTTCCGGCGTCACGGGTACGCGTATGAAGCGGCACAAGCATTGATGGGCTGGGCTCGCGAACAGCACAGCGTTTCGCGCTTTGTGGTAGCGATCAGCCCCCAAAACGTTCCGTCTCTGGAGCTGGCGCGCAAGCTTGGCTTTGTTCGGATCGGCTCACAGATCGACGAGGAGGAGGGAATCGAAGACATTTTTGAGCTGCAACAAGCTGCATTCTAGTCCGTCTACTCGGGTTCGTTTCCAGGACCAGCACTAGAGTGGCAGCTCGACTAATCGACGTGCTTTCTGAAAGCTAACCGTCGAAAGGTTTTGCGGCCACGCTGCGATACGACGTGAAATAGCTGTGCGACGCGCGCGCGGACTGCTGCCGTAGGTGCCGCTAGCTCAGGCGGTGCGGCATGTTCCGACACGGGCTGCAGCAGCGCTGTTACTTTCGATAGCAACACGTCTACCGAGAATGGTTTCAGCAGCACATCACAGCCGTTTTCACGGAGTACACGGACGTTAGCTCGAACAAAGTCCGCGTCGCCGGTACAAACCAGCACGGGTATGCTGGCGGTGCGCGGATCGAGACGGAGCATATGGATGGTGATCCACCCTGCTTGTGGGTGTTCCATCCGCAGATCCACGATTGCCAGCGCCGGAATATGCTGCCGAATAAAGTCGTAGGCAGTCTTGCCCTCCGCCCACGATACTACCTCGTAGCCTTCCTCGGACAGCACTGCTCCCGTCGTTTCCAGCATGACCTGATCATCGTCCACGACCGCGATCACTGGCTGTGCCATGATATACCCCTGTTTTTCAGTCGCTATGGCAGCATGGGCTGTGCCACCCTGCTATCCACTAGGTTGGAAAACGGCGGCGTGATTGATTTCAGGCAAGCACGGACCAAGCTAGCAGCATAATTTGCAAGCTGCACCGAAGCACGCTGCCTAGGGCAGCTCGATGGTGCGGCGGTCAGGATCGGGCTGGTAGCGGTACAAAATTGCGACATTGCCAACCACGGCAACCAGATGTGCCTGCAGCTCTTGCACGATCTGCTCGGCCAATTCCTGCTTTTGGTCTTGGTAATCCAGAAATTTGAGCTTGATGAGCTCATGGGCTTGCAACGCGTGGTCGATGGTTGCCAGCAGGTTCGGGGTTAGCCCCTGCTTGCCAAGCTGGACGAGCGGGCGTAGGTCATGCGCTATTTTGCGCAAATACTGTCGCTGCGTTTGTGAAAGCTGTTCCATTCCGTCTTCCTTTAGTATGTGTGATGTACGACCAGCCTTAGCCTTGAATGGCGGATGCTGCATACATACCCCACAGCAAGAACCGTAGTGCGCCCGGTAATCGTTCCGCCCAGGCTGCCTCTGAATGTGTCGCCTCAGGAGCTTCGATGTATAGCAAGTCTGTGTCCGGGCGGTATCCTTTGCTGCGCAACAAGCGCTGCATTTCACGCGTGGTCCGCAGTGTAAGGTTTGGCTGCCCTGCGCCACGCACTGCCTCAGCGACTGACGGGCCTTCACGTCCACCCACATCCAGATACACACTGCCCGGTTGGTAGGAGGCTTCGGTCACATAGCGGAAAATGGCTTTCCGTGCAAACCAAAGGGATGGACTAAGCGAGGCTACACAGCCAAAAACATCGGCTTGATGGAAAAACCCGTACAAGCTGATTAGCCCACCCATGGACGAGCCCACTATCCCGGTGTGTTGCCGCTGTGGCAGCGTCCTAAACTCTTGATCAATCATTGGCTTCAAGGTCTTAGCAATAAAAGCTACATACTGTTCGCCGCGACCACCGCCGAAATGCGGATCGTGGAACGGACTATACTCGTTGATGCGCTGGCTGCCCATGTTCGGCACGCCCACAATGATGGCCGGATAGCCCTCGTGGCTGAGCTGGAGCATGGTCTCGTCGACCCGCCATTCACCCGCGTAGCTTGTGAACTGGTCGAAGAGATTTTGGCCGTCGTGCAGGTACAGCACAGGGTAGCGCCGCGTAGTCGTCGCGTAGTCGGGCGGTAACCACACCAGCAGATTCCGGTAGTTGTCGAGCTGCGGGCTGTACACGGCTTCCCGCTGCTTCAACGTTCCCACGACGGTATGATTTGAATGGCGCTCGCCATAGTCGAGCCAACACATCCTAAGCTGTTCCTTCTCCAGTGCCGGACCAAGCCACGCTCTGTCCTGGATCGCTTGCATCCGCACCCGAATATTCGCATACTATCAGCCGATGTTGAGCGGATGCAGCGTAATCCGGCCTTTGTACGGTCGAATATATTATACCGATGCGATAGTCAAGATAATCTCAGCATCTGACCCCGATAGCGGCGGCTACATCGCCGAGCTGATCACAGCGGCGCCGGACGTAAACCTGTGGCGTGGATGGGCCAAGACCAAGGTCGTTACACCCCCCGTACAGCCTGCCACCTGCCCGCCAAGACTATGCCGGCGCGGTTATTTGTCTGGCCCGATAGGCGCAGCCCCACATGTCGGCCTATCAAAGCCCTGAAATTGTGCTGCGGGTGAACAGGCACCATCACGCCGGTTTGATCGTCGCGTCGTCCAACCCTGACCGCATCGACGCGCTGTTGGACGATTATCTGCAGTGCTTTGCCGCCGATTTTTATGCGTATCATCCCACGCCAGACAAGCCGACAAGCTGAGCGCCGAGCAGTCCTGCAGTCCATCTAGTGCTCGCATGCGCTGCCACTATGCTTGCTGAACCATCAGGCTCAGCTTGTCCACCAGCCGTACAAGCTCGGCGTCGGCATCGATCTGCGGATGCTTGCGCAGGAATTGGTTAATCTCGTGGAATAGATCGGCGTGTTCGTGCAGGTCAAAAGCAAGCTGACGCTGCTGTTTGAGCAGGGTTACCAACGAGCGTGTGGCATACAACAATGGTAATGAGCTACGTGGAAAGGTAGCTGCCCGCAGCCGTTCGTATTCATGGCGGACGTGCAACATGCGCACGGCATGGTGCGGTTGCGCGGTGTACTCCTCAAACAGGTATAAGCCGATCCGATCCAGCTCCCACTCGCTGGCGGCGCAATATTCCATCTGGCGATTGGTAAGTGAGACCGAGCCGTGGCTCAACGCCACCTCAATCGGCTGAATCGCCGTCTTCTTTTCAACCAGGGTGCTGAACCGAGCGAACATACGGGCGGCATCAAAGATTGGTGGCTCGAGCCCGGAGGCAAGCGCTCGACCGTTAAAGCGCTGTGCGTGCTCTCGCCACCGAAGTAATCCTATCCCGGCTGCAATAATGGCAGCGATCCCGGTAATCATGGCAGCAATAACTTGATCGCTCATGCTGGCCCCTTTCTACGACGTAAGCCTCATGCGACTGCGCTGGGCCAGGCTCCCTAACAAAGCGAGTACTAGCCCATCGGCTCGAACCATGTGCCGATGACACACGCTGTTCGACGCGAGCAATGTATATAAATGGTTAACTTCTGAGGCATAGTGTAACAAGAATTTAGCTCATCTGTTCTGAATTTAAAATGATACAGAACGGCGGTGGGTGGTACGACAAAGCTGTGCAAGCCGGAGTGACCAAGCGATGAAGGGTAACACGGTGCCAAAGCGTGGCCGAAAGGTTTAAGCTCATAACATAAACCAGTGCGCGGCATAGTATGTGCCGCGCACTGGTTCGATCAAGATGGGTAATCGGTTCCCTGGCAACGCCGACTTGACCCTTGGTTAGCTTAGCGTCGTTGCGCTAGCTATGCCCAAGGACTGGATGAGGCTGATAAGGTGCTTCCAAAGCTTTAAGGTCCTCGGCGCTGAGCTGGACATCAAGAGCTGCTACCGCCTGCTCCAGCTGCTCCATTTTGCTTGCACCGATGATCGGCGCAGTTACGCCCGGCTGGTGCAGAATCCAGGCAAGCGCGACTTGGGCTGGCTTGACGCCGCGCTGCTCGGCCAGTGCCATCACCTGATCCACCACGGCGAAGTCGGCGTCGTTGTAGTACATCTCGTGGGCAAAAGCGTCGGTCTTGGCGCGTGTGGTGCTGCCGCGCTCTTCCCGTGAGCGGGTGCCGGCCAAAAAGCCACGCGCCAGTGGACTCCAGGGAATCAGGCCAATTCCTTCAGCTAGACATAATGGAATCATCTCGCGCTCTTCTTCCCGATACACCAGATTGTAGTGGTTCTGCATCGATACAAAGCGGGTCCAGCCGTGACGATCCGCCAGATACAACGCTTTGGCAAACTGCCAGGCATACATGCTCGAAGCGCCGATGTAGCGCGCCTTGCCGGCCTTAACAACATCATGTAGCGCTTCCAGCGTCTCCTCAATCGGCGTTTCGGCGTCCCAGCGGTGAATTTGGTACAGGTCTACATAATCAGTGCCGAGCCGACGGAGTGAAGCGTCGATAGCAGACATAATGTGTTTGCGCGACAGGCCGCGGTCGTTCGGACCATCGCCCATGGGGTTGAACACCTTGGTCGCGAGCACAACAGCGTCGCGTTTGGCGAAGTCGCGCAGGGCCCGCCCGACCACCTCTTCGCTGGCTCCAAGCGAATACATATCGGCGGTGTCGAAGAAGTTGATGCCGAGCTCCAATGCCCGCTTAATGAAAGGCCGACTGGCGGCTTCGTCGAGTACCCATTCACGCCAGGCTGGGGAGCCATAGGTCATGGTACCAAGACAAATCCGCGAAACTTTGAGTCCGGTTCGGCCGAGATTTACGTATTGCATATGCTACTCCTGTATCGCGCGTTCAGCATCACCGATGCGTTCAGGTGGATCACTTTGGGGAATAATCAATGCTTTCACGACCCGCTGCGCGGCGACATCTTCAAGCGCCTGCTGCGCTTGAGCGAGCGAATAATGGCCGCTTACAAAGTTGGCCCAAGGAAAGCGGGTGTGATAGCGGGCGAGCACCCGAACAGCCCGGTACACGTGTCCAACGTCGCTGCCCCAGCAGCCGCGTACGTCTAAATGTTTCTGGTTCAGATCAAGGTGGGGGTTGAAGGACACATCACCGGCATTGGTGTATTGTCCGACCACCACGTAGCGTCCCGCGTCCCGCGTCAACCTCATGCCCTCAGGCACAGCCGAAGCCACGCCTGTTGCCTCGATGGTGACATCAGCTCCGCGTCCATTGGTCAGCTCGTGGATGATGTCGATGCGCTCGGCGGCATCGGTTGTGGCAATATCGACCACCGCATCCGCGCCGAGCTGCTCGGCCATGTTTAGGCGCAGGGTGGGTCCGCCGACGACAACGACCTGACCAGCGCCTTGAAGTTGCGCCAAAATTGCTGCGCTCAGCCCAACCGGCCCACTGCCCTGGATCACCACCACATCGCCGAAGCGCACGTCGGCGCGCTCAACTGCGTGCAGCGCAGTCGGCAGGCCACAACCAGCCGCCAACAGCGTGGTCCATGGCAGTTCAGGCGGCACCGCAACAACATGCACGCCCGGCCGGAGATAAATATATTGTCCCCAGCCGCCGAGCAGTCCTTCCTCGGCCGGAAGTGTGATCCCGTACACACGACGCTGTGGACAACGGGTACTGGCCTGCGCGACCGTACAGTACCAGCAGCGGCCACACGAGCCATATACGTCCAGAAAGGTTACAATGTCGCCAACTGCAAGTGGTCGTCCATCGACGTCGGCCGCCTGTCCGCCAATCGCTGCTACCTGCCCCACGCTGACATGGCCGGGAATGATCGGATAGGGCACGCCCGCGAGCTGACCATGCCAAAGATGGACATCGGTTCCGCAGACTTCGCTGCCAAGTGTACGCAGCAAAATCGCCCCCGCCTCAAGGCGCGGCTCGGCAAACTGACGAACTTCCAGTGGTTGGTGTGGCCCCGGCATCACAACGGCCTCGATCATCGTGTACCCTCCACAGCCACGTACTGGTTTTCAACCATGACCGGTCACGCAGCCTTGCTTTCCTCAATGTTCGGCGCTCCGCCATGCTGGTATGATACTGCATTCAGTCTGGCACTTTGCGCTTGGGTAGCTTTGGCTAAATCTCGGGTTTCCCGTCCATGGATAACACGCCGCGTTGGTTGACGATACGCGTCTAGTCGCTATAACTGAATTGCCGGCATTGCTACGACGCCTATGTGATACAAAAAGGCTCCTACGCCAAGTAGGAGCCTTATCGACCAACCGTGGTGCCGATCATTAGCGAAACTTGGGTCCTTCCGTGGTGCCGACGGGTATCAGCACAAAGCTTAGCAGCCATCCGGCGATCCCGCCGAGCATGATCGACCCGCTCCACAACGGCAGCGTCCACCAGACTCCCCCGCCCATAAGTTGCAGCGCGGCGAAGTACAGGCCGTACAGGAGCGCAGGTATCGCAAAGGCGACAATCCGAACGTTCCGTGTGGCATCGGAGGCCGGGCGCAACACGCGGCACAGCAGATCCGCGGCAATCCCCGCCAGCAACGCGACGGCAATCAACGGGAGTGGTCCGGTAGCCGTTAGGCGGCCACGCATAAACGCGATCAGCGCAACGTTTAGGGTCAAGATCAGCGTAATACCGCCTATTGGCAGCGTCCAGCGCCGAATGACCGGCAGGAGCAGTCCCATCAAAATACCGGCTTGCAACAAAAAGCCTGTCACACCCAGCGCTTGCTGAACGCGGGTCATCCGCGTCAGCACTTGCTCGGTCACGCCTGCAGTGTTGGGGTCGGGCCGAAAGCGCGCTGCGGCCCAGGTTGTAGCAAACGGGTTGGCGTATTGAGTCAGAAAGGTCAGGATTGCCAGAAGCAAGCCCAGCGACAGCAGCATGGGCAAGTGTGTGCGCCACAAGCTAGGAATACCTGTACGCCGCCATGCCGCGCGTAGCGGGCCGCTTACCGTCAGGGCAACACCCGTTCCCAGCAACAGATGAGGCGGGCTCAGCAGCGCTGCGACATCGGCCTCGATGCCGAGCGTTTCGTGCCAGGCCAGGTCGCCGGCTCCGCCAATTGCGAACATGAACATGCCCAGCACTGATAAACCATAACCTACAGGAATGGCACTCCGCCAGCTTAGCCCTTGCCGATGATTAAGCCACACCGCCGTCATGAGCGAGATGGCTACCGCCAAAAATCCGGTGTACAACACCGTGTGCCAGGGCGTGAAAAACGTTTCCAAGGCGGGCGTATTCACATGTGCCCAGCCATCCAGGTAGATACCTGCCACAAACACAGTGCTGAGGATGGCAAACAAAAGATCAAAGCCAAGTCCGCCGACCCGGGTGGCCGTCTTGGTCGCGGACTCGCGTGTTGCGTAGGTCGTGCCTCGCATGAAACGTTCCTTTATGTCGTCAATAGTCCGTCATACATAGCTTATGAACGGTTTTTAGTTTGTGCTGTACGTGCCATTCACGTACTGTCAAACATCTTACCATGTTGCCAATGGAAACGCCGAAGGATTAGGGTAGTGTTAGCTGCCTGGCAGCAGCTTGCGGAAATGCACCAGCCGTTCGGTCTCGACGTAACCTAGCCGGGTATGCGCTGCCTGGCTAACCACGTTATGCAGCTCCGTATCAGAGCCCATCTCAGTACAGCCCTGCGTTACGGCCCAAGCCTCGGCTGCAGCGATCAGTGCTTGCCCAACACCTTGTCGGCGAACGTCGGCGTCAACATACCAGCCCTCAATATAACCTACATGGCTCGTTGCGCAACCTTCCGCGTAGGTTCTGATCCCAACTTCCACAAAGCCCTGCAGTCCGTCAGTTGGCCGCGGCGCCACGAACACAACGCCAAGCCCCGACTCAACAAAATATTGGTCTATTTCGGCTCCGTGTTCGGCGAGCTCGCCGTGCGGCCAAAGAGAATGGCGCATCCGCAGCCATTCCGCGCGGTCTGCCGGTTGCACGACTCGTACAGCTTCCATCCGCCTCACTATCCTCGCTATATTGTATCGCGGTCTTGCCACGCCACTTCGCTGTGCCAACCAGCTTGCTTGCCTGCTACAACTTTGGATGCGCCCACTGCTGGTCGTTTGTCCCTGTCCTGACTGTCTGCCGCCTGCGATACTTCAATCAATGAATGCCGTCATGCGCTGTGGAAACCACAGCCATCAGCCGTCAAGCTTGGTGTGCTAGAGCAGGTCAAACCTACAGGTAGATCTGCGACACGCTGCTGCACATCCTACCTGTCTCAACATCTATTGTCGAGGAGCTTTACAATGAAGATGACCATGATCCCCGGCTCGTGTGCCAATGAATATACGGGTACTGCTGGCTCGTTTTGTGAGAGCTGTTTTGCGCGCTTCCTGGTGCGCGGCGAGCCCGATTTGGCCTGTATCACCGCGGTCGAGGACGATCAGAGCGAGGAAAAGACGCTGATCATGCAGTATGGTAGCTACCAGCAGACCGTACTGCTGACCGACGAGGAGCGCGAGCGTTTGGCCTATGGTGGATGGCAGGGTTGGACGCACTTCGTTGAAGAGCTACCGGAGTCTGCTAGCGGGCAAAGCTAACTGTATGTGTTGATGCTGCCGTGCGACACCCGCATGCTTACCAGGCCTGACAATGCTACCTAACCGCGCTTCCAGTTGGTCCACCACGCCTTGCTGGCTGACATAATTCCAGGAGCTTGGAGGCCACCTCTAACCGATAACGACGCTGGGAGTCGTATCACGGGCCGTGTAGCTCGACGCTACACGGCCCGTTTTGCTGTGCAACGATTGCGGTTCCCCGATGTGCTGTGTAAGCGTTTGCCGGGCTGACCGTGCTGCGTTGAGCGCTGCTGGCAGTTCCCCAACCCGAACAGCAGCTAAGCTGCCGCGCTTTAGTTCCCTCCCTCCGGCAGGTCCTCCATCTCAAGGGCGGTCGTAATCGCGACACAATCGCGGATCGTGCGCGCTACTGGACATGAATCGGCGTGAACGGCATGAGCGCGAGTGGCGACCTCCCGTTGTGCCGGATCTAATCGCAGATGGTACGTGACATGAATCCGCCGCACCACGAGAACGCGGCCGTCTTTTTCGATTTCGCCGACTACCTCGGCTGCGAGGCGTCCTTCACCCGCTGGTATTTTGCGCGCTTCCAGCGCGCCTCCGAATGTCCCCGTAAGTCAGCCACCAGTCGCCGCGACGAGATAGTCAAGCGTGGTGGCGTGTGGCTCCTGCACGTTGGTGTCCACTCCGTAGTGCTCGGCAACCTCGGAGTGGACACCAAAAAGGACCGGCTCGGTGTTCGTTGGCAGGTACGCGCGACGGAGCGGTCCTTGCACGCGTTCGATGCGAACCTGTGACCGGTAGACGACTGTTTCGGTCATACTTGCCTCCTCTGGCTCAGTTACGATCCTTGTATCAAAAAAAGCGCCTCGAATCGTCAGAGCGCAACAACCGATCGGGCAGGCCCCCGTCGTTGCTGTCCGCGGCAGCAGCTTCGACTTAACGTTCGGCCAAAAGCGTGTTTCTGTCAGCAATAGCCTGCGCATACTGATCACCCACCTCCTGCTGACTGGTGGCGGTCATATGGAGGTCGTGCAGCAAGCCATCGTGTAGTCCATAAATCCACCCATGCACGGCTAACTGCTGCCCACGCTCCCATGCTCCATGTACAATCGTTGTTTGCGATACGTTAACGACCTGCTCAATCACATTTAACTCGCACAAGCGATTAAGTTTGTGGTCTTCATCCGTCATTGATGCGAGCAATGCGCTGTGTTTGTGTCGCACGTCTTGAACATGCCGCAGCCAATTGTCGATCAGCCCGAACGTGCTGTTGCGGAGTGCCGCTTGCACACCCCCACACCCGTAGTGACCACAAACAATAACATGCTGGACTTTGAGCACGTCCACGGCATAGTGCAATACCGATAAGCAGTTAAGGTCACTATGCACAACAACATTGGCGACGTTGCGATGAACAAACATATCCCCTGGTAATAATCCGACCAGCTGCGTGGCCGGAACCCGACTATCCGAACAGCCAATCCATAGGTAGGCCGGTGTCTGCTGGTGCGTCAGCTTTTCGAAGAACAACGGATCTTCGGTCAGCATCGTTGCCGCCCAAGCGCGATTATTGGCTAGGAGCTTTTGTAGAGCTTGCATGTTTCTCCATGTTTCAACAACTGGTTATGTGTATGCAACCACGATCGGTATAGCTGCAGTATTGCAAGGCCTGTTTACACGTCTGGCTGTGACTCTGCACTGTATTGTAACAGCAGCAGCATCGTTGCTTGGTTGCCAGCAGCTCGGCACGGGGGACAAGTTGTTAAGGTGAAACTGATGTTGCTGAGCTACTTTCGAAGCTGTGTATTTTATCACGATTAACACCACTACACGTGGTGGCACGATTGTTGATGCAGTAACTATCAGGATGGATGAGAGAGCGGATAGGAACGCTTTTCGTAGAATGCGTTAATCACGGTACCTCCTCGTATGCTTTGCTGGAGACTCGCCGAGGTGCCGTAGAGGGAATTCCGCGATGTTTTGGCCATTCGTCTTTTGTAGCCTCTGGATTGTGCTCAGCCTTGGTGCCAACCTGCTGTTATGGGCCATACTGTACGGCAGCCGGAGGTACAGCCGAGCAACACATGGAGCGCAACTGCCTGTCCAGGATAAGTTCCACAAAGCATAAGGAATGTCCACACAGCATCCTTTGTTGGTCCTGCGCGTCCACTCGCCGACGACGCAAGGAGCGTACGTGCCGGTGCTCGTTCGACTTAGACGTACACCTGCCGAAATGTATCGGAAGCCCCCCAGTGATACAACCAGAGCCATGCTGCATGCTCCCGCAGCAGCAACATAATGCTCGCACAGGTGCATGGAGTAGCTGTGTTCCATTCGTGTTTCTGCTGCGGCAA
This sequence comes from bacterium, assembly GCA_016781505.1. Taxonomy (GTDB): domain Bacteria; phylum Chloroflexota; class Chloroflexia; order Chloroflexales; family Kallotenuaceae; genus LB3-1. The sequence goes on from JADDQF010000073.1 coordinate 11,310, forward strand.
ACTTTGGTCTGCTTTAAGTCCATACATGGCACGGTCTATGCATGCAGAGGCGCTTCTGGAAGGGCTAGGAGAATGGCGAAAAGAGGGACCTATGAACACTCCGGAAACGATCATGGCGCGGATTAAGTTTCTCGCGGCGACGCAGGATGAGCAGGGGCAGATCACCCATCAGCGGGGTGAGATCATGCAGGGCGCGGTGATCAAGCAAGCCGGAGATTTTCTCCTTGTGCGAACCGCAACAGGCGCTTGTATATGTGTGGATGCATCACGTCGTGATTTATACTGCGTAGATCTCCAATAGGGAAGCGACCTACTCATGAGCCTGGGGAACTGCATTTGTCGTACCCACCTGCTCAGTATCATTGTGCAGTGGGAAGCATAACGGGCATGGACTGGGCAGGTTCGTGCGGAGTGGCTGTGACCTTTGGCAAATCAGCATTGTCTGCTGGTTATTGGTCACTGGTAGGAGGTCGTACCTCTGCCCGTTTGGTAATGTGGGTACACGCTTTCTATAAGTGTGTCTGAGCAGACTGGGTACGCGGGGATCATCTGAGCGAGCGGACGTCCAAATGAATCAAGACCAGCCAGGTGTCCGTTGCTAGCGTGAGGATAGCTTACCAGTGCGTGCCGGACTAACACTAATCGGCGTTGGGCTCATCCTGATCGGGATTGCTTTGCTTTTGCCGACCTTGTTTTTGCTACAAAGTGGCGCGCTTGCAGGCGCCGGATTGTTAGCGCCAAGCCTGGGAGGATTAAGCGGTCTTGGCACCATTATTATTGGCATCGGCGTCATCGTGATCGGTCAAAATACTCACTCCCCCTAATAATCGTTGCTCTGCCAGGCAAAGATCCTGTCCCCATGTTGACTGTGCTAGCTGCTTCCTGTATCGCAGACAATAAAGGCTGTGCTCCACTACATGGCTGCCGGCGATCCATCGTGTTGATTGAGTCGACATACATTTGAGAAAGGTGGAGGTAAGGCTTCGTCATCATTCGGCTCCACCAACCGCCCTGTGTGCTCCCATATCCAAATCAAAGCCGAACGAGCACATAGCTCGTCGCTCCCTAGCCTGGGCTTGGGCATCTTCGGCTTGCCCATGTTTTTTACGACGTCGGTTAGGGTTCTGTCTGGTGCTGTTAGTGCGCTCCGGTTAGAAGTACACGCTAGTCGGCTGAGCAGCATGGCCTCAAGAGTGTCAAAGGGTCATGCGATGGAATGACAACGGCACCTAGACTTAAGTCCCACAACATCGAGTCAAATATGCACAATACTATCCTGGCCCGTATCTAATGATGCGACGGCGACGTTATGCATGGTAGACACACGACGCATACGCGTTGTCCGCTGCCAAACAATCCTGGGTAGTCCTCGCGCAGGTGCCTCACTACCACTGGCTTCAAGTTGGCTGCCATGTCCACGTACACCCACCGAAGAAGGGAAAGGATATGATAAGTTTCTTGCGTCGCGGAATATTGCTTGTCGCTACCATTATTACTTCCGCCCTTCTTGGCTTCGGGATCGCCCAACAATCGGCCGCGCCGGCTTCAATGCAAGAAGCCGGAGTCATTGTTGTGCCACAGCTGGCAGCGCCAACTCAAGTTCCAGCGGTGACACCTGCACCGACAGTGACACCTGCACCAGAGGTGACGCCTGCACCCACATTCACGCCTGTACCCACATTCACGCCTGTACCCACATTCACGCCTGCACCAGAGCTGACAGCTGAACCCACATTCACGCCTGCACCAGAGCTGACAGCTGAACCCGCATTCACGCCTGTATCTGTAATAACTCTTGCGCCAACACTCACGCCTGCTCCAGAATCGGTTGCG
>JADDQF010000073.1:13257-26636 GCA_016781505.1 bacterium
TCTTGCGCCAACACTCACGCCTGCTCCAGAATCGGTTGCGACATCAGTACCTGCGCCTGCGGTACTGCAAACGACGCAGACAGCGAACCTCCGCGCTCAGCCGGGAATTGAAGGAGCGGTTATCCGTATCGTTACGGATGGGACCCGGGTTGAGCTGATAGGTGAGTCAGCAGCGCTGCCTGACGGAGGAGTCTGGGCGAAGGTGCGCGTAGATCAAACGGAAGGATGGATCAATAGTCGGTATCTGCGCTAATCCTTGGCGCTGCTGGCGAAGCCCACTCGATGCAGCACAAGCACCCGGTCGAGGCCAACGTCGTGCCCGCAACCCAACGCAACGCCTTGTAATCACTTCGTTATGGCTGGGGTACGACAGTTGCGTCGCGCTCAATAGTTTGCCGTACACACTCTGCAAGCACGAAGCCGCAGACCGCGATTGACGACCACCAACCTCTACCCGCGTGATTGCCTAAGCAACCCCTGGTATTTCCCACAACAATTACATCCGTGGTAACTGTGCTCCGACACCCTGCATGGCATGCAGCCGATCCTATCATACGTATGACCACAGCCTGCGGGAAGTTTTAGGTGATGGGATGATAGCGGTGCTCATTACGTTTGGTGTTCCAAAAACGTCATAGCCCTAACCATCACCGCCTCCAAGGCACCCCACGTAAGAGCAGCAAGCGCAAGCCAATCAGCTTGTTGACGTAGGACAACGCTATCTGCTATATTTGCACCGTCGGTAGTTATACGTATTTATCGCGCGTATTGCCGTACGGCTAACTCAGGGTTTGCGAGGACGTGCCGCTTCACGCGAGTTCCCGCATTCACGTCATGTCGCTGCTTCTGGTCCGAGGCAGTTGGTAGCCTAAACCCCTTTGCACCCTTGTGTAAGGAGTTGCTGCATGTCTCTCCCACCAGATTATGCCGAACGTGTTTACGCTGGAGTTCTCGGTAAGCTTATCGGCGTTTACCTTGGCCGTCCCTTTGAAGGATGGACCTACGACCGCATCTTGGCTGAGCTAGGCGAGATTCACTACTATGTCCATCAGCGCCTTGCCAAGCCCTTGATCGTGACCGATGACGATATTTCCGGCACCTTTACCTTTTTGCGCGCCCTGCCGGACTACAACAATAGTCGCGACCTGACGCCCGCTCAAATTGGCCAAACCTGGCTCAATTACATTATCGAGCAGAAGACCATCCTCTGGTGGGGGGGCATGGGCAATTCCACCGAGCATACCGCTTTTCTGCGGCTCAAGCGCGGCGTGCAAGCACCCGAGAGCGGGTCGATCGCGCGCAATGGGCAAGTAGTCGCAGAGCAGATCGGCGCCCAAATCTTTATCGATGGATGGGCGATGGTCGCACCGGGTGATCCTGAACTCGCGGCCGACCTAGCCCGGCGGGCAGCAAGTGTGAGCCACGACGGCGCTGCGATCCATGGAGCTCAGGTGCTGGCAGCGATGGAGGCGCTGGCCTTCGTCGAGCCGGACTTGAACCGACTGATCGATGGTGCACTAGCGGTGATTCCCCGAGATGCGTTGATCGCCCGCATGATCAACGATATTCGTGACTGGCACGCCCTGTATCCCGATTGGCGTACAACTCGCGCCTGTGTTGACGAACATTACGGCTACCACATCTACGGCGGCAACTGCCATATGGTCCCAAACCATGCGCTGATTCATCTGGGCTTGCTTTACGGCGAGGACGACTTTCAAAGGTCGCTCATGATTACCAATACTGCGGGCTGGGACACCGACTGCAACTCCGGCAATGTCGGCTGCCTGATGGGGATCAAAAACGGCTTGGCCGGAATCGCCGCTGGTCCGGATTGGCGCGGTCCTGTTGCCGACCGCTTGTACCTACCCACAGCTGATGGCGGTCGGGCAGTAACAGATGCCGTTAGTGAAACGTACAACGTGGTCAACATCGGGCGAGCACTAGTCGGGCAAGCTCCGCTCGCGCCCAAGAACGGCGCACGCTTTCACTTTGAGCTGCCGGGCTCCGTACAAGGCTTTCAGCCCGAAACGAGCGGGGAAACGCAGGGCACGGTCGCGGTCGAGAACGTAATGGGCTATAGCCAGGCCGGCAGTCGCAGTTTGGCGCTACGATATCGTAACCTGGCGCCTGGCCGGGCAGCCCGGGTCGCAACTCCTACCTTCACGCCGCCCGAAGCGATCGGTATGCAGGGCTACACGTTGCTCGCCTCGCCGTCCCTGTACGCCGGGCAAGTGGTGCGAGCTCGGGTGGTAGCCGATCGGGACAACGTCATGCCGGTCACCTGCCGCCTCTACATCCGCGCCTATGCCGCCGGGGACCAGCTTGAGCACACCTTTGGTCCTGCAGCCGAGCTTGGGCCGGGCGACGCGCACGACTGGGCGTGGCGCATCGGCTCGACCGATGGCGCCCCTATCGCGGAGGTCGGGGTGGAGATCGTGGGCGACAACGGAACTTCAGGCAGCGTCTACCTCGATTATCTGACGTGGGATGGCACGCCGGATGTGGTCTTCAACCGACCGGCAAATGGCGGCAGCCTGTGGCAGCGTGCCTGGGTGGCCGGGGTGGACCAGCTGACCTTCAGCCATGAGTCGACGTACCGGATGGTGCAGAATGAGGGCACCGGCCTGGTGATCCAGGGAACACGCGAGTGGCGTGACTACCGGGTGGCAGCGCCGGTCCGACCCCATATGGCGCGGCGGGCCGGGATCGCCGCGCGCGTGCAAGGCATGCGGCGCTGGTATGGCCTCCTGCTTTGCGCGGATGGTATGGCGCGGCTGGTAAAGGCACTGGACGGCGAGCAGGTCCTGGCCGAAGCAACGTGTCCTTGGGAGCTGGACCGTACCTACCAGCTTGAGCTCGCCGTTCGCGGGCGTGAGGTGATCGGGCTCGTCGACGGGGTGGAGCAGTTCCGGATCGACGATCAGCAGCAGCCCCTGTTGAGCGGGGCGGTCGCGATGGTGGCCGACGAAGGCCGCGTCGACATCCAAGATGTCAGGGTATGCGCGTAGGTAGCTACCACATCTACCGAAGGCCGGCACTATTCGCGGCGCGACGCGACGATAATGGGTGTGTTGATCTTCGCCGGTTTAGCGGCGTACAGCCTTGCCCGCTTAAATCCTGTCGGCGCGAACTGGCTGATGTTTTACTTTTTGGTGGTCTCGACCTTGCCGTTGTGGCTGTATCTCGTGCCGCTCTTTTTTCTATGGCGCACGCTCGGGCTGATCAACAGTCTGTTTGGCTTAACCATCATTTATGTCGCGGTCCATGCACCGTTCGCCATTTTCCTGCTCCGCTCATATATGGTGCAGCTGCCAGCGGATTTTGAGGATGCTGCACGGATCGATGGCGCGAATGAGCTGCAGGTGTTTACGAAAGTGGTGCTTCCGCTGGCATGGCCCGGCTTTCTAACAGTGGGACTGGTGGTAGCGCTGGCGGTGTGGAGCGAGTTCCCGTTGGCGCTGATCTTTGTCAACGATCCTGAGCGCTTCCCGGTGGCTACAAGCTACTTCAAGTTTACCTCGCGCTTTAGCCGTGATTGGGCACTGACGAGCGCCGCAGCGGTGATGATGCTTGCGCCCCTGCTGATCATTTTTCTGGCGCTCCAACGCCGCTTTATCGAGGGTTTGACCCAGGGTGGGATTAAGGGTTGACGCACCGTCATGGAGGCGCCAGCATGAACGACCTCAGCTGCAGTGTGGTGCTTGATCCGGTACGCAGAAAGGTAGATGACCAGGCAGCTACACCGTTGGTGGTGGTATGAAACGGCCCAGCAGCCGTGATGTTGCGCTACGCGCTGGCGTGTCGCAGGCGACGGTCTCGCATGTTATCAATGGCGAGCGTAAGCTGCGGGTCTCGCCTGAGACGCGGGAACGGGTCCGGCGGGCAATCGCGGAACTTGGCTATCAACCCAACGCCACGGCGCGCGCGCTTCGGACGCAGCGCTCCCAGTTGGTGGCGCTGCTGACCCCCGACCTGACCAATCCGTTCTATCCGATCCTGGCCCAGGTGATCCAGGACGTGTTGCAAGAGCACGGCTTCGAGCTGCTGATCGCGAACTCGCGGGGAGCGGCAGCGCTGGAACGGCACTTTCTGGATACCGTGGTGCGGCGTGGTACCGATGGCGCTATCGTGGTGGCTTGGCATCTTGACCGCGCCGATATCGAACGGGTGCTGCAAGCCGGCATTGCCTTTGTTTCGGTCGGGAGTGACTTCGGGCATGAGGGGCTGAGCACGGTGGCCAGCCGTGACCACCGGGGTGCGGCCGAGGCGGTACGGTACCTGATTCGTAAGGGCCATCGTCGGATCGCGCATATCGCAGGCGACCAAACAACTCCACCGGGACGCTTACGGCTGGAAGGGTATCGTCGGGCGCTGGAGGCGGCCGAGCTGCCGGTTGACGAAAGCTTGTTGGTGTATGGCGATTTCACCCGTGGCAGCGCCGCGCCGCTTGCCAGGCGCTTGCTCGTGCAGGATCTGCCGCCCAGCGCGATTTTCGTGGCCAACGATACGATGGCAGTCGACGCTATGCTTGCGCTCCAGGAGTTGGGCTACCAGGTGCCGCACGACGTTGCCATTGTGGGCTACGACGACACGCCCGAGGCGCAGTTCGTTCGCCCGCAGCTTACGACGATCCGCCAGCCGATTGCCGCCGCCGGACGAGCTGCCGCCGATCTCCTGCTTCAGCAAATTTTATCGCCCCCAGCCGAGATGCGGCGCATCCTCCTCGACACTGAGCTTGTTGTCCGTGGCTCTGCATAGTAAGCGCTGTGGAGTACGGTTTGGCAGTTGGCGGCGCCGGCTGATACTGGTTATACCGAACCGCTGTTAGCGTTTTCGGCCGCACGCGGAGCGGCCTGGCTGCGGGACAGGTACCCGTGCCGCGGATCACGCACAAAGAAGGTTAACAACAGGAAGGCGCAAAGACCGCACATGCCCGCCGCCGTAAAAGCAAGCGCATAGTCATAGCTGTCGACGAGCCACCCGCCGAGCAGGGGCGCCAGCAGGATCGCGGGGGCGATCAGCGTTCCATGCAGGCCAAGGTAGATCACGCGCTCGGCGGCCGGTGCGAACTCAACCACCATGTTGAGCGCGGTGGAAAAGAACAGGCCATTCGCCGCCCCGATCAACGCAAAGACAATTGAGAATTCAAGCCTGGTCGTCGCGGCCAGGCTTAGACCCATTGCCGCAGCCTGTGCCGCCAGCGCAAACTGCATCGAGCTTTTGTAGCCGTTGCGGTCGGCGAGCATGCCGAAGAGCGGTGTCGTAATCACCTGCGTGCCCAGCATCCATGCGGTAAAACGGCCGGCGACACTGGCGGGCAGTCCGCGCTGCTCGGTTGCATAGATCGCAACAAACGCCACCGCCATCGCGGCGAATGCTCCCAGAATGCGCACAACGATAAAGATGCTGAAGTCTCGATCGCCCCGCAACACCTTGAAGAGCTGGTCGATGTAGTCGCCCACGGCCAAGGGTACGGTTCGTTCCTCGGCCACGGGTTCACGGATCGCTATCAGGCCCAGAAACGATATGAATAAGCAGAATCCGGCAGCGGCAAAGCATGCCGCGAAATTGTAGGGAAACGGGAAAGTGCCGAGGACATGCTCGGCCCCTAAGCCGCCGGCAACTCCCAGCAAACCACTTAATGCGCCGCTCCAGCCAAACAGCTTGCCGCGCATTTGCATCGGTGTCACCCGAGCCACAATGTCCATCCACGCGGGCAAGCAAATGCCGCCAGCGAGCCCAAAGATGGCGAGCAGACACGTCGTGATGACAACCATAGCCAGTGGATAGCGTGGGGCCACGACCAGGCAAAGCAGCGCCAAGAGTGGCCACGGCAGCCGCTCGCCCAGCGTCATCTTCAACAGAAATGGGAGCTTGCGCTCGAGCGGAGCGATGTATGGGGCGGCAAAGAGCGGTGGAAGCATTTGTCCCGCTTGCACCAAGCCTGGAATAAGCCCAATAATCAGAGGTGAGCCACCCAGCTCGCGGATAAAGACCGGCACGATGGTGGTTAGTGAGGCAAAAGCCAGCGCCAACGAAAAGAACATCGAGTCGACAAAGTTGGCCACAAAGTTGCGCCGCCAATGCAGGGGCAGCTTTTGAGGCGCGGGCAGGGGATCGATCTGCGGCTTGGACTCGTCGTTGGTCTCAGTCATGGTAGATGGTGTGCTCCTGGGTGCTACAACCTGTTTGCAGGGCAAATGTAGGTAGAATATTTTGTTCGCGCATAGAAGCGTGTGCCTGATCAACTAGTCTGACGGCGACTACCTTATAAAAAATCATTGGGGTCTTGTGGATCCAGCTGCTGGATGCTACAGTAGCAACACCACGTCAAGTGGTGTTGCTACTGACACCGATAGTCGTCGTGCACCCCCATCGGTTCGAGATCATACGCTTGGTACCCTCGATCAGGCAAGTAGCTACAAAGGAGCACTATGCGAGCCGAGACAAACAACCAGTTAATTCTGCTCGTCGACGATGATGTGGGCATCCGGCAAGCGGCAACGGATATATTGCAAGACGCGGGATACCATGTTGTTACCGCCAGCCACGGACGGGAAGCGCTTGATTTTCTGCGCACCTCGGCGGTACGTCCTGCCCTGATCTTGTTGGACTTGACGATGCCGGAAATGGATGGCTGGGCTTTTCGCAACGAACAAAAGCACGATCCGCTGCTGCAATCAATTCCGGTTGCGGTGTTTACCACTCAGGAACGGCTGTCAGACGCTTTACGTATGGCTATTGCCGACTTTGTTCCCAAACCGGTCAACGATGATCGCCTCCTGGCCACGGTTGAGCGTTTCTGCCGGCCTGGCTCCAAGCACCCGCTCGCCCTTAGCTAGCTGCCCACTCAGCATCGGCTAGCCACGCCGGCTAGCTCACCCCGTGTATGCCTGGAGCTTTGCCGCCAACTATATATCAATAGGTCTGGCAGCGAGGGTTACTCGGCGGCGTTCCTGAGGGTTACTCGGGGGAGCGGTCCAGCCGCGGGAACGGCAACTGCAGCTTGGTCGCAGGCCTTGTTCCACGGCCATCATGGAAAATGTAGCTGCCCGCTCAATGGCTCACTTTGCAGCGGACTCACCGTGGCTGGAGTGCCCGGTAAATGTTGCCAGCCAGTGAACCATACATCGCCAAATGTTACGCCCGGCGTGCCATCCAGAAGTCGCTCACAGATGCCGCCGATATGGTCGGCATCAACATGCGTGATCACCAGCAGCTCGAAGTGGCGTTAATGGCGTGTGGACGCTGGCGGATCGGCACGCAACCGTACAAAGGCTGGCGCCGTCGCCAGCAGCACAACGCTCAAAAGGAGGACGCCAAGAATCACGGCGCGTGGCGCCCCAGCGGCCGGTCCGAGCTCGGCTGTGAGTCGCGTAATGCCTAACACATTGAGCAGGCGTAATCCTTGTTCTGCCCACCTCCCGCCAGCTGTGCCGCTCAGCGACTGGGCAACCGCGGCTACTCCTAACGAACCAAGCGAGGGTAGCCCGATCAAGGTAATCGCGTACAAGCTCATGACTCGGCCGCGTAACTGGCCGGGTACACGCAGCTGAATGAGCGTGGCAATTAAGGTGGTGAAGATGGTCGCGGCGATGCTGACCATCACCAGCACCATAACTCCCGCCCAGAACCGCGGCGTCAGCACAAAGACCGTGAGCAGCGCACAAAACGCGAGTCCACTGACGCTAAGCAGACGACCATGGTGGCGCAGCTCCTTGACCGACGACATGGTGAACGCCCCGATCAGCGCGCCCGCTCCGCCTGCTGAAAGTAAAGCTCCGTAGCCCTGGGACCCAGCATGCCAAATGTTATCAGCAAAGACGGGCAGGAGCTGGTGATACGAGCGGCCGAAGACAGCCGCAAGCGCCGACAGCAGCAACAGCAGCAACACGATGCCGTGCTGCCACGCATACACGAAGCCACCAAAAAGTGCGTCAAGCAACGAGCCCTTCCCACGCGGCTGCGCGGGTATGTCGCGCATCAGCAGCAGGGCAGCCAGCACCGCCAAGAAGCTGATGCCGTTCAGCATGAACAACCAGCCGGCTCCAACCACATCCAGCAAAACACCGGCGAGGGCTGGTCCGACCAATGCCGCCCCGGTGAACGTTGCCGAGTTCAGCGACAGCGCATTCAACAGGTCTTGGCGGGGTACCAGTTCAGGGATAAGGGCTTGGCGGGTCGGATTGTCAAACGCCAGCAGCAGTGCTCCCAAAAAGGTTGTGAGCAAAATATGCTCCGCTTGAACGGCTCCTAACCAAGTCAGGATTGCAAGCGTAACCGCCAGGAGCAGCGACGCCGTTTGGGTGACATATAACAGTTTGATACGGTCGACGCGATCCGCCACTGCTCCACCAAGGGGCGGCACAACGATCATCGGTATGGCAAAGCTGAGGCCCAGATAGCCAAGGTACAGCGCGTTGTTGCCGGTTAGTTTGTAAATAAGCCAGCTTTGCGCCGTGTTTTGCATCCACGTGCCCATATTGGAGACCAGGAGTCCGCTCCAGATCAGCGTGAAATTACGATGGTGCAAAGCCGGGTAGCGTGCTCGCTGCGAAGTTGCTTGTGCCATCATTGTTCCTTTCCCCAAGCGCTGAGCTTGGTCAACCAGCCGCGCCTAGCCTCCATTTGCCTGAACGACCGCTGTTGCCGTGCCTCATGTACCGCAAGTCGCAGCCATGGGCGAGCCATTGGGTTGTTGCTTGCCCCGCGGCTATATTCGGTAAACATCGGCGGCGGTTGAAGGCCACACTAGGTGAGATAAAACACCTTGAAGCATTCGGCATAGCGCATATCATGGCCCTGCGCCACATCAGCTGCCCGTGCCCGCACGCGTTCCTCCATGCCGGCCATGTCTGCAATCTGGCTGGGATGCTTGTGCAGCGACGCGATTTTGCGGTCGATCGTGGCCTCGATGTTGACCCAGCAGTCCGGTTGGTCCGTGCCCATTACATATACTTCGAGGACTTTGTGCGGCTCAAGGCCGGACGCTGCTAGATCGGGAAACGTAAGTCGATCCCGAGCCGTGGGGTAGACAGCGGCCAAGGCGGCATCGCCGACTGCCAAATGATCAGGATGGTTGACGTAGGCGTTGATCGCAAACGAGCGGTACGGGGTCATGGTGATCAAGCGATCCGGGCGATACTGGCGAATGGCTCGCGCAATATCTTTCCGCAGATCGAGCGTATGCTCAAGATAGCCGTCGGGGTAGCCCAAAAAGACCACCTCCTTGACCCCTAAAACATCGGCGGCGTCGCGTTGTTCCTGCTGGCGAACGCGGATCAAATTCTCGGAGCTCATCTCAAGGTCGGCCGAGCCTTTGCTGCCATCTGTAGCGACCACATACACTATTTCAAGGCCCTCGTCGGCCCAGGCGGCTACGGTGCCACCGCAGCCAAACTCGGCGTCATCCGGGTGCGCCACAACAACCATGCCGCGACGGATCGTCCCACGCGCTGCGTCTTGCATCTGCTATCCTCCTGTACGTTCGTTGTGCTGCGCGGTTATTTTCAGGCGCACTATGCGTAGTGTACCCGAACTTAGCGCTGGGGCGGCGCAGCCATGACCCTATGCTTGGCGGCGGTCATGGATAGAGACGCGGGCGAGCCAATGATAAGTTGGCTCGCCCGCCTTTGTTCACCTGCCGCCACAGAATGCCCATTAGGCCACGCAGGCGGCCTTCACGTTGTGGCGCCGGAGCCTTTTGTCCGCGCTGGCGCTCACCCCGTCGCGCCGCTATCCCCCGCTCCCAGCGCTTAAGTCCTCTAAACCAGTGGTTCAAGCACGACGCGCAATTGCTCGATGCCAGCCCACTCATCATGTTTGTCAGCGTAAATCAGGGTAATCACGCCCTCAAAGTGCGCTTGATGCATCAACTCGGCACAGCGCTGCGCATCCATGTCATCGACGGTGCCATCTGCTCGATAGCGGGCTTTGAAGTGGACCGAGGAAGCACGCGGCAAAAGCTGCGCCAAGGTGGCGTATTTATCGGGTGTCGCTTCGGCATTGCCGGTATCTGCGCAAAGACCGACCTTGCCGTTGCATTTGTCCAGAATGGCAAGCAGATCCGCCGGTTGCTCGCCCGTACGGAGCCAGTTCTCGGTGATGGTTCGTAGCCCGTAGCTGCTCGCAACTTCGGCACACGCGCGGAGGTGCTCGGCGCTACGCTCAATCACCTCCGGTGTCGGCGCTTGTTGTCCGGCCGCGATTCTGACCTGTTGCGCCCCAAGCGCGGCGGCAACCGCAATCCACCGTTGGATTTTGTCGAGCTCAGCTGCAGCTAGTGTCGGATCGGCGGCTGCAATGTCACCGGTATCGATCAGCAGGCTACGGAGCTCAACTCCCGCGGCCGCCAGCTGTTGACGGAAGGCTTGCAGATCGGCGTCTTCAGTGCTTGGGAGATGAAAATGGCACAGCTCCAGCGTTCGCAGTCCACGCTGCACCATCTGTGCCGGAACTGCATCAAGCGGTAATCCGGCGTTGAGCAAGCCGTCAAGACTCCATGAGGAAATGGCGAAACGGGACATCGTTGCTCCTTTGCCGTGATCGCGGTACCAGCTGTGTGTTTACACACGCGATGCGGTTGTGGTCAAGTCGTACCGCACGTCTTCGCTGCCTCGTTCTGGTATGTGCATTAGATAGTGCTAGCGTACGTTAGACCGGCACGATCATGAGATCGCGGTCGAAGGTGGTGAAGCTCTGGCATCCCGCTTCGGTGATCACAACATCATCCTCGATGCGCACGCCGCCCACGCCTTCGATGTAGATGCCAGGCTCGATGGTGAAGGTGGTGCCGACCGCGAATGGCACGTTGCTGCCCGCAACAAGGTCCGGCGGCTCGTGGCAGGGATTAATTTCCAGACCCAAACCATGGCCTGTCCGATGCAAAAAGAAGTCGCCGTAGCCAGCCGCAGCGATCACATTGCGAGCTGCCCGATCGATTTGCTCGCCGGTCACGCCTGGCCGCACGAAGTTTCGGGCAGCCGTATTAGCGGCCAGCACGGTTTGGTAGATGTGGCGGGCTTCCGGCGTCGGCTCGGCGAGGGCAACGGTGCGCGTAATGTCGGAGGCGTAGCCGCGATACACTGCGCCGCAGTCAAGCACGATCAAATCGCCGGGCTGGAAGGCGCGGTCGCTCACGTTGTGGTGCGGGTTGGCGCTGTTGGGACCACTAGCGATTAAGTTCTCAAAGCTTTCACCTTCCGCTCCCGCAGCCATGATCTCCTGGGTGCAGATGTGGGAAAGCTGTCGTTCCGTAACGCCCGGCTTGATCTGGGCGATGGTGTTGCGCAGCGCTTGCTCAACAATACGTGCCGCTTCGGCCATGGCTGCCTGCTCGTCGGCGTCTTTCACCATGCGCATCTGCGCGAGCAGCGGCGTCGCGTCGACAATGTCGAGCTCCACACCCAGCTGACGGCCGGCATTCTCCAACGCGCGAAGCTCCATCACGCGCATCACCGTGTGCTCCACCGCGATCCGCGCTCTCCGCCCGCGAAATACTTGGCCCACGGCCTCGAGGAGCTCAGTCGTTGGGCCTGCGGCATCGGTCCATGGGTAAAAGTGGGCGATGTCGCCGAGCTGGGCGCGCACGCCGCCCAACTCCAGCGCCGGGAGCACAATACGCGGTCGGCCGCCAGCGGCGGAGAAGAGTGCAAGTGTGAGACGCTTGCTGGGGTGGAACGATACGTTGAGCAGATAGCGTAGATTGGCACCGGGAACAATGACCACGGCATCGAGCGCCTGATCCGCTAGCGCTGTGGTCAATCGGGTCAAACGATTGGTTAGCATAGCTCGGCCTGCCTCTTTCTTTGAACGATGTGGCAATGTGCAACGACTTCAACAACGCTCAGTAGCTCGCCTATGTTGCCCATTATAGCCGAAGCACTCTTGCGGAAACGTGATGTGCAACAACGAACAGTACGGCGGTTAAAGCTGCAAGCGTTACCATGCTCCTCCCGCGCTCGTCCGTTGAGGCAAACTACCGCTTCCAGCTAAACTGTCTAAGACTGGTTGTCGAGCGACCGCAAATATCGCGCGGTTTCGGCGAGCGCAGCTTGCGGCTCCCCTTGCAGGTGACATTCCAGGGCCAGGTATCCAGTGAAGCCAATCTGCCGAAGGGCTTGGAAGCCTGTGCTGAAGTCCGTATGACCCAGGCCGGGCTGCAAGCGATTGCTGTCGGCGACATGCACATGCATCAGGTAATCGCCAGCGTCCCGAATGGCGGCGGCAAGATCTTGCTCTTCAATGTTCATATGGAAAAAATCGGCCATGACCCGCACCGACGGCAGGCCAACTTCCCTGCACAGGTCAACTGCTTCGGCCAACGTATGCACCATGTGATCTTCGTAGCGGTTCAGCGGCTCGAATAACAGATGGACGCCTGCCTGGGCAGCGTGCTCGCCAAGCTCACTCAAGCCCTCGATCAGCACCTGCCGGTCTTCTTCCGGAGTGCGCGGTGGCTTGAAGGGTGGGAGCCGCAGTGAAAACATGCCATATGCGGCTGGGGTGATCGCTCCATAGCCGCCGATCTCGGCAATCACCGACAGCAAGGAGCGCATATTTTCGATGGCGTCGCGCCGACGGGCTTCGTCAAAATCGCCAATAAAATGATCCATGATCACGCAGACGGACGGCATAACCACCCCGGCAGTGCGCGCCGCTTGCAGCTCCGGCAGCCGTTCGCGAAACTGGAAATCGCCATGGCCGCGTAGCTCGATGCCATCAAATCCCGCTGACGAAACATTTTCCCACTTCTCGATCAGTGTTGTTCCAGGGATCAGGTGCTCCTGGCAGGCTAACTTCATGCATTCCTCCACGGTTCTGGTTCAGGCAGAGTCTGGCACTAGCCTTTGAGCGCGCCGGCAGTCATGCCTTGAATAAACTTCCGCTGAAAAATAATGTAAATCACCAGAATCGGCAACATCACAATCATCGCTCCGGCCATGGTCAACGGAATATTCTGTGTGTATTTGCCCCTGAAGAACATCAGGCCGAGGACCAAAGGTCGCAGCTCTTCGCGCTGCATGTAGATCAGCGGAATCAAAAACTCTTTCCACGCAGCCATGAATTGAAAGACGACCTGAGCGGCGATAGCGGGCAGTGACAGCGGCAGCATCACGCGCCAGAAGACGGCAAACTCACTGGCGCCGTCGATCTTTGCGGCGTCGGCCAGCTCATCCGGTAGCCGCAGAAAGAAGGCGCGCATAAAAAAGATGCCAAACGGCAGGCCAACCACAATGCTCGGCAGAATCATGGCCCAGTAGGTGCCGAGAAGACCTAGGTCGCGCAGGATGTAAAAGAGCGGGATCATGATCGACTGGAAGGGTACCATCAGCCCCAGCAAAAAGGTGTAAATACGAGCTTTTCCCCGCTAACGC
>JADDQF010000085.1 GCA_016781505.1 bacterium
CCACGGAGTGGCGCACGCCACGGATGGCGTATACGACGATGCCAATCACCAGCAGCAGTCCAAGCGTGAGCAAGACCCAGCCCAGGGGCGAGAGACTGCTAAATCCGGCGGGCCGCGGCGCTGCAGGCCCAGCATTCCCGCCGCTGGGCAAGGATCGAAACAGCCAGTCAAAGAAGTCGCTAATCGCCTGGCCAACCGCGCGCCAAAACTGTGTCCAGGCCGAGGGCACTTCACGGCTCTTGAACGGCGGCTTGCTGAAAACATCGTTAAGCTTTTGGAGCGCATCAGGATCGTGGGCGGCGCGTGTTTGACCGGCTGCGTCCAGGATTGCGCCTAGGCGTGCGGCAATGAACCGGTAGGGCGGCGGCTCCTGCGCGAGCGCCTCCCCAAGCCAGGCATTATCCGCCGGCACGGAAACACCATCCACCAAGTTCACATCGCGGATGTTGATCAGCTGCGCGGCGACCTCGTCCAAGCCAATCCGGTCGGAGCGGGTGGCAGCGGCATATGCCTCGCGCACAAGCTGCTCATACTGCTCGAGGGGCACTGTTGCAGCCTGTGCGCGCGCCCCGAGCGGGAAGCCGAGGCACAAGCACAGGAGGATGATGCGGCCTAAGAGCCGTTTGATTTGAGCGTTAGCAGCCACTTAACGACTCGATATGTACGGCGATGACGTGCCTGGCGCCAATAATGTGTTGGTTTGCTGCTCGAGGTCGAAGCCCTCTTTACGGATGCGCAAATCAAAATACATCAACGTGTAGGCGATCAAGCTAAATGGCGTCGCGATCACGCTGAAGATGGTGGTAACAATGGTTTGAAGCAAGAGTTGAAGACGCTGATCGATGCCGAGCAGGGCGGTCGGCGCAATCAGCACAATTGCCGGAAGTGAAGCTAAGAAATACATCAGCAGAATGATCACCAGGAGGTAACCGACCGTGCGCCAAAAATAGCGCTGTGTTAGCCGCCAGCTGCGCTTAATCGCTTGCCAGGGACCTTGATCTTCGACCATGATCGCCTGCGAGGTGAAAAAGATGCGAACGTACAGCGCCAGGGCCACGACCGTAAGCACGATAGTCAGCCCGACGCCCAGGAAGCCAACGGCAACGGCGCCAAGCGCAAGGCTGGGCTCGGCTGTATCGCTGGCACTGGCGCGGATCACAAGAAAGGCGAGCACGCCGATGATCGCAAAGAGGACCAGAAAGATGCCCGCGCCGAACAACGTCGGGATCAGTCGCGCGCCGATCAGGGCCGGACTACGCCGGATCGCGGCGCCAAAGCTCTCGCCGGTGGTGGCGGAGCGTCCAAGGTAACGCTGGGCAACGGCGTGGGTCAGGGCACCTTCAAGCAGCGGCAAAAAAACCACAACATACAACAAGCTGATGGCAATAATGCCCAGATACCAGAACAGGATGCCCGAAAATACGTCGAGTGGCGATTGCCCGGCAAGTGGATCGGTGGGATTAGCGCCCGGCTGTGGCACCAGCCCAGCCAGCTCATTTTGAATCGGCAGCTGAACCAAAAAGCTGATGATTTGGTAGGGCACCAGCACCAGCGCTGCCATGGTAATAAATGTCAGAAAGTTGGCACGATACAGCCGGAAACTTTCATCGAGTAACTCGCCGAGGCCGAGCTGGCGAATACGTGGCCGAGCGATCATAACCCAGTCCTTTCCGGGGAACTCGTGAATTATAGCACGGCCCCTGCGCTCCCAGCATCATACGCCGGTCTTGAAACAGCACTGGTACTTTGTACGTGGTTGGGCCAAGCGAAGTTGCAGGCGGAACGTTTGTTGGTGCAAATCCTGAATTGCGAGCAGCCCGGGACTGCATCAGCCGCTGCGCATTGAACAGGTCGTTGCTCGTCCCCGGCTCAAGGGGCAAGCAAGGAGTGCACGACGTTGGGCCAGCTAATGCCGGCGATGCGGTCTGGGTTGTTCGCTCCAAGGCGTTGCGCAAATTCGGGATCGGCTAATGCATCGAGCTGGGCGGCGAGCGCGGCGGGCTGTGGGGCGGCCACCAGCCCGCTTACATGATCCTGGACGAATTCAAGCACGCCGCCTGCATCGGTGGTTGTTAGCACGGGCTTGCCCGCAGCAAAGGCCTCGATCGTAGCCAGGCCATAATCTTCGTCGACGGGAGCGTAGAAGACGGCTCGACAGCGCGCAAAGAGCTCGACGGCAGTGTCGTCGTTCACGAAGCCGGTAAAGCGGACCCGGTCGGCGAGGCCAAGCTGCTGAGCAAGCTGTTGCAAAGCGGCTAAAGCCGGGCCACGGCCCGCGATGATCGCTCGCAGTGGCGCCGCGGATTGGGCAAGCGCTTCCAGCAGCAGGTGGATCCGCTTCGCGGCGTCTAGGCGGGAGATCGAAAGAATGTAATCGTCGAACGGGCCAGGCTGGAGCCTGCCGGCGAGATGGCTGGGAGGATACAGCGGCGTGGCCGCGAGCTGATTGAAGCGGCGCAGGCGAGCGGCAACGTTGCGGGAAATAGCGAAGAGCTTGTGCGCCTCGCCCAGGGTTCGGCGATCCAGCCGCTGCAGCTGCGGGCGGGCCTCCGCATCGTGGGGCTGCGCGCCCCAATCCGAGAGCGGTGTGCCATACCAATCATAGGCCTGGCGATGCTGGTGGACGAGCCAGACAATTTTGCGGGGATGGCGCGCGGCATAGGCGGGAAACTTGGTGCAAATGATTGCGTCGACGGGCTGTCCGCCGACCTGCGTAAGATCGAGCAGGCGCCAGGCCAGCGCGCTCTTGATAATGTTTGGCCGGGGCGTCCACACAAAGGGCAGGGCAACAATCTCGGCCTCGTGGCCGTGCGCACGCAGCGCATCACGCAGGCCCTCGCTGAGCAGCTCGGCGCCGCCTCGGGCGAAAGGAATCTGAGCTGTGCAAATCAAAATGCGCACGATAGATAGGCTTCAGGTTACACGCTACAGGCATTAGGAGCCGGTAGGCGAGACGATAGGTCCAGGTTACAGGCTACAAATTTCAGGAGTCGGAAGGTAATACATACATGATACGTTAGATCCAGCTTGCGGCAGATACCCTCGCCTGGTGTGCGGGCTACTCCTCAAACACAGCCGCGATGAAGCGTTGGGCGACGTCCTCCCAGCGACATTCGCGCCGCACCCACGCTTGGCCTTGAGATCCCAGCTGCCTGGCCGTAGCCCGGTCGTCGAGCAACCGATCCAGGCAGGCCTCGAACTGCCGGTAGGAGCGAAACCACAGGCCGCCGTTCGCCTGGCGACAGTGTGCTACTGTGACGGGGCAATCGCCGTGGACCAGCACGGGCGTACCTTGCAGCCAGGCTTCCATGACCACAATGCTGAAACTTTCCAGCAGGCCGGGCATGCAAAAAATGTCGGCAGCGGCATAGGCGTCATGCTTGGCCTGTTGGCTTTGAAAGCCCAGGTCAACGACGGCGGACTGCAGCGCGGGTGGAAGATCGAGTGGTCCCGGCCCGCCCGCAAGCAAGGTCGCGCGGGGCTCGCGGCGGGCCAGATACTCCTCAAAGTAGGCCAGCAGCAGCGGAAAGTTTTTGGAATGGTCGCGGCGGCCGGTGAAGAAGATCAGCGGCCCTGTCAAATTGTGCTCGCGCCGAAAATGCGCGCCATCGCCGCGCCAATGGAGCTCGATACCCTCCCCCACCACCGGCACCCGGTCCGACGGGAGATCGGCCAAACGGCAGATCAGCTGTTGCTCGCCGACGCTGTTGGCCAGCACCCGCCGTACGGACCGCAGCAGGGTGCGCGTGGTGCTGTTGTAGGCGTAGGGCTCGTCGTGCAAACACGGCACCAGGTAGCCGCGCTCGCCAACAATCTGCGCGCCCCAAAAGCTGGTGGGATACGCGTACAAAAAAAAGACCCAGCGACGTTGATCGCGCTCCGCTGCAACGGCCTGCAACAAGGCATCGCTGCCGGTCAACGATTGGAGCAGGTTATATTCCGGGATCGGGTGCTCGAAGCCATACTGCTTTGTCCATTGCTGAGCAGCGCCAAGATTGGCGGGAAAGCGCCGCACCGGCACGCCGTCGACTTCGTCAAGCCCACGCGGGTAGAACGCAGCGAGTGGGGCACGGGCGTCGCGGGCATCGGTGGCCCAGACCTCGACAGCAACACCGGCCTCCCGCAGCGACTGAACCAGCTGCCGCGCCTGCGCTTCGGCACCGCCGGCGGTTTCGGCGCCATACCACGGCAGCACAATGGTTATTGTTTCAGTGGGCATTACGCTCTTCTTGAGGTGTGGTTACACGCGCACTGCGTTGCGCCGTTACCACGGCTCGCAGGCCGGCATCGGCCCGTAGCAGCTGTTCAAGGGCGTCAAGCACGGCTGCATTCGACTCATTTTGCTGGGCGACGGCCGGCTCAACCGCATGGGCCGCAATCCGGCGGAGCAGCTGATTGATCCGCACCCACAGCCGCTCATAGCGGGTGCGTCCGATCAAGGGCGGCCGCGGCTCGACGGCATGATACTCGCGCAGCGCCGGCAAGAGCTGCTGCATGGCCAGCTGCGGAAACTGGGGCTCGGCCCCCGCTTGGGCGGCCGCCGCCTCGATCTCGCGCATCAGTTCGTCAACGTTGAGGGTGCTCATTGGGGTGCGCTGTGCTGCCTTGAAAGCTCGTCAGACTCAAGAAGTACTGGACTGGCCGTTGTGTTCTGCCTCAGCTTCGGGCGCCTTGCGGGCTTGGAGCTGGGCAACTTCGGCCGACAGCTGCTGGTACGACTCGAGCAGCAGCTGCAGCATGCGGGCGACGGCGTTGTTGTAAGCATTTTGCTGCTCCACGATCGGGGCGATATACCATCTGAGGCCGCGCCGGATCAGCCGCTGCACGAAGACCTGCACGCGCTCACGTGGCGTGCGCCACGTGAGCGGCCAGTGAGCGCTCACCGCCCGGAGCGCTTCCACCTCGGCGATGGCGTCACGCAACTCGTCGAAGCTCACGCCAAGCTGGGCGGCATGGGGCGTATCGTCCGCCAGCGTTGCTCGGGCCGCGCGAATTTCTGCCCGCAATTGCGACAAGATCGCGCCCACGTCGATTGGTTCTTCAACACTCATTGCCCGACGATTGTAGCATAAATGCGTGGCTTCACCTTGGGACGGCGCACGGAAGGGTGAGCGGGTAGCGTATAATGGCTGTTGTGAAGGTATTTGACATAAGAAAATTGCCATGAAGATACTGCTGGTTGGTGGCGGCGGCCGTGAACATGCGCTGGCCTGGAAGATTCAACAATCCCCCTTGGTGACGGAGCTGGTGATCGCGCCGGGTAACGCGGGGACCGCAACGCTGGGCCGCAATGTGGCGGTGAAGGCGGATGATATTGCCGGCCAGGTAACGCTCGCGCAAGCGGAACATCCGGATCTGGTGGTTGTGGCGCCGGATAACCCGCTGGCGTTAGGTCTGGTTGATCGGCTCCAAGCCGCTGGGCTGCGCGCATTCGGACCAACGGCTGCGGCTGCCCGGATTGAAGCCAGCAAAGCGTTCGCCAAGGAGGTCATGGCGCGGGGGGGTATTCCCACGGCGGAATCAATCATTGTTGACGACTACGCTGCGGCGGAACGGTTTGTGCGCGCCGGGGGACGGCCCTGGGTAGTCAAAGCCGATGGTCTGGCGCTGGGCAAAGGCGTGGTGGTCGCGGAAACGGTTGAAGAGACACTGCAAGCCCTGCGGGCGATGCTGCAGGAAGGCGTCTTCGGCGCAGCCGGCGCGCGGGTTGTGTTGGAAGAGCGGCTCCAAGGCGAAGAGGTGTCGTTTCTGGCATTCTCGGATGGTGGCAGGGTGGTGCCGATGCTCCCGGCGCAGGACCATAAACGGCTGCTGGACGGCGACGGAGGGCCGAATACGGGCGGCATGGGCGCGTATGCGCCGGTGGCTGCCATCGGGCCGGAGCTCAGCACGCAGCTGACGACGACGGTGATGCAGCCGGCGATCAACACGTTGGCAGAGCTGGGCTGCCCGTTTGTTGGCGTGCTGTATGCGGGGTTGATGTTGACCGCGGGAGGCCCGCAGGTGCTGGAGTTCAATGCGCGGTTTGGCGATCCCGAGACGCAGGTGCTGCTCCCGCTGCTGGCCAGCGATCTGGTCGAGATCATGCTGGCTTGTGTAGCCGGACGGCTGGCTCCCGATCAGGTGCGCTGGCACGAAGGATCGGCCCTCGGCGTGGTGCTCGCGGCCCCAGGCTATCCGGCTCAGCCCCTGAGCGGCGGTCGGATCGAGCTGCCGGCTGAGCTGCCGCCCGACACACTCCTGTTTCACGCTGGGACGGCGGAGCAGGCTGGGCAGCTGGTTGTCGGCGGCGGTCGTGTGCTGACGGCGGTGGGGCTAGGCCGCTCGCTGGAGGAAGCGCGGGACCGCGGCTACGCGCTGGCCGACCACATCAACTTTGCGGGACGGCAGCTGCGGCGCGATATCGGCTGGCGTGGGCTGCGAACGGCCGATGTATGAGTGAACAAAGTTCGCGTCCATTCACCATCGCGGTGTTGATCTCGGGCAGCGGCTCGAATCTGCAGGCGCTGCTGGACGACCAGACCGGCTACACGGTTGGGCTGGTGCTGGCGGATCGGGCTGGGGCGTATGGGCTGCAGCGGGCGCTCGCAGCGCAAGTTCCGACCGTATGCTTACCACTCCGCCGGCCAAAAGATCGAGACACACGCCTGGCCTGGGAGCGACAAGTGGCCGCGGCGATCGACATCTTTGATCCAGACCTGATCGTGATGGCCGGCTGGATGCGCGTCATGTCGGCCGACTTTATTGAGCGCTACGCCCGTCGAATCATCAACCAGCATCCCGCGCTGCTGCCGGATGACTCGGGGGCGACCTATCGGCTGGCGAGCGGCGGCACGATCCCGGCGATTCGGGGAGCACATGCCGTACGCGATGCTTTGCGGCTCGGCGTTGCAGTTTCGGGCTGTACGGTGCATTGGGTGACGCCCGAAGTTGACGTGGGGCGCGGGCTGGCGCGAGCCGAAGTGCCGGTGCTGCCCACAGATGATGAGACTGCACTGCACGAGCGGATCAAACGCGAAGAGCGGCGCTTGATCGTGGAAGTTGTGCGGCAGCTGGCCGCCGAACACCAACAAGGCAAAACGGAGAACTAAGCACCGACCGCAAACCAAGAGTGCTCAAGGATGAGGCCATGCTGCGAATAGGTACCAGTGGTTATAGCTATGCGGATTGGAAAGGCTTTTTCTATCCCCCCAAGATTAAGCAGAGCGACATGCTGCCGTTCTATGCCCGCGAGTTCCAAACAGTTGAA
>JADDQF010000118.1 GCA_016781505.1 bacterium
GTACTACTCATCCGTATCTTTTCCTGAACTCGGCCGTTTCAACCAGCAACAACCACTACCGTCAAATGCATCGACACAATTGCCCTTCCTGCTGATACATTTACACCCACCCCCGATACAGCGCTTGCAACGCTAGTACCCCTGCCGGTATTGGTGGGGATGAGTAACTCCACCGAGAATCGTCATATCTAGCCAGAAGGTCCGGCGAGGACTGCAGCATTGTCATTTTCAGCGATTTAGTCAGCCACATTGTCATTTGTAGCGATGCGAGCTGAGGCCCGAACCTCCTGCATTGCTGCATAAATAGCATGGCGTTCCAATGCCGGCAACCTCAGCAACCAGTGTTTCCTGCGCTGACGCAGTCCGGCATGCAGCGCGATTGTTGTGCGGGGTAGGTGTGGAGTTGTCACGGCTTAAAAACAAACAAGGAAGGCATTGCCTTCCTCGTTGTGGGTGGCTCCCGCTGCTGGGCTCGAACCAGCGACACTCGGATTAACAGTCCGATGCTCTACCAACTGAGCTAAGCGGGAACGTTTTGCGGTTGGGATTATACAAAGGCCGGGGGCATTTGTCAACCGGATTTTCGGACGTGGCGGCGCCATTCTTGAGGTGCTATACTTGATGGCATATGAATCCGTCTGAACGTAATCGTTTGCTACAATTGCCGCTGAGCGATGTCCCTTTTGTGCTGTTTGATGTCGAAAGCACGGGCCTGGAACCACAGCAAGGCGACCGGATCTGTGAAATCGCCCTGGTGCATTGGCGCGGGGGTGTGCAGCACGGCGTCTACGAAACGCTGGTCAATCCCGGGCGGCCGATCAGCCCGGATGCCTTTGCGGTTAATAAAATTCCTGCCCATCTGCTGAACAGCGCGCCGCCCTTCGAGCGGGTGGTGGATGCGCTGCTGCGCCAGATCGAAGGCGCTGTGCTGGTGGCGCACAATGCGCCGTTTGATTTCTCGTTCTTGAATACCGAGCTTATAAGGCTGGGAAAGCCGACGCTCAACAATCCGCTGGTCGATACGTTACAGCTGGCGCGTATTTTTCTGGTTCAGGATCGGTATAACCTCGGGTCGCTCGCCCGCTCGCTGGGTGTTGAGCGGCCATCCCACCGCGCCATGAGCGACGTGGTGGCGCTCAAGGCCGTGTTGGTGCATTTGCTGGAACGGCTGCGCATGTTCGGCATTGCGACGCTGAACGATCTGCTGCGAGCGCAGCGTGGCCTTATGCCGGGCGATCCCGAGCCCCAGGCTCCGGCGGCACTGTTAACCGCGCTGCGGGAAGGACGCCGCCTGTATATCACCTACCATACCGGCGGTGGCGATCCTGTCCCACGCACAATTCTGCCGCTTGAGTTTCAACATACCGGTGGCTTGCCGCGGCTGATTGCGTACTGCTACCTGCGGAATGGCCAGCGCACATTCTACCTCGACCGGATCGGCGAGCTCGCCCTGGTTGAGGAATAGGAGCTACTCCCCGATTAGTACGCGCCGAGCTCTCTAAGGCGGTCGTCGTCGATGCCGAAGAAGTGCGCGATCTCGTGCATCACGGTGCGCCGGATCTGCGTTCGCAGCTGCTCCGGCCCTGCAAAATCCCGCAGGAGCGGCTCGCGGAAGATCGTGATGGTGTCGGGCGCTACCAGGTTGTAGGCATGCGTGCGCGCGGGCAGCGGCACGCCCTGATACAGCCCATACAACGTTTGCCATGGTTTGAGCCCGACTGCCCGCCGATGATGCGGTTGCGGCCGTTCTTCGACCAGCACTTCCACGTTGTCCAAGGCCGCTGCAAACTCGGGTGGGAGGCCGTCTAACGCTTCGACCACCAGCTGATTAAACGTTGCTTCGTCCATGCTGCCCTGTTCCTTGCGCCGGTCGGGAGCCTGAGTACACTTCTCGCTGTTCGTGAATCCGGTCCGCTCCAGCGTTGCTGCTTGCCGAAACATATGCCTGAGCTTATCAAAGTCGCTTCCATCGATCAACTTCGGCCCGGCCAGATGCTGTATGTGGACGTCGAAGGCTTGCCCGTTGCCCTAGCCAACGTCGGCGGCACCGTGTACGCCTTTGGCGATTCGTGTCGCCATGCGGGGGGGCCGCTGTCGTCGGGCGCGCTGCGGGATGACGTTGTGACCTGTCCGTGGCATGGCTGGGCCTTCAATGTTCGCACGGGCAAATCCGTCATCCCGCCGGTTGGCCTGCGCATCCCAACCTATCAGGTCCAGATCGTGGGCGACGATGTGTATGTAGCCATTGAATGGGAGGCCTAAGCTGCGCATCCATCCCGCCCGCCGGCTGCTGCCTCGGTAGTGGCATCCGAGTTGCTTTAGCCTGCTCCGTTTAGCGGATATCCTGCCCGGGTGCGCGCTGCTCGCCCAACGCTCAGCGGCAACCTGCACACAGATACGGAAGCGCTCCATGCTGCTCAAAATCGTTCTGGCCTGCTATATCGCCCTGCGCACCGTGCTGACGTATGGATTGCTGCGCCGCGCTCCGCGCTCCGCTGCCCAACCCCCTGTTTCAGTTGTTGTTGCTGCGCGCGACGAAGCTGCGTCGCTGCCGGCGCTGCTGAACAGCTTGCTGCGGCAAACGTATGCGGATTATGAGGTCATCGTTGTTGATGATCGCTCTTCGGATGCGACGCCGGCTATGTTGGCGGACTATCAACGGCATAACAAACGCCTTCATGTTGTGCGCATCGCCGACGTTCCCGCGGGCCGAACGCCCAAGATGCACGCCCTGGCGCAGGGCGTTGCAGCAGCCAGTGGTGCGTTGTTGCTCTTTACCGACGCCGACTGCGTGATTCCGCCAGGTTGGATTGCGGGGATCGTGGCATGTTTCGAGCCGGATGTGGGCGTAGTCACCGGCTATGTGGGTCTGCGCGCCCGCCATAACACCTGGCTAGAGCACGTCCAGGCCTTGGATTATTTCGCGATGATGGCAACCACGGCGGGCGCGACCAAGCTTGGGCAACCGATCGGTGGGTCTGGCGCTAATATCGCCTATCGCCGTGCCGCGTATGAACAAGCGGGTGGTTTTGCCGACATGCCGCTCAGCGCTGTGTCCGATGATATGTTGTTGCTCCAGCATGTGCTCGACCGCACCTCCTGGCGGACGGCGTTTTGCGATGATCCCGGTACCTTTATCATGACCGACGCCGAGCCGACGCTGCGGCAGCTCCTGAACCAACGCGTGCGCTGGATGGCCGGTGGCCGGGAAGTGCTGCAGCATAATCCGGCGCTGCTGATCACCAGCTCGCTGATCGGAACGTTCAACGGCATCTTGCTTGGGTTTCCGCTGCTCCTGGTGCGGCGCGATCTGCGGCGAGCGCTGCTGTATGCGGTGATCGGACGAGCATTCGCGGACGCGCTCCATCTGGGCGTGGCAGCCGTGCTGTTTCGGCGCGTGGCGCTGCTGCGCTACCTGCCGCTGTGGAGCATCGTGCAGATTCCGTACACGGTGCTTCTGCCGTTGTACAGCCTGAGCCGCAGATGGTCGTGGAAATGATGTCGAGCCAACAAGCACCCTTGCCGGCAAGGCCGTCCACTCGCTCGTGGTCCTTGCTGCATGATCAACAGTGCTTTTCGGGTTTGCTGCGTTGTTTAAGGCTTGGGGAAGGGAAAGATCGGGGGGTGTCCCCGGATCCCCCGGCCTGTCTGCGCTCAAGGCTGCTAATAGCCGCGGCTCTTGGCCATCTCAGCCATTGCCTGCTGCTGTTCTTCCGAGTATGGTCCGTGCTGCTCGTAGCGCTCTGCCAGCGAATGGAGGGCACATTCGAGCTGCCGCTGCGTTTGGGTGCCCAGCAGCAATTGGCGCGCATCCGCCGCCGACATCACACTCCGGTCCACGGTTTTATCCCGGAAGGCGGCCATGATCTCGTCGTAGGCGGCACGCGCTTTGAGCTGGGCCAGGGTTGCCACTAGGTAGCCACGCGCGGTTGGCTCGGTTTCGCGGGCAAAACGTGTCCGCAGCTCGTCAATAATCTGCTCGCGCAGCTCCGGTGTGGTGGTTGCCAAAAAGCCGAGGGTGGCAAATGCGGCTCCACGCTGGAGCGCCGACGTTGTCAGGTCATCCGTGATGGCCAGCACCACCGGCAGCACATCCGCGCCAAAGTTTGCAACAATCTGGGGCGCTTCCTGAGCCCACAAAAAAGCACCCTGGCCAGGTCGATCGTCAACCGGTAAGGGCAAATGGCGGAGCAAAGGCTCGGCCGCGGCAACGGGGCGAAGTTCGCCTAACAGCCGCAGGGCATGCAGTGGTCCGAGGCTGCCCGGTTCCGGGCCCAGCAATGCTTCCGTGTCGAGGGCAAGCTCTAACAAGGGCGCAGCTGCCTCGTCACCCCGCTCCAAAATGGCGTCAATGGTGCGCTGGCTTGGTCGCAGCCCGACTTTGCGCAGGTGCCGGACCAATTCAGGTGTTGAAAGATCATGTTGCATGGGAAGCCTCCATATGGTGGGTCGGCCACATCGGCCGGAAACTGCGCCGGTGATGTGGCGTCAGGCCATGAGCTGCGATGGCCGCCATGTGTGCCGCCGTGCCATAGCCTTTGTGCTGCCCAAAGCCAAACCGTGGATATGCCCGGGCTAATTGTTGCATCAGCCGATCCCGCATGGTTTTGGCGATGATCGAAGCCGCCGCAATGCTCAGGCTCAGGCTATCACCCCGGATCAGGTCCCGCTGCGGCAGGGCGCAGGCGGGCAGCCGCAGCGCGTCGATCAGCAGCGCGTCAGGCAACATCGGCAGGTCCAGCACCGCCAGCTCCATCGCCAGCCGCGTAGCCTCCACGATCCCAAAACTGTCGATCAAGAAGGCCGGCACCACCCCCACCCCGATACCTCCCACCTGCGCGCGTATCGTGTCGGCGTAGCGCGTTCGTTGGGCGGCTGTGAGCTGTTTCGAGTCGTTAACGCCTGCCAGCACTGTTGGATCGTTGAGCACGCTGTCGCCCAGCACCACAGCCGCGGCAACAACTGGGCCGGCCCAGCAGCCTCGGCCAGCCTCGTCGACGCCCGCGATCACCTGATAACCGCGGGCTTGGAGTGCTTGTTCTTCGGCCAGCGTCGGCGTCACGCTGCTCCCCGATCAGCAGGGAACGCGATGGCGCCGTCCGGTTTCGTCCCGATCAGCAGCTGCACCTGGCTCGCGCGAACTGGTACCCACTCCTCGCGCACCACAAAGCCCTGCTCACGCAGCAGCCGCGGCCGCGCATCTTCCGTGCGTACCTGCTGCGTGGCTCGATACGCGAGCTCGACCGCCGAGCTATACACATCCTGCTGCGCAAATTGTGCCGCGTCGATCAGCAGAAGGCGTCCACCCGGCTCCAGAACGCGCCAAGCCTCCGCCAGCGTGGCGCGCTCAAGAATATACTCGGCGGGAAACGTCGCAACCACGTCGCTAAAGGTTGCCGCCGGAAATGGCAGCTGCTGCGCCCGACCTTGCAGGAGGTTTGGAACGCTGCCGGATTGCTCCACTTTGCGACGAGCACGACGCAGCATTTGCGGTGAGGCGTCAAGACCAACTGCCCGTATCCGCTGCGTGTGGAGTGCCCGCTGCAAATAGCCGGTGCCGCTGCCCAGCTCCAGCACGCTGCGTCCGTTGAGATAGGGCACAACCGCCACAATCCAATGTTGCCACAGGCCACGCGAAACCAGCGCGGCGACAACATCGTAGGTCCAGGCGAATTCACGGTAAAAGCGCGTGAAGGCCCAGCGCAGAAAGCGAGTGTACAGCGGCATCAGCGTCAAGCTCGAACAACCATGGCCTCATCCTCGCCAGGATGGTCGATGGTTATTCCCCAAAGCGAAGGAACCAAAGCGCTACCAGAGGGTAGTTGCTTTGGTTCCCGGTATCGCACATCCAACCGTTGATCGTGGTGCTCCATGGGCATGGCCCTTGATGACCACGCCAGCTTGGGAATTTAGTAACGGCGTTCTTTGATGCGCGCAGCTTTACCCGACAGGTTGCGCAGGTAATACAGCTTGGCCCGCCGGACCTTGCCGCGCCGAACAAGCTTGATGGTTTCGACGCGCGGCGAGTGCAGCAGAAAGGTGCGCTCAACGCCAATTCCGTGCGCGCCAATGCGGCGAACCGTGAAGTTCTCGTTGATCCCACCGGCGCGCCGGCGAATAACAATGCCTTCGAAATCCTGTAAACGCTCGCGCTCGCCTTCAACCACGCGGACGCTCACGCGAACCGTATCGCCGACCCCAAACTCGGGAACGTCCGTGCGTAGCTGATCCTTAACAATTTCCTGCAACAAATTGGCCATGCCACTGGTCCTTTTGATTCCGCCACGCATCGGAACATATGCTGAAAAGCTAGCGATGACAGCTGGATATGTAACCGACAGCTGCCGGCACCGGCGTGGGGTGCGTGGCCCCCAAACACAAAAAGCGTGCGGAGGAAAACACCTCCACACCGCTACCCGGTGGACTGCGCGGGATTATAGCATAGCGCGCTGTCCGCCGCAATGCAGAACCGCGCCCCGTTGCTTGCCCGGGCGGCAGCTATGCCCGTGCGGCTAAAACAAAGGGCTAGCCGCGCTTACCAGCAATGCGGGCTGCCGCTTAACGCGGTATAATACAGCATCTAAGCTATGGTGATCCAGCCGCGACACCGTTTGTCGCGGCTGTGTTATAGAACAGCATATGTACGGCGGATAGCCGACGCGCTTGGCAGACTTGGGACGTTTGGGTATAGCCCCAACGCAGCGGCGCGTGTGATGCTACGCAGTTAGGTACACGGGTCAATCAGCCCGGAAAGCGAATAAGAGTTCATGAGCGAAGAGCAAACACAAGATGAGCAGGTAATGAATGTGAACAGCCATGAGGAGCGCATTTTGCCGTTGGTGATCCTCGGCGAGATGGTGATCATGCCGCGTATTCCAGCTCCGCTGCAGGTGGGCAAAGGCAAGTCCTACCGCGCCATGGAGCATGCCATGGAAGGCAACCGCGAAGTGCTGCTTATCTTTGTGCCCGAAGCAGAGATTGATGGCTACAAAGGTAGCCAGCCGCAGCAACTGCCAAACGTGGGCGTGATTGCCAAGCTGGAAGAATTTTTGAAGTTGCCGGACGATACTGTTCGCATTATTCTCGAAGGTCTTGAGCGTGCCGAGATCGGCGATTATGTGCAAAACGATCCATTCTTTATGGTACGCTGCACGCCGCGGCCCGATCCGCAGCTTGAAGGTCCAACCGTGGAAGCGCTGGTGACCGAGGTCAAGGCGCAGGTCGAAGAGATCATCGGCTTCATGCCCGAGGTGTCGCAGGAGGCGGTTGCATTCGTGCAGCGCATCGACCAGCCCGGTCATCTAGCAGATGTGGTTGCGTACGGTCCCGCCTTTGAGTTCGAGGATCGGCTGGGCTTGCTCAACCAGCTTGATCCGGTCGAGCGCCTGAAGCGGGTTCAGGTTGAGCTGTCGCATCAGCTTGAGCTGCTTCGTCTGCGCGCCAAAATTCAGAGCGATACCAAGGATGCGCTGGATCAGTCACAAAAAGAGTACTTCCTGCGCGAGCAGATGAAGGCGATTCGGCGTGAGTTGGGCGAGGACGATCTTGACGAAGATCCGATCGATGAGCTGAAGCGCAAGATTGCCGAGCTGCAAGCGCCCGACTACGTCAAGGAAGCGGCGACCCATGAGCTCAAGCGCTTGATCCAGCAGGGCATTAACTCGCCCGAGGCTGGCGTGATCCGGACCTACATCGACTGGATCTTGTCGCTGCCGTGGGCCAAGGAAGAGCAGCAGCCGATCTCGCTGAGCGAAGCGCAAAAGGTGCTGGATGAAGACCATTACGGCCTGGAAAAGGTCAAGGAGCGCTTGCTCGAATACCTGGCCGTTCGTAAGCTGGCCGGCGCCAAGATGCGCTCGCCGATCCTGTGTCTCGTCGGCCCTCCCGGTGTGGGCAAGACCAGCCTGGGCAAGTCGGTAGCGCGGTCGCTGGGCCGTGCGTTTGTGCGGGCATCGCTGGGTGGCGTGCGTGACGAGGCCGAAATTCGCGGCCACCGCCGGACCTACATCGGTGCGATGCCGGGCCGCATTGTGCAAAGCATGAAGACCGCCAAGAGCAATCAGCCGGTCTTTATCTTGGACGAGATCGATAAGCTCGGCGCGGACTACCGCGGCGATCCGACGTCGGCCCTGCTTGAAGTGCTAGACCCTGAGCAGAATGCCACGTTCAGCGATCACTATCTGGAGATCCCGTTCGATCTGTCGCAGGTGATCTTTATCGCGACGGCCAACCAGCTGGAGCCAATCCCTGGTCCACTGCGCGACCGCATGGAGATCATCGAGCTCGGCGGCTACACCGAGGACGAGAAGCTGGAGATCGCCAAGGGCTTTTTGGTGCCCAAGCAGCGCGACTTCCACGGCCTGCAGTCCGAGCAGATCCAGCTGACCGAGGCGGCCCTGCTGAAGATCATTCGTGAATATACCCGCGAAGCCGGCGTGCGTAACCTGGAGCGCGAGGTCGCAGCGGTGTGCCGCAAGGTGGCGCGCAAGGTGGCCGACGCGGGCGAGGGCTCGGTCGAGATTGTGGTCGATGTTAACGACGTGCCGCAGTTTCTCGGCCCGGAAAAGTTCAGCTTCGGTCTAGCCGAGCAGCAGGATGAGATCGGCGTTGCAACGGGCGTGTCCTGGTCCACCACCGGTGGCGACACGATGTCGTTCGAGGTGCTGCCGCTGCGCGGCAAGGGCGAGCTCAAGCTGACCGGCCATCTGGGCGACGTGATGAAGGAATCGGCACAGACCGCGCTGTCGTATGTTCGCTTCCGCGCCGACGACCTGGGCATTGCGCAGACGTACTTCGACGACCATGCGATCCATATCCATGTGCCGGAAGGCGCCGTGCCGAAGGACGGTCCGTCGGCTGGCATTACGCTGACGACCGCGCTGGTATCGGCGATGACCGGCATTCCTGTGCGGCGGGATGTCGCCATGACCGGCGAGATCACGCTGCGTGGCCGGGTGCTGCCAATCGGCGGCTTGAAAGAAAAGACGATGGCGGCCCATCGTGCCGGGATCAAGACGTTTATTCTGCCCAAGGAGAATGTCAAGGACATCGTCGAGCTGCCGCAAAAGGTGCGCGACGAGCTGCATATGATTCCGGTGGAGCATATGGACGAGGTGCTCAAGATTGCGCTGGCGCGGCCGGCCAAGGAAGAGCGTACACCGGCCATCCCGCCCAAGGCGCCCAAGGCCAACAAACGGGCAACGCCATCCGCGTAGCTGGTTTAACAAGGCAAGCAGTGCAGGGTCAGTCCATGACTGGCCCTGCACTGCTTAACACGCTTGCAGGGTCGGTTCAGCGCCGGAGCAACGCGCCGAGCAGCATTTTGCGGAACGGTGCAACATAGGCGGGCGCCGCCAGCAGGCTTGGATGCTCATAGCCCCGCAGCAACGTGCGGGCAACATGCCAGCGGGTCCGGCGCTCGGCTGTCCAGCGCTGCTCGTACTCCGCCAGCCGGGCGCGAGACACATCGCGGGCTGAGCAGGCGCGGTAGGCAACATCGCTGGCAAGGGCGGCGGAGCGGAGAGCAGCCCAGATGCCGTCGCCCAGGATCGGGTTGAGGTAGCCGGTTGCATCGCCAACCAGCAGTAATCCGGGTAGCGCGATCCGCTGTACGCCGTAGGCCAGTCCGGCCCGCGCATACCACGGACGAACCTGCCGTACGTGTTCAAAGCGTTGGGCTAGGCTCCGGTTGGCCTGCACATGGCGCCAGAAAAACAGCGGCAAGCGGTCGGTCGGGGTGTTATGCCTTGTTTGTAGGTTGACAGCCAAGCCGCAGCGCACCAAGCCCGGCGCAAGCTCCGTGACATGCATGATCGCCAGCTGCTCCCCGCCCCAAAAATGCATTTCCCAACGGTGTGGCTCGAGCTCCGGCAGCGCATCCACATACAGCACCACTACCAGGAACTGGGTACAGGTTAACGCTTTGCGCAGCCCAAGCTGAATAATGCTCCGTGCATTGCGACCGCAGGCATCTACCACCAGGCGCGCACGAATGGTGACCGGCCGCCTGGCTGGATCAAGCGCCAACACACCATCGCATTGGCCAGCCGGGTCCAAGGCGAGCTCACGCACCTGCCAGCCCTGCCGGGCATCAACGCCCGCCTGTGCTCCCGCCGCAAAGAGCGCCTGGTCGAAGCGCTCACGATCAATCATGGTGATGGTGGCGTCGTTGGGAAACTGATCATCGGTTGTGCGTCCATTCGGCCAGCGCGTCACCAGATGATCAACCGTGCTTAGCGCCCATCGGGAGCATCCAGCCAGTTCAAGCTCCTTAAGCTGCTCCATCGTCGAGGGCGGAATGCCTTCGCCCGAGCGAAGGGTGTCGTTGGCACAGGCATCGAAAACGCGGCGTTCAAGGTGAATCACGTGTAGCCCCCGGCGGGCCAGCCGGAGGGCGGTGGCGCTGCCGGCCGGCCCACCACCGACAACGCATACATCACATGCTTCGTGCTGGACTGACGGGGTATCTGCCACTCTGCTTGAACCCATATGGCCTTGCTCCCACTCCTTGCCACTCTGAAGTATTGTACGGTCGTTCTCCTTGAAACTAGCGGTAAGCAGGGTCCGGCGGCTATGATCGGGCCAACCTTGCGTGGGATCGTGGGCTGTGGTACTATGCGGCTGCTACGACCCCGTAGCTCAGTGGATTAGAGCGCTTCCCTGCGGAGGAAGAGGTCGCGCGTTCGAGTCGCGCCGGGGTCGCCACAATTTGCCCACGGAGGGGTGTCTGAGTGGTCGAAAGTGCCGCCCTCGAAATGCGGTAGGCGAGAGCCTCGCGGGTTCGAATCCCGCCCCCTCCTCCAACGACAGCAGCTTCAGGTAAGTCCTGAAGCTGTTTTGCTTGCCTTAGCCAGCGCTTAACCTCCCCTTGTGTGGCGCTTAACCTTCCGGCTGTAGCATTCGACGTGTATCGGCAGTATGTGTTTGCGCGAGGGCCAGATGGAAGGCAATGTACACATCGATCCGCGCCTCAATCAGCTTGAAACATGGTTGGCCTCGGGATGGCAGATCGAAGAGCCGATTTTGCAGCGTAATGCATATCACGGGCCCCATGGCCGCACCTGCTCATACGAGGTTGTGGTCCATCACGCAGGGGAACGCCGCGTGTGTGGGCTACGCGACGCTCCGGATGTGCAAGATTTTTTGTTGCGGCGACAGCTGGCCGTGCTGGATGTGTCTTGAACGGCCGCGCTGCTGCCTAAGCCGAACTACATATCGATGCCGCCGAAGCTGTTGCCGCCGCCACGTGGGACATTGGTTTGGCCACCAAAGCCTGCTTGGTTGCTGCCACCTCCGCCGCTCATCATTCTGCGTACAGCCATGGCGGCAATTCCGCCCAGCGCCGCTTTGGCAAGCGGATTATTCAGCATGTCGCCAATGCCGCCCGCGGCCTGTTGCTGTCCGCCGCCTAATAATTGGCCGAGCAGATTCGGCTGCTGTTGATGCATCCGGCCAGTCATCTGCGCCAGGAAATTGGGATCCTGGTAGCGGTCGTCAATGCCGTCCTGGTTGAGATCGGGAAAGTTGATGCCCTGCTGGCGTGAGCGTTGCTGCAGGTATTGCCCGAACTGCATACGCTCCTGCGGAGACATGCGGCTGAATGAGTCGCGGGCTGCATCTTCGTACACATCCGGTGGCAGCTGCGGAGCTACTTGCTGATAGCGGCGGTAAGCTTCATCCCCCGAGAAGCCGTCATAGGGCGAGCCTTGGTCATAGCGGTTCGCAAAGTCTTCGTATTCTTGCCGTTGTTGTCCGCCACCCAACAAGTTTTGCAACAGGTCCATTCACTCCTCCTTGAGGTTGTGGGATCTTGGCCCCTGATCCTGCACCACACGTTGCACAACCCGTGCCATCCATGGCTTGCTATCAGCCGTGGGCGGCAGCACAGGGTATGGGAGGGATTAGCCGAAGCGGCCTGTGATGTAATCTTCCGTGCGTTGATCGCGGGGCACGGTGAAAAGCTGGGAGGCAGGCCCGGCTTCGATACACTCGCCCATCAGAAAAAAGGCTGTGTCGTCGGCTACGCGCCCAGCTTGCTGCACATTATGCGGTGCAATAATGATGGTGTATTGTCGCTTGAGCGTAACCAGCGCTTCTTCGATCTTGGCCGTGGAGATCGGATCGAGGGCGGCCGTGGGCTCGTCCAGCAAGATCACCTCCGGCTCCAACGCCAGCACCCGCGCGATCGACAACCGCTGTTGTTGTCCGCCCGACAGCGAGGTCGCCGGCGCATCCAAACGATCCCGAACCTCGTCCCACAGTGCGGCCGCTTCGAGCGATTGTTGCACCAAATCCTGGATGCGCGACGGCGAACGCACGCCACGTAGCCGTTGGCCATACGCCACGTTATCAAGAATACTCATGGGCAGCGCGACCGGCAGCGCGAAGACCATCCCGACCCGCCGGCGCAGCGATGCAACATCCAAGCCAGGCGCGTAGATATCTTGGCCGTCCAGCAAAATACGGCCGCTGTGCGTGCCCGGCTCGCCGATGTCGGTGAGGCGGTTGATCGAGCGGAGCAACGTGGTTTTGCCGCCGCGAGCTGGGCCAAAGATGGCCAGGATCGAGTTACGGCGGACGTTAAGTGTAATGTTCCGTAACGCCGTCTCATTCCCGTAGGCATAGCCAAAACGCTCGATTTGGATCTTGAAATCGCTCATACAGCTTCGTTCTTTATCTGGCTTAGCCTGGAGCTACCGCCGTACCGCGCGGGCAACGCCGCGAGTAATCAGCAGGTTCGCCACAACATTGATAACCAAAATTGTCGCGATCAGTACGGCGCCGGTGGCATACGCTTTGGGCAGCGAGATACCTTCAACTGCCAGAATATAAAAATGGACGGCCATGGTGCGCGTTGGCGAGAGCACTGATGTAGGAATATTCAACGCCGTACCGGCCGTAAAGATCACCGCGGCCGTCTCGCCGACCGCCCGCCCAAAGCTCAAAATAATCCCCGTGACGATACCCGGCAAGGCATTCGGCAGCACCACGGTTCGCACCATCTGCCAGCGGGAAGCGCCCAGACCGTAGCTTACCTCACGATATGCAACGGGTACGGCTCGAATCGCTTCTTCCGCCGTGCGAATCAAGGTCGGCAAGACCATCAGGGCGATCGTGAGGCCCCCTGCCAGCAGCGACCAGCCTAAGTTCAACCGGGTCACGAAAAAGATGAAGCCGAACAGGCCGAAAATAATTGACGGCACGCCGGCCAATGAGTCGGTGCCGAAACGCATAATCGTGGTGAGCGGACTTGGCCGGGTGTACTCGGTCAAAAAGACGGCTGCGCCAACGCCCAGGGGCACGGCTATTATCAAGGACAATGCACCTAACGCAAAGGTGCCGAGAATGGCTGGCAAAATGCCGCCCTCGCGGCCTTGAGCAATCGGCCCGCCCGTCAGGAATGCGAGATTAACGTAGGGCAGACCCTGCACCATGATAAACATCACGATGATGGCCAGGATGATAATGGTCGCACTCGCCGCCGACCATAAAAGGCCAAAGGCGAAACGCTGGGAAAGCTGCCGGTTCATGAGCTCCTCCGGTCACTCGCGGGCACGCGATTGCGCCACAGGGTCCGCATCGTGCTCAAGCTCGGCGCGCGGGAGCGCCACAATACCAGCCGACCGGTAAAGACATTGGCCAGCAGGTTGAGGATCATGATCAGCACAAACAGGACGACACCCGTGGCAAAAAGCGCTTCACGATGTTGACCACTCGCGTAGGCCAGCTCCAAGCCGATATTGCTGGTTAGGGTGGTGGCCGAATCGAGCGGCGAGCGTGGAACCTGGAGTGCATTGCCCAACATCATGATCACCGCCATGGTCTCGCCCAGCGCACGACCCATACCTAAAATGATGCTGGCCACGATGCCGGAGCGCGCCGCGGGCACGAGCACGCGCCAAATGGTTTGCCATTGGGTCGCGCCAACCGCCAGCGCGCCATCACGGTAGGCGCGCGGCACGGCCCGCAGGGCATCCTCCGAAATGCTGACAATGCTGGGCAAGATCATGATGCCGAGGATCAGGGCGGCGGTGACTACGCTGAGTCCTGGACCACCAAACGCCGCCCGGACAACCGGTGCGAGAATGGTCAGGCCAATAAAGCCATAAATAACCGACGGAATACCGGCCAGCAGCTGCAGCACCGGCCGAATCACCGCGGCTAGCCAGGGTGGTGCGAGCTCCGCCGAGAAGATGGCAACGGCCAGGCCCAGCGGCACGCCGATCATGATCGCGCCCAGCGTTACCCACACCGAGCCCAAAATCATGGCGGCGATGCCGAATTGCGGCGTTTTGCCACTCGGTTGCCAGATGCTGTTTTGGAGAAAGTTACCTATCCCAACCCTGAAAATGAGCGGCAGTCCGGCCTCAAAGATGAAAAACGTGATCACGGCAAGTGAGGCGATCGAAACCAGCGCCGACATGAAGAGGAGAAAACCGATCAGTCGCTCTTTCATTGTGCGTCGGCTCCCTGGACCAGCCCGGCTTGGACAAGCTCCTGCTGGCCTTCCGCGGATAAAACAAAGGCGAGAAACGCTTCGCCCAGCCGCGACAACTGCGCATCTTTGCGCTTCACGAACAGGAACGGCCGGACAAGTTTGTACTGGCCACTCAAAACTGCGGCGGTGGATGCTTGGACGCCATCAATGCTGATCGCTTTTACGCTTTGATCCACAATGCCGAGTGAAATATAGCCGATGGCGTCTGCATCCTCGGCAACGATTTGGCGAACTGCGCCATTCGAGCCCTGGCGCAGTGCACTTTGCGCCGGTAGCTCCTTGTTCATCACAAGCTCTTCAAAAGCCCCATACGTGCCGGAACCTGCTTCGCGCGTGACGATCACAATCCTGGCATCGGGCCCGCCAACCTCACTCCAATTGCTGATGCTGCCGGTAAAGATGGCGCGCACCTGCTCGCTGGTCAGATCGGTGATGGGATTGGAGGGATGAATAATGATGGCCAGCGCATCACGCGCGATCTCGATCGGTTGTAGCTGTTCGGTCTCATCTTCCTCAAGCTGCCGCGACGACATACCAAGCTCCACCGTTCCATTTGTGGCGGCCTGTATACCAGCGCTCGAGCCCAGCCCTTGAATATTGATATGGCTTTCGGGATGCTGCTTTTCAAACGTCTCGGCCAACTGCTCGGCAAACGGAGTCACCGAGGTTGAGCCGGTCAACGTCAGTTGGTCAGCTGCGGCGGAGGCTGCCGAGCCGCAGCCCGTCAAGAACAGGCTGAGTATCAGCAAGCCAAGCACGAGCGGATAGTGCATATCACTGCACTCCCATCGCAGCCGAAGCGCAGTATAACATAGTCTTAACACGGTCTTCGTTTCCACCCCAATCCGATACGTGCCGGCCTTTACCGCCACCTTGTTTCCAGTCTTAACATTACCATAACGTAGTTTTTATCATGCTGCGGTACGCTACCGCTATATGCACCCGGGTCGTTCAGACAGAGCGAGGAGCACCCGTCGACCGCTTCATATTAACAAACGTTCAATTGCCCCAGTTCGTTACGCCCGTTTTTGTCCGACCTTGCCTGCGGCAGGGTCCATGTTTCATGCGCCGAAGGATTGCCGGAACGCTTAACAACATATTAACAAAGGAATAATGAAGCGATAATCGCCGCCCGTTACAGTTATCACAAACGACGAAATCAGCGATGCGGGGCACTTCCCCGCCAGTCCCGAAGCCTTGAATGCGGCCAAGGGAAACCGGCAAGCGGCGAATGGCGCTAATCGACACAGCCAGACCGCAGCTGGCGCGAGGACGCGAAGTTCAATCTTTGCATCCTCGCTGCCCTAGACCGGATCGATCCATGGCAGGTCGTAGGAAACAAGGAGTGGCATATCATGGCCAAACAGCTCAACATGCAGGCAACACGCAGGCTGGTAGGCACAAACAAACAAGCAACCAGGACGCGCAGTCTCGCGAAACGGCCGCGTCGCGGCGAACGCGTTATTCACGGTATCTTATTTCTGTGTGGCCTTGTCTCAATCTTGACCACCGTTGGGATTGTGCTGGTGTTAGGCAATGAAGCACTGCTGTTTTTTCGGGACGAGCGCGTTAATCTGCTGGAGTTTGTTTCCGGCACCGTCTGGCAGCCGCAGATCGGCGAGTTCGGTATTTTGCCTTTGCTGAATGCGACGTTGCTGACCTCGCTGATCGCGCTGCTGGTTGCGCTGCCGCTCGGCCTCGGCGCGGCGATCTATCTCAGCGAATACGCGTCGCCGCGGGTGCGCAGTATTCTCAAGCCCATCTTGGAAGTGCTTGCGGGCGTGCCCACCGTGGTGTATGGCTTTTTCGCCCTGACCTTTATGACGCCGCTGCTGCAGCGCCTCCTGGGGCAGGACACGGTTGAGTTTCAAAACACGGCCGCAGCCGGCATTGTGATGGGCCTCATGATCGTGCCAATCATTAGCTCCATGAGTGAGGACGCGCTGAGTGCCGTGCCGCTCGCGCTGCGTGAGGGAGCTTATGGTCTGGGTGCGACCCGCTTTGAGGTAGCAACCCGGATTGTGCTGCCGGCTGCGCTTTCCGGCATTGTGGCGGCGACCATTGTGGGCGTATCGCGGGCGATTGGCGAGACGATGATTGTGGCGATTGCCGCGGGTGGTCGGCCCTTTTTGACTGCGAATCCCTTCAAGGCGGCTGAAACCATGACCGGCCATATCGCGCGCATCAGCGGCGGTGATATCAGCTATGGCTCGATCGATTACACCAGCGTGTATGCCATCGGCCTGACCCTGTTTGTTCTCACATTAGCCTTAAACATCCTGAGCCAACGTATCGTGCGTCGCTTCCGCGAGGTGTATGAATGAGCACTGAACACGCCGACCTTGCTTCAATAAGCAAACTGCCGACCGACGCGGCGTTTAGCCGCAACATTGCCTGGCGGCGCAGGATCGGCGCTTTCTGGCGCGGCGTCTTGTTGTTGTCGCTGGTGATTGCGCTGCTGGGACTGACACTGCTGCTGTACAAGATTGTGGACTCCACCTTTGGCTACGTCGCCCTTGAATATCGTCGCCCACCGGCTGAGCTGCTGGACAATCGCTCGTTAGCGGAGGTGAGTCAAGCCGAGCTTGTTGCAATCTTGCAGAACAACGTGTCGGCCGGGCGCTTCCGTAAGCTTGATCGCGAAGCACCCATAGCTGAGCGGAGCAAGGACGAGGTGTACACACTCTTGCTCGAGGAGGTTGCCCGCCAACGCGTGGTCCGCAGTTGGACATTAACCGACTCGATCTTTCGCCGGGCAGCTATTGAGCAAGCCATGCGCGACACGTATGAAGATGCAACCCTGGAATTTCGGTCATGGCTGAGCTGGAGCTTCCTGAACACGCCGATGTCGAGCCGGTCTGACTTTGCAGGTGTGCGCACGGCCATCCTGGGCTCATTGTGGATGATCGGCTTGACGATCCTGGTTGCCTTTCCGCTGGGCGTGGGAGCGGCGATTTATCTGGAAGAATATGCCGGCCGCAACCGCCTGAACCGGATCATCCAGACCAATATCAATAACCTCGGGGGCGTGCCGTCGATCATCTACGGCATGCTCGGCCTGTCGATCTTTGTGCGCGCCCTGAATGTGGTTACCAGCGGCCGTGTAGCCGGGCTGGACAACGATAATGGCCGGACCATCTTGGCCGCCGCTCTGACCATGGCGCTGCTGGTCCTGCCGCTGATCATCATCAATGCTCAGGAGGCCATTCGGGCAGTGCCCAGCTCGCTCCGCCAGGCCAGCCTAGCCTTGGGCGCAACCCAGTGGCAAACGATCTGGCATCATGTGCTGCCGTTGGCCTTTCCGGGCATTCTGACCGGCAACATTCTGGCGATGTCACGGGCGATTGGCGAAACGGCGCCCTTGATCGTGGTCGGCGCGTCCACCTACATCGTAACCGATCCGGACGGCCCTTTCGCGCGCTTCACGGCGCTGCCTATTCTGATCTATAACTGGACCTCACAGCCGCAAGAAGAGTTTCGCAAGATCGCGGCGGCGGCGATCATGGTGCTGCTGCTGATGTTGCTGTCGCTGAATTCCGTTGCCATTATTTTGCGTAACCGCTTCCGGAGGAGCTTGTAAAGCGATGAATACCAATTCCATGCCGGCAACGAGTGCGAGTGCTCTCCGAGCCCGCAACATGCATATCTTTTACGGAAACTTTCGCGCCGTACGCGACATTAATCTGGACATCCCGCGGCAAAAGATTACGGCACTGATCGGGCCGTCGGGCTGTGGCAAAAGCACCGTGCTGCGCTCCTTCAACCGCATGAATGATCTTGTGCCCGGCGCCCGCGTTGAAGGCGAAGTTTTGTTCAAAGGCCGCAACCTGTATAGTCCCGAGGTCGACGTTGTTGAAGTGCGGCGCGCGGTCGGCATGGTGTTTCAAAAACCCAATCCGTTTCCGAAATCGATCTACGACAACATCGCCTTTGGGCCGCAGATCAACGGCTGGAAAGGGTCGAAAGCGGAGCTGGATGCGCTGGTCGAGCAGTGTTTGCTGCGCGCGGCGCTGTGGAACGAGGTCAAGGATAAGCTCAAACAGTCCGCGCTGGGTTTGTCGGGCGGCCAGCAGCAGCGGCTGTGTATCGCACGGGCGCTGGCGATCGAGCCCGAGATTATCTTGATGGATGAGCCCTGCTCGGCGCTGGACCCGATCTCGACGCTCAAGATCGAGGAGCTGATGTTTGATCTCCGGCGGCACTACACCATTGTGATTGTGACGCACAATATGCAGCAGGCGGCGCGGGCCTCCGACCACACCGCATTCTTTATGATCGATGCCGACCGGGCAGGCACGCTGGTCGAATACAGCGAAACGAACCAGCTGTTTACCAATCCCAAGCACCGGCGGACCGAAGAATACATCACGGGGCGGTTTGGCTAGGGTGGCGAAGCGGAGCCTTGGGCCTGACCAGGTAGCCAATGGAACTGGGGTTTCAACACCGGCTTGCGTCTGTTAAGAGTGCATGGCACACTACACGCGCAGCCGGTTGCATGTGCCGCGCTGCTCGCAACCAGTGGAGTGAGTATGACGCAAGCCCCTCGCATTCGGGTCCGTTCGTCCGAAGCAACGCAAGCAGATCAGCCGGTCAAGATAGATGTCCAAAATCTGAACTTTTTCTATGGCCCCAAGCAGGCGCTCTTCAACTGTTCGCTGCCCATCCGTGAGCGGACGGTGACGGCGTTAATTGGGCCATCCGGCTGTGGCAAATCCACGTTTCTGCGCTGCCTCAACCGCATGAACGACACGATCGCTGGAACGCGTACTGAAGGAAAAATTTTACTTGACGGCGCCAATATCCTCGACCCGACGGTAGATGTGGTCGCTTTACGCCGTTTGGTCGGCATGGTGTTTCAAAAGCCGAATCCATTTCCCAAATCGATCTATGAAAACATTGCGTTTGGGCCGCGCGTTCTCAGCATGAACGTGAATATGGACGAGGTGGTGGAGCAGTCACTCCGCCGCGCCGCGTTGTGGGACGAGGTCAAGGATAAGCTGAAGCAATCGGCGCTGGCGCTGTCGGGCGGCCAGCAGCAGCGGCTGTGTATCGCGCGTGCATTGGCGGTGGCGCCTGAAGTGATCCTGCTCGACGAGCCAGCCTCCGCGCTTGATCCGATTGCAACCCTCAAGATCGAGGAGCTGCTGATGGAGCTCAAAAGCGAGTACACGATCGTGCTGGTCACGCATAACATGCAGCAGGCAGCGCGCGCCTCGGATCGCACGGTGTTCTTTTTGCTCGGCGAAATTATTGAAGACAGCTTAACGGATGTGCTGTTTAACCGGCCCAAAGACAAGCGGACCGAGGATTACATCACCGGGCGCTTTGGCTAGGAGCGCCAGCCGCCGGGCTAAGCTCAGGGTGCCGCCTAGCGGAAACTGGTGCGAGGGCGTAACGTTGGCCAGCCGAGCATGGGCACAGCGAGCCCGGCCCGCTGCCACGTCGAGCCCTGCACCATCGTCTGGTGCCGGCACAAGCTGCGCGCCAGCACCCCGCAGTGCGCTCCGTGCCCCCAGATAGCCCCGCTCATCCATCCTCCTGCGGATCATGCCAGCACAAAATGGTATGGTCTCTTTACCCGCAATTGGCGCTTGTGGCGACACCATATTCCGCCTACGCTGCAACCGGTTGGCCAAACAAGGTGTTAATGCATACGCAACACTTCTTTTCTGTTTTTTGAAGTGCTTAAGGCTGGAGGAAGGAAGATGATCGAGGGACAGCCCCAAACATCCGGCCTGTCGGCGCATTAAGGAGCATAGTGTGACCGGTGAATTGAGTATTCGGCGGGTAGCAGCGCATGATTTCGACGCTGCAGCCGCGTTGTTGGCAGAGCTGGGTCGACCGGCGATCACGCCCGAGACACGTGCGATTACCGAGGCGATATTTTTGGAGCATGTAGCCGATCCCCGGGTCGGCAGCTTAATTGCGGAGCGGAATGGCGCGGCGGTGGGCTTGCTGACACTGCATTTTCGGCCACGGCTGAACGAGCCGCGGCTGGAAGCATATGTTCCAGACTTGATCGTGACCGAACGTGAGCATGGGCAGGGCGTGGCCACCGAGTTGTTCCAACGCGCGGTCGAGCTGGCGCGGGAACACCAGTGCCATCGGCTGCTGCTTGAATCGGGGTACCAGCGCTTGCGGGCCCATCGCTTTTATGTGCGAGAAGGAATGACCGACGCGGGCAAGTATTTTGTGATCAAGTTGACGTAACACAGGGTGGTAAAGCGTGGGTTGACAGCGTGGTGGTGGACGGTGTTTTGCGGCTGATGGAGCTTGAGTTAATCGCGCCGTTTCTGTTCCTCTGGCACGGCCGTACGCCGTGAAACGGTTTGCGGATGCGCTGCTGGCTGTGGTCTAGGTTGCGTACAAAGGCGGTCAACTGCTCCGCGCTTTGCCTCAAACGGGAAGAACATGGGAATGCAACAGCTTAAGTTTCGGGATAGTTTAGGGATTGTGCTTGCCTTGCTCGCGGTCTAT
The DNA here is from genome assembly GCA_016781505.1 of bacterium. Lineage (GTDB taxonomy): Bacteria > Chloroflexota > Chloroflexia > Chloroflexales > Kallotenuaceae > LB3-1. Next base: position 20,975 of record JADDQF010000118.1, read on the forward strand.
CTGATCTGGGGCTCGACCTACTTTGCGATCCGTGTTGCACTTGAAGGCGGCTTTCCACCCCTGCTGATGGCGGGAGTGCGGTTTGTGTTGGCGGGGAGCGCGCTGTTTGCCGTGTTGTGGTGGCGAGGTGCTCCGGTTCCGCATGCCAAAGAATGGCTCGGTGCCTCGCTGATCGGTACGCTGCTGTTGATCGGCGGTAACGGCGGCGTGGTGATCGCCGAGCAGTGGGTGGCTTCCGGTCTTGCGGCGCTTGGCGTGGCTACCGTGCCGGTGTGGACCGCGCTGCTTGGCGGACTTGGGGGGCGCTGGCCGCGCCGCCTAGAATGGGCTGGACTAGCCCTTGGCTTTGCCGGCGTCGTGCTGCTCAACCTCGAGGGCGATCTGCGGGCTAGCCCCGTAGGAGCGCTGGCGCTGTTCATCGCGGCGTTAAGCTGGTCGCTCGGCTCAACCTGGAGCCAGCGTGTCGCTTTGCCGGCCGGCCTCATGGCGAGTGCGGCCGAAATGCTGGTTGCCGGCGGGCTGTTTCTGGTGCTCGGTCTGGTGCGGGGTGAACGTGTTGGGACGATGCCGCATCAGTCGGCGCTGTTAGCGCTGCTGTACCTGATTGTTTTTGGCGCGTTGGTCGCCTTCACTGCGTACAACTACCTGCTCCGGCGGGTGCGACCGGCGCTGGCCACCAGCTATGCCTACGTTAATCCGGTTGTGGCGGTTGGCCTGGGCGTAGGGTTTGCCGATGAGCGCATCACCAGCGTCGGGCTCGCGGCCATGCTCGTGATTGTAGCCGGTGTCGCGCTGCTGGCGTGGGGCAAAAAAGATGCTCGCCGCCCGGCACGCACAACGCCTGTGTCCCATAAGCAGCCTACTTAAGGAGACGAAGCCATGTTGACCGCGACCGAACGTCCAGCCTTGATCGCTGCCATCCGGGCTCTGCCAGACCTGTTAGCAGGTGCGGTGGAAGATTTAACAGAAGCGCAGCTTGACCAGCGCTCCCCCGCCGATCCATGGACCATCCGCCAGCTGGTGCATCATGTTGCCGACTCGCATCTTAACTCGTTTGTGCGGGTGAAGCTGCTGCTGACCGAGGAGCATCCCACCATAAAGCCGTACGACCAGGACGCTTGGGTGCTGCTGCCCGACACGGTGCAAGCTCCCATTCAGGCCTCGCTCGCCCTGCTGCGGGGTTTGCACGCGCGTTGGACCTTGCTGCTCGACAACGTGTCCGAGGCCGACTGGCAGCGGACGGTATTCCATCCCGAGCATGGCAGCATCTCGCTCGACGACATTCTGGTGATGTATGCGGCGCATGGTGCCGATCATGTCGCCCAGATCAAGCGGATTCGAGAGGTGGAAGGCTGGAACTGATCGCAGGCGTTGCTGGAGCAGTGCAAGCGTTGAACAACGCAGCCATTGCCACATCGATGACGCGTTTAGCCGAGCTTGGTGGTAAAGTCACGCACCGCCGCCATCGTCCGTGCAACAGCCACCTAGCTGTAGCTCCAGTGGCTGTTGTAGATCCGCCACTTACCGCAGCGGCGCCACCTCGTCAATCCGCTGCCGTTCTTCCGGCGTCAGCAGCGGCCGAAGCGAAGCCGCGGCGTTAGCGGCAACCTGCTCCGGTGTTTTTGCCCCCGGAATCGCGACGGTCACGGCAGGATGGCTTAAGACGAAGCGCAGCGCCAGCTGGCCAAGCGTTTGATCGGGACGCTTAAATGTGCGCAGCTGCTCGACGGTCTCCAGGCTGTTGCGATACCAGGGTTGGTTGGGCCAATCGTGCCGAACGTCGCTCTCCGGAAAGCGCGTATCCGGCGTAAATTTCCCGGTCAGCAGCCCTTTCTGCAAGGGGCCGCGAATGACCGCCCCGATCTGATGTTCCTGCAGATACGGCAAGATGTGGCGCTCGGCCTTGCGATTGAGAATGCTGTACTCCACCTGCACCACATCGACACCGCCGTCGCGGTTAAAGTGCTTGATATAGTCGAAGTCGTCGGTGGACACACCCGTCACACGGACCTTGCCATCCCGCTTGAGCTGTTCAAAGGCCTGCATAAACGCCTCGGTCTCTTCGGGCTTGTCCCACCAAATATGGCAAAAGTAGACATCAACGTAGTCGGTGCCGAGGCGGCGCAGGCTAGCCTCGCAGGCCGCAACGACTTTTTGGGGGCTGTCATACACCGGCTCGCGCTGCGGATCGCGATGATGGCCCATGAGCCCGCCTTTCGTTGCGACAATGATCTGATCGCGGCGACCACGCAGTACCTCCGCGACCAGTGATTCACTATGGCCGTTCCCGTACACGTCTGCGGTGTCGATGAAGTTGATGCCGAGCTCAAGCGCCCGTTCCATGGCGGCAATCGAATTCGCATCTTCGACCGGGCCCCACGCATCACCACCGATTGCCCATGCGCCAAATCCGATCTCGGAAACATGCAGGTCGGACTTTCCAAGCTGGCGATATTCCATTTCCAGGCTCCTGTCTACGGTTTTCCCATCCTGCCCAGGTAGCAATTCGTGGACCACTTGTCGCAAAGCCATCGTCAGCTCATGGAATGGCTGCTCAATGTGGCGTGTCACTCATTGTTGATCGCTGAACAGGATTGACGACCATGCTTGCGCAGCACCATCGTGGTCCAGAGCTGCATGCCCAGCCGGGCATAAATAGGCGCCAATTTGCAAATTGCGCTAGTATAGCGACCATCCGGCAGCCTGCCACGGCTCAGGGTTTAATCACATGTTTTAAATGGAGGTGCTTGATGGGCGATATACCGGCCGCTCTTGAAAGCCGCCTGCTGCGCTATGTTCAGATCGATACACAGAGCGATGAGGCCTCGTCGACGGTGCCCAGTACCGCGAAACAGCTTGTGCTGCTCCAGCTTCTACAACAAGAGTTGGAGACCATTGGTGCGCACAATGTCCAGTTGACTCCAACGGGCTTTGTGATCGCAACGATCCCGGCTACCGTCCATGATCGTGAGCTGCCGCGGATTGGGCTGCTGGCGCATGTTGACACCGCGGCGGACTTCACTGGTGCGGGCGTCAAGCCGATCGTTCATCGCAACTACGACGGCAAGCCGATAACCCTGCCCGACGATCCTGCCCAAGTATTGTCGCCGGTCGATAATCCGTACCTGGCCGGCAAAATAGGCGACGATATTATCACGGCCAGCGGTACGACCCTGCTGGGCGCTGACGATAAAGCCGGAGTGGCGATCATCATGACGGCAGCGGAGCAGCTGCTAGCCCATCCGGAAATTCCGCACGGCGAGATTCGTATCTGTTTTACCCCGGACGAGGAGATCGGTACGGGCATCACGCGTCTCGACATGGATGCGCTGGCCGTTGATTTTGCCTATACCCTGGATGGCGGACAAGTGGGCAAGCTGGTCTACGAAACGTTCTCGGCGGACAAAGCCGTGGTGACGATAACCGGCGTAGCTGCCCATCCCGGCGCGGCGTATGGCAAATTGGTCAATGCCCTGCAGCTTGCCGCCGCCATCATCGACACGCTTCCGCGGCATACCCGCACTCCTGAAACCACCATCGGCCGCCAAGGCTTTGTGCATGTGTATCAGATGAGCGGCACCGCTGCCCGGGCAGAGCTTTCGTTTATTCTGCGCGATTTTGAGCTGGAAGGGCTAGCCAGTCACGCCGCGCTGTTGCAAACGGTCTGCGCCGCGATTCAGGCGACCGAGCCGCGCGCCAAGATTTCGTGCGTGATTACGCCGCAGTACCGCAACATGCGCTACTGGTTAGATCAGGACAAGCGTGCGGTGGATTTTGCGGTGGCGGCCATGCGCAAGGTGGGCATCGAGCCGATCTTCGAGCCGACCCGTGGGGGCACGGATGGCTCGCAGCTCACGGAGCGCGGCGTGCCCACCCCAAATCTGTTCACTGGCATGCAAAACATCCATGGGCCGTTGGAGTGGATCAGCGTGCAGGACATGGCGCAAGCAGTCAATGTGTGTGTTGAGCTGGCGCGGACGGTGGCAAGCTAAGCATACCAATAAGCACAGGGAGACGATCCTCCAAATGCGGATCGTCTCCCTGTGCGTTGCCACGCGCTCGCCTAACAAGCGTGTACGGGCCATGTTGCGCTATGGCTGAACCGTAAAGCCGGCAACACCGGTGAGATTGCTGCGGGCGCCATACACGACCAAGCCGTGGTTTCCGGGCGCGAATCCTCGTGTATCCAGATAGAGCCGTATCCGACCATACGCGCCGCCGACCCGGACACGCTCGGCTTGCCCTTCGGTATGTAAACACTAGACCATTTAGCTCAACCACAACAGTATGCCGAAGACAATTGAGGCGATACCAAAAGGCAACGTGATGGGAAAGATGACGGCACTCCAACGGGGGAAAACCTTGGCGCACCACGTTGCTAGGCCGATGAATACGCTCCCCACGACCGTCAAGAGCACACCGACCAAGAATATTGCCCATGCGAGATTTCGAGGACTGCCTTCCGCATAGGGCGAGTCCGTGAACAGCCAAAATTCGGCAATATTGCCAACAAGCATGAGCGCGATGCCCGTTAACACCACCATAAAGCTCACCGTACCGAACACACGCAACTGGCGGCGCTGCTGCAGATACATTCCTACAATCCCCATGCCGATACAGGCCAACGGGAGAGCCATCAGGCGATTGAAGATCTCATAGGTTCGATAGGCCGCTGTACCCGGTGTCCCCCAATCAATCATATTGGTATTACCAACCACCAGATAGAGTATCAAAGCGATCCCGCCCACGATACTCGCTATCGCCAGTGCTCGCCGCTGATGCTCCGTACGCATCGACATCCCTCCTGTTTATCAAGCGACAGACCCGCTTGTAGATGTACGAAAAGTAGATCGTGGACCCCATAAGGAGCTAGGCACACTGCCGCATCCAAAGGATGGTATTTCATCAGAGTGTTCAAGAGACCTTATCGTGATTAATGAGTTTCATACTGCCACGGACGAT
>JADDQF010000104.1:0-40804 GCA_016781505.1 bacterium
AACAAGCTCTTTATCGAGGTGTATCTTGACGAGGATGTGGATGTGCTCATCGCAGAACTCATACGAGCGCGTGGATTTTCAGCCACCACTACGGTCGAAGCTGAACAACTGCATCATGACGATGATGCCCAGCTTGCGTACGCCGTTGCACACGACAAAACGTTTGTGACGCACAATCGAGCGGATTTCGAGATACGTGCTGAGGCGTATTTTGCGGCCGGACACGTTCACCCCGGTATCATTATCGCTGTCCGTCGTTCACCGTATGAGATTGCGCGACGACTGTTGGTCATCCTGAATAATGTAACCGCTGACGAGATGCGCAACCAAGTACGCTACATTTGAATATATTGGGCAGCACTGCTACACCGAACAAATTGTGGCAATGGACGCAGCCTATTCGTCCGGCTAGCACTGTTCATTTCTGGGTCAAACCCTCTTCAGGTAGCTCTAGGCCGCTCTGAAGGAGTCAACCCTTCAGCCCTGCTAGGCCTCGGCGGCACCGAGTGCAGGATGATCAAGAATGCCGACGACCTGGAGCCAGGGCGGATCGGGGTACGGGTTGCGCTCAATCCGCATGCCGAGCCGCCGCATCACGCCCATCGAGCCCGCGTTATCGTAGCTTGTGGTAGCCACAACCCGGCGCAGTCGCAGCTCCCCAAACGCATAATCGACCAGGGCTTGTGCTGCTTCGGCCGCATAGCGCCGTCGCTGCTGCGCCGGCGAGATGGCGTAGTACAGGCCAAACTCAGGCGATGCCAGGCCCGTTGCCGTCGAATCCAGGCCATACGACGGTAGCTGACCAAACGCATTCAGCGCCGGAGCATAGCCGCATGCGCCGATCAATAGGTTCGTGTCCTTGAGCACCACCGCCCGGTCGCCGTACGGCGGCTGATACAGCTTGGCGAGCTCCCCATAGCTCAGCACGGTCCACTGCAGCCATTCCCGGCGCTCCGCATATTGTCGCGGGCCGACATCACCGACATCGGCCTCGCTCAGCTCGATATCCAGGATCTGATGCAGCGCGTCCAGGTCATCCAGGGTAAAAGGCCGCACCAACAGGCGGGCGGTTTCCAGGGTCGGCATCAGCATCGTGTTCTCCGGTAGCTGTTGGCGTTGTGCGACATGGCCGCTCAGCGTTGCCGTTCAGCACAGCTCTGCCAGCAGCCGTTTCAACAGTGCTGTAAACTTCGGCTTGACCGCTTCACCGGCCGCCAGCACTTCTTCATGATTAGCCGGCGGCGCGTCCGGCGTGGCAATGTTGGAGATCATTGAGATGCCGAGCACGCGCATCCCGCCATGCCGCGCGACGATCACCTCGGGCACGGTTGACATGCCCACCGCGTCAATGCCGAGCAGCTGGAGCAGGCGCAGCTCCGCGGGTGTTTCAAAGGAGGGCCCGGTCAGCATGGCGTACACGCCGTCGTGCAGCGTAATGCCTTCTGCCGTTGCCAGGGAATGCAGCAGCCTCCCTAGCCCGGCATCGTAGGCGTCGGTTAGGGCCGGGAAGCGCAGCCCAAGCCGTGGGTCGTTCGGGCCGCGCAGAGGATGCTGCCCAGTCATGCCCGGAAAATTGATATGATCGGCGATGCGCATCAGGTCGCCCACCTGCCAGTCGGCCCGCAGGCCACCGGCCGCATTGGTGACAATCAGGGTATGCGCGCCCAGCTCACGCAGCACCCGCACCGGAAAGGTCGTCTGATCGAGCTCGTAGCCCTCGTAGTAGTGAAAGCGGCCCCGCATGACCGCGACGTTGCAGCCGCTTAGGTTTCCGATCACCAGCTCGCCGCGGTGTCCTTCAACGGTGGAGCGCGGAAAATGGGGGATGTCGGCATAGGCCACGGTGGCCGCCGCGGCAATGTCGTCGGCCAACGCGCCCAGCCCGGAGCCAAGAATGAGGGCAACATCAGGCTTGAGATCAGTATGCTGGCGGACTGCTGCCGCAGCGACGTTGATGCGGTCGTAAAGGTCGGTCATGTCGTCTCCTGCGCTAGCCACGGTCAACGGTCAGCGGGCAGCTCAGGATCGTGCCAGGCAAAGCTGAGGACTGCGCGGGATGTCCGACCGCTAAATTCGTGATAACAGCTCGCGTTTTTTGGCCTCGAACTCCGCTGGCGACAAAATGCCACGATCACGGAGCGCGGCTAACTGTTCAAGCACGGCTCGAACATCGCGGGGATTATCATAGGCCTGGACGGGTGCTCGGTCAAGGTAGCCGTCGTAACGTGCCCGCGCCTCCTGCATGGCTCGCTTAAACTGGATCGGCCCGCGAATAGCGTGCATCCGGTTAATGCCTTCCTCATTCGCCGTCAAAATTTCGACATCGCCATAGTTAAAGATGCGGCCGATCCAGCTTTGCCGCAGCTCGATGTCATTAATCTTTTCAAGTGATGAGTCCATGACATTTTTGCTCAACACGCCTTGCAGCTGGAGCACGCGCCGGTCGGTGATCACAAACTGCTCGTTGCGCCACCGAATAATATCGGCTACAGCGCTAAACGCGACAACGATGCCCAGGGCGGCTGCCCCAAACAGGACCAATTCCTGCGGTACCGCGGGAAACGGCCGTAATGCCACCAGCACGTAGGCGGCCGCGATCAATAGCATGATCAGCACGACCTCGGTCAGCACCTGAGCGAACGGAATGAACCAATGTTGGCGCGTCTCAAAGACGATCTCCTCGTCTTCGCCGAGCAAACTGCGCAAATAACTCATGATGGCTCCAGCATAATCAACAGTTCTTTTCGGTTGTACCGAGGTGGTTAAGGTCTTAAGAATGGGAAGGATCGGGGTCACCCCCAAACCCCCGACCTGTCGGCGCGCTCCTCAGTCAACCACTGCGACGACTGTGTGGACACTGCTTCAGGAGGCAAAGCGAACGGCGTCAAGAAACTCTACAGATTTGAGGTCGCGCTCAAGGATTGGCCGCAGTGTGGCCCGCAGCACCCGCTCGATCTCTTGACGTAATGGTTCCGATAGTCGCTGCAGCTGTTCGGTAGCAGCGAGTGGCTCACGCTGCAGAAAGCGAAGCGCTTTAAAAGCCGGCAAGCTGATGGGCAAGGCGTGCGGCTCGAGGCCGGCACACACCGGACACAGCATGCCCCCACCTGCTGCGCTCCAGCGGTCGGCCGCCTCCGTGAGTGGTGTTTGGCAACTGGTGCAGTTGAACAGGTTAGGCCGATAGCCGAGCAGATTGAGCATGTGCAGCTCGAAGAAGCGAGCAACCAGATCCAATGCCGCGGCGGGAATGGTATCAAGGGTGTGCAGCGTGTCCACTACCAAGTTGTACAGCGGCGGGTTTTCTTCGTCATCGCCCGTCAACTTATCCAACAGCTCGGCGACATAGTACGCATACGACAGCCGGGGCAGTTCCTCATGCAGGCGCTTATACGCATCCACAATTTGCGCGTCGGTTACAATATCCAGGTTGCGGCCTGTGGCTAGCTGCAGCTCCGCCCGATTAAAAAGCTCGACATGGCCCGCCCGCCGGCTCGTCGTTTTGCGGGCGCCTTTCGCCAAGACCCGCCGCTTCCCATAGCGCGCCGTAAAGAGCGTGAGTAATCGGTCTGCCTCGCCAAAATCACTGCGCCGCAGAATCACGGCTTCCGTTCGATATAACCGATCACGACCGCGCATAGTTTACGTTACACCTTTAGCAACACATTCGTATCTATATTATACCGCTCGCTCCGCTTGTGCCAGGGCCAGAAGTTGCATTTGGCCCTGGCCTTTATTTATCATCGGCTTGCGTCGCGGTCCTCAATCTGCTTGACAAAAGCGGTGGCCGCTTGGCGGGCCGCATCAGCCCAGCGTGGCGGTACCAGGTCGGCTAGTCGCTGCAGCGCAGCCGGCGTAAGCTCACACGGTAAATCCAGCTCCGTGCATGTACGAACATAGGCAAAAGCAGCAAGCACCACCGCCTTGATGTCGCGCTCATCCAGCGGGTGCTGTGGGTCGATCCGGTCGTCGCGCAGCCCGAACCCTGCCCGGCGTAGTCGCTCGGCGAGCTCGTCTGCCGCGCCGTGTGGCACGCGCAGCACGGTCGGCGACAGCTGCTCGGCATCGGCGAGGTCGAGCACTCGGGCAGCTCGTACCTGAGCAAGCACCACGGGATCGGCGGCATGGAGCAGCACCGCGTGCTCAAGACGAATCTGCTCCGCCTGGCCGCCCCATTCCAGCAGTGTGTAGGCAACCGCCGGCGGAACGGCATCGCCGCTGTGCTCTTGCAAAAAGCGCAAAACATCGGACGCTGAGATGCCGCGCTGGATCGCTTCCAACAGCGCTGGCCGCGTGAGCACATAGGTTGCGAGCGGCCCGCGTTGCCTGGGCTCGGCAACACGGCCAAGCTGGAACTTGGCGTACATTGATGCGGACAGGGGACACAGCACTTCAAAGGTGCTCTGCACGACCAGCGGGGTTGCCGGCGGCTCCGGTGGCGCGGGACCATCCGCCAGGATGTGCGTGCCCAGCGGCGTTAAGCGCACCGTGACCGGTTGGTCGTCCGTTCCGTGCCCAACCTCAACCAAGCCCAACCACTGCAGCGGCCCGCACAGCACTTCGGTGATTAGCCTGCCTTCAACCAGCTCCCAATCCGCCCAGCCGCTAACCAGCTGATCCGCGCTGTTGTACAGCAGCCAGGTGTCGTATCGGCCATCGCGCCGCTGAAAATCGGGCTCAACCCGATATATTTCGCCGATGATCTCATGGAGGCTGACCCAATCTCCTTCCGGCAAGGTCGCCAGAAGCGCCAGCAGATTACGGCGCGTGGCGGTACGGTTCAGCGTGTAGGACGCGCCGCCTTTCCAGCGTAACCCACACAGCAGGGTCAGGTCGTCGCTGGTGCTGCCACACCAGCCGTTGAGCAGGCGCCGCACGCGCTCTCCCTGCGGTGTGCGCAACCAATCGATGGACTGTGCGGTTGGCCGCAGATCGCCCTCGCCGCGGGCAGCGCTGCCAAGCGTCGCACTGCCGACCGTCCGGCGCAATAGCCCGGCTTCAACAAGCATCACGCGGGCCAACGCCACAAACGGCCAATCCTGCTCGCGGCGAATGGCTCCTACGTCGATGTGGTCGCCTAGCTGTTTGGCCACGCGTACCAGGCTCGCCTTGTTAAGCGCGCCGTCTTCTAACGCCTTCAGTTGACCGGCATTAGCGAGCGTGAGCAGCACAACAAGCAGGTCTTCCAGCTCCCGGAGTCCGGCCGCCGATCTGTTACGCAATCCTGGTTCAGCGGCTGCGTGGAGCCGCAACCTGCGGTCACGGGGCGGGACTGCCGGCAAGAGCGGCAGCAGGTCATTGGGAATACGGTAGATCGCGCCGCGCTCGTCGTGGGAACGAAAGATCAAGCCAAGATTGTACAGCCGCTCCGTGGCGGTAGCGGGGCCTTGCAGGGCTTGGAGATACGCGCGGGGATGCTCAAAACTGCCAGGCTCGCGGACTGCGCCGTATTCGCGGTGCATCACCGCTACCGGCAGTGCGCCCTGCTCCTGGAGCACGCGTGTAAGCGCCGCCTGCTCGCCTGGCAGCAGCCGCTCCCAGATCGCCCGTACGCGGGCCGGATCGCGCATCACGCCGAGCAGCGCTTCTGGTGCAGCGCTGGGTGCAGCCCACAGCTGGGCCATGACCCGGCGATCAACAGGCGATAACAGCTCAAGCAGCCGGTGCAATTCCGGTTTGGCGCGAAGATCGCGCGGCATGTGATATTCCTTCTTGGGGCAAACGGCACGGGGCCTAGTCATTCCACACAAGCATACCGGATTTGCCCGCTGCGCACAACGCGCACGCCGCCTCCCACGTTGATCACCGCCGGAGGCTGATGGTAAGATGGCGCGGCGCTAATGCCTTCAGAAACGGATTGGCAGGCAGTGCTGCTGCGCTGTATGCTGATTTGTGTGCCCATCGCGGTTGATGATGCGGCTTGTCCTGCTGGTGAGCGTGCGCGGTGAAAGGACGGAAGAACGAGCATCATTGCCCGCTGCTACGTTAAGTTGCTCATGTCATGTAACCGATCTTGCTATAGCCTTGGTACACGCAGAGGCAAGCTGTTATCAGTAGCCTTGGTTTCTGGCATTGAGTTAGCGTATTAAAAGAGGAAAGGTGTATGGGCGAGTTGTTTACGGGAGCAGGATTGGTCGCATTGTTGACGTTGACGTCGTTGGAGATCGTGCTGGGTGTCGATAATATCATCTTTATCTCGATCCTGGCTGGCAAGCTGCCGGCCGAGCAGCAGAAACGAGCCCGTCAGACCGGCCTGGCGTTGGCGCTGATCACGCGCATTGCGTTGCTGCTTTCGCTTTCGTGGATCATCGGGCTGACCGAGCCCTTGGTTGCTGTTTTTGGCTTTGAAGTCAGCGGCCGCGACCTGATCTTGATCCTGGGCGGTTTGTTCTTGCTTGGCAAATCAACCTACGAGATCCACGAGCGCCTTGAAGGCGAAAGTGGACACGGCAGCTCCCGTGCAGCCGCGTCCTTTACCTCGGTCATCATCCAAATTCTGCTGCTGGACGTCGTCTTCTCGCTCGACTCGGTGATCACGGCAGTGGGGATGGTCGACGAGATCATCATCATGGTCACGGCGGTGATCATCGCGGTGGCGGTGATGCTCCTCGCTGCGGGCTCCATTAGCGACTTTGTGAATCGGCATCCGACCGTTAAGATGCTGGCGCTCTCGTTCTTGTTGCTGATCGGGGTTAACCTGTTGGCGGAAGGCTTTGGCCAGCACATTCCCAAGGGCTATATCTACTTCGCGATGGCCTTTTCGGTCTTTGTCGAAATGCTCAATCTGCGCATCCGCAGCAAGAGCAACCCGGTGGAGCTGCATACGCCCTATGTCGATGCCCCAGGGCACTAGTGCCTGGTTTCGGCGGGCCCGTCCGGCTGATCTTCAGCTGTCGGGTCCGCATTTTGCGGCGCGTCACCTGCCGGCCCTTGATCGGCGATGGTTTGAATGCGGCGAGCCAAGCCCACGGCCACACCCAGCGCAAGCGAGCTGGCTACGATCACGCATACCAGCGCTAGAATGACCCGCACCGAGGTTAGCGAGGTGTCAGCGCCCGTTTGGAGCAGCTGCATCAAGACCCATACCATAACCGCTATTGTAACATCGTCCCGCTTGCGGATGGTTCGGCAGCTGAGCTTTTGGCCGACTACGTCGTGGTAGCTTGGCGGTGCTACCTCCCACGCGGATGGCTGCATGCTTAACACGGATCACCTGCAAACATTTCTGGCTGTAGCCGAAACCGGGAGCTTTACCGCTGCCGCGACGCGACTGGGCTTTACGCAGCCGGCAGTCAGCCAGCATATCAAGCTGCTTGAAACGCATGTTGGCGAAGTCCGGCTGTTTCGCCGTGTCGGCAAGACGATGCAGCTGACCCATGCGGGTGAGGAGCTGCTGGTCCACGCGCGCGAAGTCGTGAGCCTGGCGCTGCGCGCGGAGCAGCATATGCTTGGTCTGCGCGGCCATGTTACCGGGCGGATTGGCATTGGCTGCGCCCCGACCAGCGGTGAGCGGATGGTGCCGGCGCTGCTCGCGGCCTTTCATCTCAAGCATCCGGGAGTGCAATTTGCCGTGGATGTGGGCCTGGCCGAGCATTTGTTTACCTGGCTCGGCAACGGCCAGGTGCAGGCGGTGCTGGTCGACGAGCACCCGCGCCGCCGCGCCTATGATGTGTTGGAGCTGGGCGGCGAGCCGGTTGCGTGTATTGCAGCACGCGGCCATGAGCTTGTACGTCGCGCCAGCGTAAGCATGGCGGATCTCAGCGACTGTCCCCTGATTCTGCCTCAGCGGGGTATGACGCTGCGCCGTACGTTGGAAGATCAGTTTCGCCGCCAGGGTGTTGGGCTGGGCCAGCTCCAGGTTGTGTTGGAAACCGACAGCGCAGCTGTGGCTGCCCAAGCAGCCGCCGACGGTCTGGGCGTTGCCTTTGTGCCACGCATCCGGCTGCCCAAGACCAGAGATATCGGCGGCATTGCCTTAGACGGACCACCCGTTGAGCAGCCCTGGTTTATGGTTCGGCAGCGCGGCAGTGCTGCGAGCCGTCCCGTCGACGAGTTGTGGGAGTTTGCCGACAGTGGACCTGGCCGCAAGCTGCTGATGCGGCTAGGCTTAAACGCGCCCCATGCTGCGAAAGAGCCGTGACAACCGTTCGACAAGCGCTCCAGCAGGCCAGCGTGGCGCTGGCCTCAGTCTCCGCCTCGCCGCGGCTGGATGCCGAAGTGCTGCTGGCTCAGGTGCTTGGGACGAGTCGCGTAGCCATACTTGCGGATGCCGACCGGCCGCTGGAGCCGCCGCAGTGGGAGGCCTACAACGAACTGATTGCCCGACGCGCTGCGTTGGAACCGATCGCGTATATCACCGGCCACAAAGAATTTTATGGCTTCGACTTTGTGGTCGATCCGCGCGTATTGGTGCCGCGGCCGGAGACCGAGCTGATCATCGAGCTGGCGCTGGACTGGTGGCCGCGCAAACTCCTGCAAGCCAACACAATCGCCGATATTGGTACCGGCAGTGGTTGTCTGGCGGTAACCCTGGCCCTGCTGCTGCCACAAGCACATGTGTATGCGGTGGATCTGTCGCGCGACGCGCTTGAGGTTGCCCGGCTTAACGCGCAGCGGCACGACGTCGCTAGCCGCGTGACCTTTTTGCATGGAAATGGGTGCCAGCCCTTGCCGGAGCTGGTAGCGCTGTTGGTGTCTAATCCGCCGTACACGGTGCTAGCCGAGGTTGATCAGAATGTGCGGCGTTGGGAGCCGCAGCTAGCCCTGGATGGCGGCGCGGAGCGCGGCCTGGCGATTCCCATCCATATTCTGCGGCAAGCGCCATCCTATCTGCTGCCCGGTGGCCAGCTGTTAATGGAGATTGGCGCGTGGCAAGGCGTCGCGGCGTTGGAAGTGACGCAGCGTGCATTTCCGCAAGCACGGGTTAGGCTACACCAGGATTTGGCTGGGCTGGATCGGGTTGTGGCTGTTGAAACATAAAAGCCCCGCTGTCTGGCGTCCTGGGCAGACAACGGGGCGCTTGTATGTTGATCTGGACGTTACTTGCGCATACCGACGGCCATCACATAATAGTCGTAGTACTGGCCGGGATCGTTGTCACGATGCGCGTAGCCAAGACCGATTTCGGTCACTTTGGCGTGAAGAATAACACGTTTGTGTCCGGGGCTGTTCATCCAGGCATTGACGACCTCGTCGGCGCTCACAAAGCCGGCGGCCAGATTTTCGCCGAAGTGCTTCCAGCGATAGCCACAGGCCGCCAAACGTCGTCCTGGGGTCGAGCCATCCGGTCCGGTATGGCTGATCGTTGCTTGCGCAGCTTGAACGTCGCTGTACCGCTGGGCGCAGGTCATCAGCACCGGATGCACGCTCAAAGGACGTAAGCCGGCTTCGCGGCGCCGTACATTCACCAGGTCCACGATGCGCTGCATTTGGGCACTGAGCACGATTTTGTTTGGCTTGCGAGCGGGCGCGGCGAACGTTGAGGCAGAAGGCGAGACAAGCGCGACAAGGGCGAAAAAGAGCACGAGAGCAAATTGAAAACGGCGCATGATCCTATCCCTTTGTAAATTAGGTTGTAGTACAGCAATGTCAGGGAGTGTGATGACGCCCCTACATAGGAGCATGTCCACATCCTACCGGTAAACCGCGTGCTTGCCTATGCAGCTTCGGTAACGGTTTGGCGTATGTGAGGAACCATTCGCCGTATAGTTCGATTGAACTATGTGTCCCAGCTGGCTACGTTTCAGTCTGAACAGGAGGGAGTTGTATGCGCTATCGTTTGTTGGCGCTGGATCTAGATGGAACGATTATTGGTCGCGACCTCCGCGTGCCTCCGGGAACGGTGGCGGCGATCCAGGCGTTTCAAGCGCAGGGCGGCCGTGTCACGATCGCTACGGGGCGCACCATGCGGACCACCGCGCCATTCGCCGATGCCCTCGGTGTTGACGGGCCGCTTATTTGCTACCAGGGCGCGCTGATTCGCGACCATCGCAGCGGGCAGGTGCTGTTTCACGATCCGGTACCGCCCGCACTGGCTTCAGAAGCTGTCGCACAATTGTTGGCAGCCGGTGTTTATGTCCATGCCTACATCGACGACGAGCTGTACGTGCCCTGGGAAGGCAAAGAGGTTACGCTGTATCAGTCGTTTTCGGCCCTGCAGCTAACCGTGCATGTTGTCGCCGACCTCCCTGCATTTGTGGCTGAGCGTCCTCCGACGAAACTGTTGTTTATCGAGGATGAAGCGCAGGTAGCGCCGCGGATCAAGGGTCTCCAAACGCACTTCGCCAATCGGCTGCACGCGGTTCGCTCACACGCGCACTTTGGCGAGCTGACCGTGGCGGGCTGTACCAAAGGTCGCGCGCTGGCTCAGCTGGCGGCGCTGCTTGAAATCCCGCAATCCGCGGTTGCGGCGGCGGGTGATCAGCAGAACGATGTTGAGATGGTGGCCTGGGCTGGCCTGGGGTTAGCTGTGCGTAGTGGCCCACCCGAGCTGCGAGTGGTAGCTCAAGCGTTGATCGACGGGCCGGAACAGGCGGGCTTAGCTGCCGCGATCCACCAGCATCTGCTCGAAACAGTTTGACGGCCGTTCTTGGCTTGCTGTACCATTAGCCCCGGTTGAGGCGGGATCGAGTGGGCTAGTTGTGGGGGCGGTCGCTCCCGTTGAGCGCGTGATTGTCGGCCTGTTGGGAAGCCTCGGCCGCCCATGCCGCCTGATTCAAGGATTGCAAGGAGGCATCCGATGCCACAGTATGTTGCTGCGATTGACCAAGGCACCACCAGTACGCGCTGTATCATTTTTGATCATGGCGGCAACATTGTCTGCTTCGATCAACAGGAACACGCGCAAATCTATCCGCGACCCGGCTGGGTCGAGCACGATCCGGCCGAGATTTGGCAGCGGACGCAAGCGGTGATCCAGGGCGCCCTCAACAAGGGCAATATTTCAGTCGCCGACATAGCCGCGGTGGGGATTACCAATCAGCGTGAAACAGCCGTGGTGTGGGACAAAACCACCGGCCAGCCGTTGTATAACGCGATCGTGTGGCAAGACACCCGCACCGATCAGCTCTGCCATCAGCTGGCCCGTGAAGGCGGCCAGGATCGGTTTCGAGCGCAGACGGGCTTGCCGCTGGCTACCTATTTTTCCGGCCCTAAAATTCGTTGGATCTTGGACCACGTTTCAGGGGCGCGCGAAGCCGCGGAGCGCGGCGACGCCCTTTTTGGCACCATCGATACCTTTCTGATCTGGCATTTGACGGGTGGAGTTAATGGTGGTGTGCATGTTACCGACGTTACCAATGCATCACGGACCTTGTTGATGAATCTCCAAACCCTGGATTGGGACGACGAGATTTTGACAGTGCTCAATGTGCCGCGCCAGATGCTGCCTCACATTCGGTCGTCCAGCGAGGTGTATGGCACCGCGCAAGGTGCGCTCGCCGGCATTCCGGTTGCGGGTGTGCTTGGCGATCAACAGGCGGCGACCGTGGGCCAGACTTGCTTCGACGTCGGCGAGGCTAAAAATACGTACGGCACCGGTAATTTTATGCTGATCAATACCGGTACCGCCGCAGTTCCTTCCGCCAGCGGCTTGCTGACCACCGTTTGTTACAAGTTCGGCGCTGCACCGGCAGTCTACGCGCTGGAGGGTTCGATTGCGATCACGGGCGCGCTGGTGCAGTGGCTGCGCGACAATCTCGGCCTGATCGAGCGGTCATCCGATATCGAAGTGTTGGCGAACACCGTGGCCGACAACGGCGGCGCGTATTTCGTGCCGGCCTTTTCGGGCCTGTTCGCGCCCTACTGGCGCAGTGACGCGCGGGGAGTATTAGTTGGATTGACGCGCTATGTGAACAAGGGGCATATTGCGCGGGCGGCACTGGAGGCGACGGCGTTCCAAACGCGTGAAGTGCTCGACGCGATGGAAGCGGACTCGGGCGTTAAGCTTACGTCGCTGCGGGTGGACGGCGGCATGGTCGTCAACGATACGCTGATGCAGTTTCAAGCCGACATCCTGGGCGTGCCGGTTGTGCGGCCCAAGATAGCCGAGACGACCGCGCTTGGCGCGGCTTATGCGGCTGGCCTAGCGACAGGTTTTTGGCGTAATGTGGACGAGCTGCGGGAAAACTGGGGCGTTGATCGCACGTGGGGCCCGGCGATGGCGGAGGAACAGCGCGCCCAACTGTTTCGCCATTGGAAGCGGGCGGTCGAGCGCTCGTTTGGCTGGATCGAGGATGCGGACGGAGCGGCAGCGAGCTGAGCAGCCTGCGCTGAGCTCCCCCTCCGTGCACATTCGGCACCATCCGGGCCAGGTTGGCTCGCTTGTGCCCTGCCAACATGGATCAAAACGGCGTCGGGGTGAGTGAAAGCAGACTACAATACACACGTGGCGTTGAGTTAACGAAAGAGCAGGGATATGGCGCGGAGCGACATGCTCGAGCGGGTAAGATCCGAAGCAGAGTGGGATGTTGTGATTATTGGTGGCGGTGCAACCGGGTTGGGCGCTGCGGTCGACGCTGCCTCGCGTGGGTACAAAACGCTGCTCCTGGAAGCCTATGATTTCGCAAAGGGTACGTCTAGCCGCAGTACCAAGCTTGTGCACGGCGGCGTGCGCTATCTTGCTCAAGGCAATGTGCCGCTGGTGCGTGATGCCCTGCACGAACGGGGCTTGCTTCAGCGCAACGCGCCGCATATCGCGCACAAGCTGGCCTTTGTGATCCCGCTCTACGCCTGGTGGGCCGGTGGCTGGTATGGCATGGGCATGCGCGTCTACGATCTGCTCGCCGGCAAGCTGGGCATAGGCTCTTCCCAGATCGTTGGTTTTGGCGGGGCGATCCAGCGCGTGCCAACCCTGCAGCGCAAAGGGCTGCTGGGCGGCGTGGTGTATTACGACGGGCAATTCGACGACGCGCGACTGTCGATTGCGCTGCTGCGGACGTTCTTGGATCAGGGCGGCGTGGCGCTGAATTATCTGCCGGTCACCGGTATGGTCAAAAACGGGGATGGCCGCGTTGCCGGCGTGCGGGCGCGTGACGCCGAGAGCGGCGAAGAGTTTGAGATTGCCGCGCGCGCCGTGGTGAATGCAACGGGCGTGTACGCCGACACGCTGCGCCGAATGGATGAGCCGCAGGCCAAGCCGATGCTCGCGCCCAGTCAGGGCATTCATTTCGTGTTGGACCGCTCGTTCCTGCCGGGCGATCATGCGATCATGATCCCGCGCACCGATGACGGCCGCGTCTTGTTTGTGATCCCTTGGCACAACCGCGCGGTGCTGGGCACCACCGATACACCGGTAGCGGATGCGCCGATCGAGCCGCGGCCGCTGGAAGAAGAGATTAGCTTTCTGCTGGACCATGCCAACCGGTATCTTAACAAGCCGGTGCAGCGCTCGGATGTGCTCAGCACCTTTGCTGGTCTGCGTCCGCTGGTCAAAGCCGGCAATGGCAGCACCGCGGCGTTATCCCGCGACCATACCCTGGTTGTTTCGCGCGGCGGCTTGATCACGATCACCGGTGGAAAGTGGACCACGTATCGCAAGATGGGTGAGGATACCATCAACAAAGCGATCACGGTTGCGGCGTTGCCCAAGCGGCCGTGTGTGACCCGTACCCTCAAGCTGCGGGGGTGGCAGGAATATCGCGGGGACGATGATCTTGCCTTGTACGGGGCGGATAGGTCAGCGCTGAAGCAGGTGCTGGCCGAGCAGCCCGGCTGGAACGAGCTGCTCCATCCACGGCTGCCCTACCGCACCGGCGAGGTCGTCTGGGCGGCGCGCTACGAAATGGCGCGCACCGTGGAAGACGTGTTGTCGCGCCGTACGCGCGCGCTGCTGCTTGATGCGCGAGCTAGTCAGGCGGTGGCGCCCAAGGTGGCGGCGCTGCTGGCACAGGAGCTGGGCTTTGACGATGCCTGGCAGGCCGCGCAGGTGGCGGCCTACCGCTCCCTCGCCGATGGCTATCTGCTGCACTAGGGTTGCCCAGCCTAGTTAAGGTTTCGTTAAAAACTTCGCCTTGATATGGCGGCGGCCTTTGCACTATAATGCAGGCGCTATGAGGCATCAACGTGCGTATCGTGTGCAGAACAACACACAGGCCCATCCATGTGGATGGGCCTGTGTGAAACGATCTGTCGGCGAGTTAGCGGGTTTTGGCGGCCGTCCGGATACAGCGGGTGCAGATCTTCACTTTAGTCGACTTGCCTTCCTTGACAACCGTCACCGTTTGCAGGTTCGGGTTGAAGCGGCGGCGCGTATGCCGTTGAGAGAAGCTGACCGCATTGCCGAAGGACGGGCCTTTACCGCAGTTAGCGCATTTTGCCATGAGCGGATGCCTCCTAAAGCCTAGGTCTTGGCGAGCTTAATCACTCGTTATGTGCAATGGCAGAGCAGCCGTTACCCTGTGGGCAGTCGACTGCTCTCGGAGCATAATACCATAGCACAGCATGTTGCGCAAACCGTTGGCTGGCAGCTGCCGGGCAGGCGGTTTGGGGGTGAACGGAGTTTGCATGAGCGACCGAAAAGAGCAGCCGAATACCCGTATCTCGCCGCAGGGCATGATCGAAGTGTCGCCGCGCGCCATCGCGACCATCGCCGCCCAGGCCGTGTGCCGCTCGTATGGGGTGGTCGGCATGGCCCCGGCGAATTTGCGGGACAGCGTGGTGCAGGTCTTGCGCCAGGAAGACCAACATCGGGGCATTGAGGTGCATATCAACAAAGATAGTATCGCGGTCGATCTGTATGTTGTGCTTGAATACGGCACGCGCATCTCGGAGGTGGCGCAGCAGGTGATCGCCACGGTCTCCTATGCGCTCAACAAGTCCTTGGGTATGCCGGTCTCGACGGTTAATGTGCACGTTCAAGGCATTCGTACCGAATAATGCAGCTGGGCGGAGGCCGGCCGCGTGGCCTTGGCGCAGTGGGATACGGTTTGATGGGAGGATTCATGGATCAGCAAGGGTCGGTCTGCGATGGCGTGATGCTGCTACGCGGATTGGAGGCGGCGGCGCATTGGCTTGAGCAGCATGTGGGCGAGGTCAACGCGCTCAACGTGTTTCCTGTGCCCGACGGCGATACCGGCACCAATATGCATTTGACGCTCGGCGCCGCCGTTAAGGACGTGCAGCCACTGCCTTCGGCGGCTGCCGTGGCCGACCAGGTATATCGCAAGGCGCTGATGGGCGCGCGCGGCAACTCCGGCGTAATCCTGTCGCAGATTATCCGTGGGTTTGCGGAGGGGATCGACGGCAAGGCCCAGCTGGATGGCCCTGGTCTGGCCGAGGCGTTTCGCCGCGCAGCTGAGCGCGCCTACAAAGCGGTGATGAAGCCGACCGAGGGAACCATCTTGACGGTGGCGCGGGTTGCAGGCGAAGACGCCGTTGCCGCGGCCGCAGCCGATGCCGGCTATACGCAGGTATTGGCGGCAGCCGTGGCCGGTGCGAACCGCGCCGTGGCTGAAACGCCCAATCAGCTCAAACAATTGCGCGATGCGGGCGTGGTCGATGCCGGCGGCAAGGGTTTGGCGATTGTGCTGGAAGGCTTGCTCAAGCAGGCCCGCGGCGAGACCATCGAACGACCCGTTGGCTCGGCGGCGGTCGAGGTCGCGTTCGACATCGACGAGATCCATAGCGAGGACGATTTCGGCTATTGTACGACGTTTTTGCTGGAAGGGTCGGATATTCCCTTTGAGGATGTGCGCGCGATGATCGCCAACATGGGGCAGTCCGTGGTGGTGGTGGGTGACGAAACGCTGGTCAAGGCCCACGTCCATACCGAGCGCCCCGGCGATGTGCTGAACTACGCCATCGGCTTCGGCGCGCTAACCGGGATCGAGATCGCCAATATGGACAAGCAGCGGGCGGCGATCAAAGATACGGGTCTGGTCTCGACCGAGTCTTCGCGCGCGCCCAAGGAGTCGACGGCGGCGCTCGGCGGCGGTACCCGCGGCGCCGTCGTGGAGGACGAGGAGGTTGCGCCGATCGGGATTGTGGCCGTTGCGCCAGGCCAGGGCTTTGTGGATATTTTCCAGTCGCTCAACGTCGGCAACGTCATCACCGGCGGCCAGACGATGAATCCCAGCACCAAAGATCTGGTTGAAGCCATCAGCCAGCTGCCACAGCGGGAAGTGATCGTGCTGCCCAATAACTCCAACATTCTGATGGCGTCGCGGCAAGCGCAGGAGCTCGTCGACAAAACGGTGCGGATCATCCCATCCAAAACGGTGCCCCAGGGCATGGTCGCGATGCTGGCCTTCAACTATACGGAAGACCTCGAAGACAATGTTGCGGCGATGACCAAGGCGTTGGGCAACGTCCGCACGCTGGAGATCACAACCGCGGTCCGCGATGCGACGGTGGACGACAAAGCGGTCCGCTCCGGCCAGACCATCGGGCTGCTGGATGGTACGCTGGTTGAGGCTGGCGATGATCGCGATGCGGTAATCGATGCGATGTTGGAACGGGTCGACATGGATCGCTACGAGGTTGTGACGATCTACTATGGGGCCACAACCGACGAAGCCCAGGCCCAAGTGCTGGCCGACCGGATTACTGAGCGCTACAGTCATTTGGATACCGTTGAAGTGCAGAGCGGTGACCAACCGTTTTATGATTTCATCATTTCAGCCGAATAAACGACATTTTTGATTAGCACAAGAGGAAGCTGGTGGATTTGGCGTTGTCGTTTCCATCCGACAGGCGAATAATCCCGAATCCGCCAGCCAAAAGAACATTATGCCCGGCGTGAAGATTGTTACCGACAGCACAGCGGATATTCCACCTGCCCTGCTGCGCGAGCTTGAGATCGAAGTTGTGCCCCTCCAGATAACTATCGGCGGAGAAACTTTTCGATCTGGAGTGGATTTGACCAACGAGCAGTTTTACAAGCTGTTGAGCGAGGGCCAGGGCCCGCCCTCGACCACTGCACCGCCAACAGCCGTGTTTGAGCAGACCTATCGGCGTTTGGCGCAACACTATGAGTCGATTATCTCGGTGCATATTTCCAGCCATCTCAGCACGGCGCACAAAGCTGCCGCCCAGGCACGCGAGCGGCTGCCGGTCTCGTTGGCCCGGATCGAGGTGATCGACAGCCATTCGGCGTCGATGGGCCTGGGCCTGACGGTGATCGCGGCTGCCCGCATGGCGCAAGCAGGCGTGCCCATCGACGAGATTGTGCGGCACGTGCATTACCGGGTGCAGCATACGCATAGTGTGTTTTTTGTCGATACCGTCGAGTATTTGGATCGTTCCGGCCGTGTCAGCATGGCTACGAATTTTGCCAGCTCGATGTCGCGGATCAAGCCGCTCTTGCTGATCGACGAAGGTCATATTGTGCCGTACGAGCGGACGCGTACCCGGGCTAAAGCGATCGATGGGTTGTTCACATTCGTGGAAGACTTTCCCAACGTGCGGGAAGTAGCCGTGATGTACAGCACGTCGCCCGAAGATGTTGAAAAGCTGCTGGACAAGCTTATGCTGATCTTCCCGCGGGAGCAGGTGCTGATCGCCGAGTATGGTCCGGCACTCGGCGCTCATCTAGGCCCAGGCGCCATGGGCGTGGCCGCGTACGAAGGATAACCGAACGTTTGACAGGTGAGGCTCCCGGACTCGCCTTGTTCATCTTTGTCTGCGCCTTTTGCTGGATACGTTTAGGAGGCTTAAGTGAGTGTAGCTGTGGTTGTCGACAGTACCGCTGATATTCCCCAGGCCATGCGCGACGAGTATGCTATTTCGGTCGTTCCGCTGTCGATTATCTTCGGCAACGAGACGTTTCAGGACGGCGTCGATATGACGAGCGACCAGTTTTACCAGCGGCTCACCGAGAGCAACGTGCATCCCTCAAGCTCGCAACCGTCGCCTGGCGCTTTTGCGGAAGTGTACGAGCGGCTGGCGCAAAACCACGCGGGCATTATCTCGATTCATATAAGCGGCAAACTGAGTGGCACCGTCCGCTCCGCGGCGCAAGCGCAGGAATTGGTGCCCAATATCCCGATCCGGGTGATCGACTCGGGCAGCGTCTCGATGGGCTTCGGCTTTTTGGGCTTGGAAGCTGCCAAGCTCGCCCGCGCAGGTCACACCCTGGACGACATCGCCACACAGATCGAGCGCATGGTGCCAAACATTCGGCTATGGGCCGTGCTGGATACGCTCAAATATTTGGAGCGGGGCGGTCGGATCGGCCGTACCCGCGCTTTTTTGGGCACGCTGTTGAACGTCAAGCCGATGATTCAGATCAAAGAAGAAGTGCTGCCGGCCGAGCAGGTGCGGACCCATAAAAAGGCGATTGCGCGAATGGTCGATCTGGCCTCTGCTGAAGGCCCGTATGAGCATCTGGCCGTGCTGCATAGCGCAGCGGAACCGCTAGCCACCGAGCTGGCCAACCAGCTTGGATCGCTCCATCCCCGTGACCAAATCGTTACCGCCCAGCTCACCGGCGTGATCGGGGTGCATGGTGGGCCAGGCGTGCTGGGCGTGACCGGCATCAAAAAGGCGTAAACGCCCGCTTGTGCTGCCGTACGCCGTGGGACACACCATGCTGCTGCGTGCACCCCCGCGCCCTTAAGCGCTCACCACCGGCGGGGCAAGCCAGACTCGCTTCACTAGCTGCAAGCGAGTCTGCGGTTTGTTAGCGGTAGTTGGCTGAGCAAACGCAACCCAGGAGCTTAGTATGCGCGTTATGGTGCTGCATGGTCCAAATCTTAACATGCTTGGTACCCGCGAGCCCGAAATTTATGGCCGCACCACGCTGGTCGACATCGACGCGGCGCTGGTGCAGCGGGGTGTGGAGCTTGGCGTCGAGGTGTGGACCTTTCAGTCCAACCATGAGGGTGGGTTGATCGATGCCTTGCAGGCGGAAGCGTCGCGGAGCGACGGGGTAATTATCAATCCGGGGGCGTTTACGCACTACAGCTATGCGTTGCGCGATGCGCTTGCCGCGGCCCATCTGCCAACCATTGAAGTTCACCTGTCGAATGTGTACGCGCGCGAGCCCTTTCGCCACCACTCGGTGATCGCGCCGATCGCAACCGGGCAGATCAGCGGACTCGGCTGGCGCGGCTATGTGCTAGCCCTGGAGTGGTTGGCGGCACGGTAGCTCCTGCGGGCGTGAAAGGTGCTCCTTCCTTCGCACACGCGCCCCCGTCCAACGGGCTGGTGAACGAAACGCGAGGCAGAGATCGTATGGTATACTGCTTATCGCCGCACATGGGCGCGGTGGTTTTTGTGTTGTTCAGAATGTAGCGGGAGCACAGCAGGATGCAACATCGGCTTGAGCGATGTCGGGAGCGGCTTGCCGCGGAGCAGCTTGACGGGCTGCTGGTGACGAGCGCAGCCAATCGCCGTTACCTCAGTGGCTTTACCGGCTCGGCAGGTGCGCTGCTCGTTTCCGCTGAGCGTGCGTTCCTGTTGTCGGACGGCCGCTACGCGGTGCAAGGCCCACAAGAAGCGCCTGCGTTTGAATGGGTGCTGCTGTCCGATGCTGCGCCGCTTGCGAAACAGCTTCCGCAGCTCGCCCGCCAGTGTGGCTTGCAGCGCATCGGCTTTGAAGCCCAGGACCTCAGCGTGGCGCAGTACACCAAGCTGCAGCACGAGCTCCAGGCAGCTGAGGTGCCCGCCGCGTGGGTCGCAACCGAAGGTTTGATTGAAGGCCTGCGGGAAGCCAAAGACGCCGACGAGATTGCCACGCTCCGGCGGGCCATTGCGATCACGGATGATGCATTTGCCGCAGTGCGACCAATGCTGCGTCCAGCCATGCGTGAGCGGGAGGTCGCCTGGGAGTTGGAAAAGGCGATGCGTGAGCGCGGCGCGGAAGCGCTGGCCTTCGAGGTGATTGTCGCCGCTGGTGACAATGGCTCGCGTCCGCACGCCCGTGCCAGCGATGCCCAGCTTGGCGTGGGCCGGCCGGTGGTGCTGGATTTTGGCGCGCGGCTGGCGGGCTATCACGCCGACATGACCCGCACGGTTGTGCTCGGCGAGGCCGACGACACGTTCTGGCATGTGTACAACACGGTGCTGGAAGCCCAGCAGGCGGCAGCCGCCGGAGCATCTGTCGGCAAGACGGGAGCGGAGATCGACGCTTTGGCGCGCGAGCTTATCACGGCGGCGGGCTATGGCGAGGCGTTTGGCCATGGCTTGGGCCACGGCGTTGGCCTACAGATCCACGAAGGGCCGGCCGTGCGTCGGCTCAGCCAGGCGAGATTGTCGGCCGGAGCGGTCTTCTCGGTTGAGCCGGGCGTTTATTTGCCGGGCTGGGGTGGTGTGCGGATCGAAGACTTGGTCTTGTTGACGGATGCCGGGCCTGAGACACTAACTCAGTCGCCCAAAGATCCCGTTCTTGTGATCCCATGATGCAAAAACAAAACATGACATACCTTAAGGAGTTGACCAAATGCCAGTTGTTGATACCGGTTCAATGAAAAAAGGGATGACCATCACCTTTGATGGCGAGCTTTACAAGGTGTTGGAGCACGAACATAACAAGCAGGGCCGCGGCACGGCCAACGTCCGCCTCACGCTGCGCAATGTACGCACCGGCTCCACTACGGTCCGCACGGTGATGGCCGGTGAGCGGTTCGAGCAGGCAATTCTGGAAAACAAGAAGGTGCAGTACCTGTACCGCGACGGCGACGATTTCTATTTCATGGATCAAGAAACGTTTGAGCAGCCCGTGGTCAATGCCGACATCATCGGCGATGCGGCCAAGTACATGAAAGAAGGGCAGGAGCTTGAGCTGCGCTTCTACGGTGACGAGGCGCTGGATGTGTCGCTGCCGACCGCCGTTGAGCTGGCGATCACCGATACCGAGCCGAACTACAAGGGCGATACCACCACCGGCGGCAAGCCCGCAACGCTGGAAACGGGCGCCGTGACTCAGGTGCCCTTCTTTGTGAACCGCGGCGAGGTTGTGCGTGTCGATACGCGCACCGGTGAATATATCGAGCGCGTCAGCTAATACGAGGCAACAGGCATCAGGTGACAGGTTTCAGGCAGAGCCATGATCGCTCCTGAAGCCTGTTGCCTGTTACCTGTAGCCTAGCGTTGGAGGGTGTATGGGAGATCACGAGCGCAATGGCGTTCTGTTGACCGACGAAGTGCGTGAGCTCGTCGCGCTGATGAAAGATTCGGATATTGCCGAGGTGTTGATCGAGCGCGGTGATGCAAAGCTGCATCTTAAGCGCACAACGCCAGCCGCGCCCGCTCCGGTCACTGTTCCCGTGTATAGCGCGCCGCCCATGGCGGGGGTGCAACCAGTGGTAGCGCCGGCGGTCGCTGCTGCTCCTGTTGTTGCCCCGCAAGACGCGGAAGAGGCTCAGCCAGTGTCGGGCCTGGCCGTGACCGCGCCAATGGTCGGCACATTCTACGGCTCGCCCTCGCCCAAAGATCCGCCCTATGTGCGCGTTGGCGATGAGGTCCGGCCAGGTGACGTGCTCGGCATCATCGAAGCGATGAAGATCATGAACGAGATCGAGTGCGAAGTGCATGGACGGGTCGCACAGGTGTTGGTGCAAAGCTCCCAGCCCGTTGAGTACGGCCAAACGTTGATGGTGATCGAGCCGCTGTAGCAAGGTGCGGATGGTGGCGGAGATTGCTGCCCACTATTTTGAAGCTTGACCTCTTTCGTTTGCTAAACAGCTAAGGCGTGGTGGCGCCCACAATTTCCACAAAGCGCCACCGCAATATTCACCATGCATATATTCTCGATCAGCGACCTCACCGGCTATATCGGCGAGATGCTCGACGCCGACCCGATCCTCAGTGATGTGTGGGTCGAAGGCGAGGTCTCGAACTGGAGCCGCGCAGCCTCGGGCCATTGTTATTGGACCCTGCGTGAAGGTGACGCTCAGCTGCAAACGGTCTGCTGGCGGCAGCAAGCGCTCAAGCAGCCGCGCTTGCCTACCAACGGCGATCAGGTGCTGGTCCATGGCCGGGTATCCTTTTGGCCGGTCAGCGGTAAACTGCAGCTGTATGTTGATCTGATTCGTCCGGCTGGTATCGGGCTGCTGCACGCGCAGGTTGAGGCGCTCAAGCAGCGGCTGGAGTCCGAAGGGCTGTTCGATCCCGGCCGGAAACGACCGATTCCAGCTCTGCCGCGGCGGATTGGCGTGGTTACCTCGCCAACTGGCGCTGCCCTGCGCGACATTTTGTCGGTGCTGCGAGAGCGCTGGCCGCTCTGCGAGGTTGTGCTGGCGCCGGCGGTGGTGCAGGGCGAGCAGGCGCCCGAAAGCATTGTTGAGGCGTTGTATAACCTGTATGGCGTTGAGCTGGATGTGATCATCGTGGCGCGTGGCGGCGGCTCAATCGAAGATTTGTGGGCGTTTAACGACGAGGTGGTTGTGCGGGCCGTATTTGCGAGTCCGGTGCCGGTGATCACGGGCGTGGGCCATGAAACCGACACAACCGTGGTGGACTACGTGGCCGACCTGCGCGCGCCCACACCTTCGGTAGCGGCCGCGTATGCTACGCCGAACGTTGGTGAGCTGCGAAACGAGCTCCTTGGGCTGGTCACGGTGCTGCATACGACCATGACCCAGCGGCTTGACGGAGCGCGTGACGAGCTGGAGCATACGCGCCGGCATATAGGGCGACTGTCGCCACACCTCCGGCTCCAACATGATCGGCAGCTGCTGGCTCAAACGCGAGCTCGGCTCGAACGCAACGCCGCCACAACCTTCACACTGCAGCGGCTGCGGCTCGACCATCTGCGGCAACAGCTCGAAACACTTAATCCACGCGCCACACTTGCCCGCGGCTATGCGGTTGTACGTGGGGCGGACGGCACAGTTGTGCTTGATCCCGCCACCGTTACGGATGGAGATACGCTCGTGCTTGAGCTGCGCGATGGCCTGCTGGGTGCGCGCGCCGAAGGTGCGCCCCGTAAATACCCGAATGAGACATAATCTTCCCCTACCCAAGGCGGGACCGATGGACTATGGACATAGCGCCGCTTGTCGCTAAAGATTGAGGAGTTATTGTGCCACGACCAAAAGCTGCGCCGGAGACGGCTGCGCCAAGCTATGAGGCGCTCATGGAGCGCTTACAACAGGTGGTCGCGCGTTTGGAAACTGGGGAATTGCCGCTGGCCGAGGCTGTGGCGCTGTATGAAGAGGGCGTCGCGCTCGCCGCGCGCTGCCAACAGCTACTCGAAGCTGCCGAGCTGCGGGTGCAGCAGTTGATCGTCGGCGTCGATGGGGTTGAGGTTGTGCCCTGGGAGCCTGAATAGCCCGGTGCTAGCGCTCAGTCGGGGCTACGTGTTGAAATACGGCTAGCGTATTGCGCTGCCTCGGCCGCATCTTGTTGCATCGGAGTCCATTATGTACGACGAACGTGTATACCGCTATCCGCGCCGCATAACGTGGCCGATCGAGCTCCTTTGTGGTCTGGTTGTGCTGTGGGCCGCACTGGACGTTGCCCGTGTGGCCTTGTTGCTGCTGTGGCAGCGCTGGCCCGTCGCGCCGTTCTTGCTGAACCGTGTGCCGGGGCTAGAGCAATTGATCGCCTGGCTGGAGCGGACGGGCCCACAACAGCTCACTCCCCAAAGCTTTGTCACGCCATTGTTGTGGCTACTGGTGACACTTTTTGGCGCGCTGATGCTGCGTAACACCCTGCCCACGGTTCGTTGGAGTCCCCGTGGTCTGCTGGTGGCCTTTGGCGGCGATTGGGTTCCCCTGCGCTGGGAAGGGCTGCGCGCACTGCGCGTTACCGATACGCCCGATGGCAAGCGCTTTGTTGTGCTGGTGCAGGCCGACGGGCAAGACCTCACGCCGTGGCATCGCCTGTATAGCTTTTTGTACCGCTTCAGCTTGAAACGCGGCTTTCTGATCAGCTCGGCCATGCAAGGCGGCGAGCAGCTGCTGCAAGATATTATGGGCGAGATCACGCGGCGGAACAGACTGGGCGAAAAGCTACAGGTGGAGATGACTGAGGCTAGCCCATCGCCGCTGTTTGGATTGTTGCTTGGTGATCCGGGCTGGCTCAAAGGTGGCGCGCAGGATGAGCAGCCGATCTTTCAGCCCGTCGCGACCGCGGCTACGCTTGGCAGTGCGGCAGCACTGACGATGCCGAGCATGGGTGGTTTAGCGGGAGTGCCCACGCCTACTTCAGCTGTAACGAAACAAGCTTCTACGCCTGCCGCGCCCACGCAAGCTCACGATGCGATTCGGTCCGACTATCCGCGCGCGGTGCTCCTCGGGTTGAACGTGCTCACGGTGGTGATTATTGGCTTTGCCTTGTGGCGTTATCTTGTGGCCTGGACGACGTTTTTGATCTTCAGCTTTCCCCGCCTGCGCGACGCCGCGCTGTTCCGCAATGTGCCGATTGAGCCGCTGGTGTCACACTGGGGCCTGCTGATTGGCGCGCACGTTGCCTTGCTGCTGGCGGCGGTCTTTGTGGTGCTGCTGCGGCATCTTTTCCCGGCGGTCGCGTTGGATAGCCAGGGGCTTGTCTTTACCGCGTTCGGGCGGTCGCGTCATCTCGCCTGGGAGCACGTCAGCTTTGTGAAGGCCACCAATATCCGGGCTGAGCAGCACATGATTTTGGTCGAGGCTGAGGGCAAGCATCTGCCCTGGTACTACCTGCTGGGCTCGTGGCTGTATGACGGCGGCAGTGGTCGGGGAGCCTTAATTTGGCCGATGCTGCCACAGTTCGAGCCCTTGATGCAGCGGCTGGCATTGGAGTTGACCCGGCGGCAGCAGCCGGATCAGCCCGTTAAGCTGCGCGATGATCTGCCGGGCTGGGTGCTGCTGCTGGTCGCTCGCCCGGCGGAGGCCCTTGATCGGCTGGTGCGGCTCCAGGATGGCGAACGGGATATGCCACAGGCTCTGGAAGCAGCTTCCACGCTCCGGGCTGCCATGCGCATGATGTGGGTCGCCGCCGCGCCTGCCGGGCTGTTGTTGCTGTATTGGATGATGTATAAGGGCCAGATCTTGTTGTTGCAAATACCACTCTTGCTGTTCCTGGCGATCGTGTGGGGTGGCGCCGAGTGGCCGTTGGCTTCGTTCCTGGCTTCGTCGCTGGATCAAGTTATGGGAGCGGGCAACAAAGGTTATCAAGGCTTATACATGTATCCCACGGCGCAGCTTCCACGGCTGCTGCCGCTTGGCCTGGCGATCCTGCTGACGCTGATGGGCTTTCCAACCCTGGCGCTTGTGGTATGGGGCGCGGGGATTGCTTGGTCAGGGCTACTAACAGCAGGGCTGTGGGAAGCCTTGTATGGCTGGCGTGGGCCACTCTTGTTGTGCGGCTCGATTATGACGGTGTTTTTCCAAATTCTGACACTGGTCGGGGTGCTCGTGCTGCGCGCATAAGGGAAACCGGCGCAACCGTGCGGCTTGTTCAAAGCCTACGTGCGAGTCCGGCCTCCGAACACCAGGAGCAAACCTGCTCCTGGTGTTTGTCCTTAAGCCCCCAGCCAGATACGCCCCGCCAGTGCGACGGCAGCCAGGGGCAGGACGATGAGCCAGCAAAAGCGGAGCGCGTGCCGGATCGTCCGATGTACTGCACCGCCTTTGAGGCCGCGCCCAACCAGCGCCACCGCCAAGGCCAGCCACACTTTCAAGCCTAGCTGCTGCCACCAGGACAGCCCTGGAGCCGTCACAAACACACTCGCGATCAGCGTGATCAGCAGCACACTGCGGAGATCATGGGACCAGCGGGCGACACCGATGTCGGCATGAGGCAGGTGGGAGTCGGCGTCGCCCAAGCCTAGCCCACTTTCGCCCCCAAAAGGCTGCCAGCGTGCCGCTGCGGGTAGGGCTAGCAGGGCGGCCGCAGCGCCCAGCAACAGTGGTCCCAGCTCCACCAGCGTTTCCCCCCGCCAGCCAAACCCGACCAGCAGCGCAATCCACAGCACGGCGCGGCCACTGACTCCGATCTGCGCCTCACGCACCGCCGCCCGGTTCACTGCTGGCAGCGAGGACAGCAGGCCAGGAAGCAACGCGACCAAAAAGCAGCCCTCGATGAGGGCCCATGTCCGCCAAAGATCAAACGGCGGGACGGGCGCAAAAGGACTAGCCGGCCACGGCAGCAGCGCAATCGCCACCAGGGCAAGCACAACCGACAGGGCGTGCGCGAGCGAGCCTTGACCAAGCAGAGCCAGCCATGTTTTCCGGATGGCCTGGGTGCCGCGTGCTCCGCGGCCCAATGCAGCAATCAGCACCAGCGTCAGCGAACACACCCACAACAATCCAGGATAAACAAACAATTGAAAGAGGGTGCTCATACGCCTACACCAGTGTGGGGACACAGCAACTTGTATGCGTGTCGATGTTGATACGTTCGTGCCGGTCGGCAGTTCATGTCGCGATGATGCGCGGCTGCCGGGCGGCCTCCAGCAGCGCTTCGGCTACGGTATCCACGATGGGTGGGCAGCCATCGACTTTACGGCGGGCCTCGATGTTGGGCTGCGCCGCGATGCCGCCTTTGCCAAACGGATAGCCGTCAATGGCACAGCGTCCGACCACCACAACCGGTAGTCGACCCTGAATCAGGGTTGTATAGGTTGCGAGCAAGGCGCCGCGGCTTGTCGTCGGAACACTGCCGGTAAGCACAACAACATCGGCGGCTTGGGGCGTGGCGGCCCACGCTAACTCGGGCGTACCTTCGACGGCTGCCCAAACTTCCGCCGCGCAGGCTCCGCAATCGCCGGCGCATAGATGAAACACTCGCACTGTCCGTGGCATGGGTTGCTCCGTGGTATCCGCCGATGAGCTGCCGCAAGTCAGGCAATACGCTTACGCAGATGTTGCTTGCTTTGGCTCAGCGGCTCAGAAAAGGAAATGCTCGCGCGATGTCGTCAAGCTCCATGACAACTGGCTGTGGCCACAGGCCGAGGCCCAGGCTGAAGCTGGCGAGCAGCACAATCAGGATCCGCACGCCCCATGGGGCGTATGGTACAGCCACCATACCCAGCCGGTCCAGATCGTCTGAAAACAGGCTCCGTATTGTGGGCATGTCGCGCGGCTGCAACAACATGCGCGCAATCAGTCGAGCCCCGGCTAGACTGCTCAACACGAGTGCGGCTGCCACCAAGCTGCCGACCAGCACGCCCTGACCTTGCATTGCGTGGATCAGCAGGAGGCGCGGTGTGAAGCCGCTTAGCGGCGGCACACCCAGCAGCAGCAGGATGCCGACCAAAAATGCGAGAGCGGCGAGGGAACGCTCCCGTAGCGCGCCGGCTTGCTCGCGCCGACCGGGAACGTCCCGTTCGAGCAGGGTTAGCCCAAGGGCGATCAGCGCCATGCTAAACACATGATTAAGTGCTCCCAGCAGCACCGCGCCGATGCCGGCGATCGTGGACAGGGCCATCCCGATCGCCAACAAGCCAAGATTGGCAATCGCTAAACCGGCAATCGCCCGCCGCGCCTGGAGCGTGAGCAGGGCTTGTGCGCTCCCGCCGAGGACTGAAAGACCGCCCAGTCCAAGGATCAAGTGGTGCCCCGTAGCATTGCCGGCAAGCAACTGTGGCTGCGTTTGCAGCACGACCAGCAGCACCGGCAGCGCCAGAATCGTCAGCATGCCGACATGCAGAAACATCGCTGCGGGCGGTGTTTCATCCAGCACATCAGGCAGCCACCAATGAAAAGGGATCAGGCCGAAACGAATGCCAAAACCGACCAAGAGGAGGCCAAAGACGGCATTGGTAAGCGTTGGCCCGCTTCTGGCCAGCTGGGTACTGAACGCAGTTGCCAGCACAACGCCAATCAACAGCAGCACGCCGCCGAGTGCTACCAGCAGTGTGTATTTAAGCGCCATACCAAGCGTTTGTGGTCGGAGCAGCACGGCGCTGCCGGCGGGTTGGTCCACGAGCTGGAGGCTGCCAGCCAGACTGGCCAGGAGCAGCACGACCGCAGCCACAAACGGCTCCTGCACAATCAGGATTGCCGCGCTGAGGCCGACGATCAGCAGCAGAATCGCAACAAAATTTTCGCCCTGGGGCACAAGCGTCGTCAACAGCGCAAGCGCTAGGCTGCTTAAGCTGAATGTTGCCAAAAATAAGCGACCGAGCTCATTGTAGTTGATGCTTAGATCCAAAAGCTGCGCCGGCTGATTAATCGGCACGCTCAGCGCCAGCCACAGCTCGGACGCAAGTACAGCGACGCCCAGCCAGCCAGTCAATGTGCTATCCCGGCGCAGGACGAAGGCGCCGACGGCTGCGGCTAACGGAAACAAAATCAGAAGAAGGTAGATCATGGCGTGCGTAACGGTGTTCGTGCGTACGGTTCCGAGCTGCTTAAAAAGGATCTGATACCGGTTGCGCCTTTCACGCCATCCGGTTGCCATAGGTTAATGCTGCTCAAATAAGCTCCCAAACTCAAGTGTGTGCAGGCGGCCATACAGCAGGCCGCTGAGGTAGGCGACGATGACGGCCAACATCAGGCTCAGTAGCTCCAGCAGGCCGACATGCAGCACACTCTGTGGAGCTGCAACGCCGAGGTACAACAACTTGGCGCTGGCGACTAACACCAACATGCCCAGCCCAAGCTTCAGCACATCCAGCGCCGTGATCAGGATCAGCAAGCCGCAGAGCAACAAGAAAATCCAGCCGGCATCCACGATCTGTTGGCGCGCGACGGGGTAGAACGTCGACAATAGCCATGTGGCTAAGCCAGCCAGGACCACCCCGCCGAATGGCACAATCGAAGCGCCCCAGCGTCCCGTCACAAGGCCACGTTGGTGTTGAGCACGTCGTGCGGCTCGGCGGAGCTCCAGCAGCGCAAACTCGTCAAGCTCTGCGGGGCTATAATCCTTGGTAAAGTTAAGGGCAGTGATGAGCAGAATTAATCCAGCGCTTAGGGCTGCGACCGCCTGGGCGATCAGCAGCGGCCAAACCGTCGAGCCTTTGACGACGTTCACGGTTTGCCAGGTTAATCCAATGCGGCATAGTTCGGTGCCGAGCAGCAGTGGGATGGTCCAGCGCCAATCGTTGACCACGACAAGCGCGCCAACCACAAGTACTAAGCTGATCAGGAGTCCAACTGTTATAGCCATGCTTTATTGCGCCGCCAGCAGCAACACTGTGATGAGGCTGACGACGACGAGTGCGAGATAGTAGCGCCGTTCCAGTAGGTGCCACGGAGCGGAGAAGCGCTCCCGCTGGCGCGCCAACCACTGCCACAGCGCGTGTAATGGTCCAGGCTCGGGCACGACCAACGGCCACAACATGGCGCGGAGCGCCACAAACGGCAACGTCCAGCCCGGCTCTTCATCGAGCGGCTCGCCACCGCCGAATTGCACCCCTGGGCGTGGATGCCGGAGGGCGCGGTTGACCAGGCCAAAGGCCAGCAACACGATCAGGGTCGTCACGGCCGTTGAAATAATGGCAGCCAGCGGCGGAGCCTGCGGCCCGGTAACGGAGGGATCGCCCAAAATCCATTGCCAGATATTGTCCGGTACGAGTCCTCCGAGCAGCAGTCCGGTCATCAGCAACAAGGGCCAGCCACCGCCGCGCTGCTCAACGGCGGCCAGCGGCGAGCGGAAGGCCGGCCGACGAAAAAACGCAACCAGTGTCGGGAGATAGCTGAGCGCCAAAAGCGTAGAGCCTGCCAGCAGAACGGGTGGGAGCCATGGCTGTGCGGGTGCTAACAGCAGCACCACCCGTCGAAGCGCATACCCAAGCAGCGGCGGCAGTCCCGCGCAGGACATCGCCGCCAAACCATACGCGATACCGGCGCGGCGCAATGGTTGTGGCAGCGGCGGCAACGTTGCAAACCGATCATCGCGCGTGACGCGCTCCAATTGTCCGGCCGCGAGCGCAATGCTGGTGCTGGTCACCGCGGTATGGGCCAGCAGCCCGATTGCGATAGGGCCGGCGGCCGGTTGGCCGGTGCCGAAGGTCACCGCCAACAACGCAAGCTGCGCAACGAGCTGCCCGCTAAACGCCTCCATCAGCCGGCGTGCCGCCACAGCATTCACCGCGCCCAGCAGGAGCCCAGATACACCAACCAGCAGTACAGCGGCGGTCGTTTGCTGTGACCATGTGGGGGCAGTTTCGGTTGCATAGCGGACAAATAGATAGCCACTCAACAGGGGTAGGCCCAACGCCGTGGTCGGGGCTCGTACCAGCAGCGGGGCTGTCGTGGTGGTGCCCCAACGCGGTGCGAGGCCAATCAGCAGCGCGCAGCCGGCCAGCCAAGGCCCTCCGAGCACCTGGGCACCCGCCAGTGTTGGAGTGGCTGCATACACGAGCACCGCCAACGCCAAGACCAAGATCGGCAGGCCACTCAAGGTAGCCTCACGGTTGTGAGCTGTGGTGGTCTGCTGCATGATCGTGCCGCCCATCCAGGTGGTGCCAAGACCAAGCCATACGCCGATGGGGGTGGCGCTGAAGATCGTCAGCAAGCCGCCGAGCACCAGGATCAGCAGCCCGGCAAAAACCAGCCCGAATGCGCGGGTGGTTCTGCCGAATGTTGAGGCCAGGCCTCCGCTGATGATAATTGCGCAGAGGAGCCAGATGCTGCTGAAAAAGGTGGGCAGGCTATCGCTTGCGAAGCGCAGCTCAAGCGCGGTGTCGTTCAGCGTGCCCCACACGAACCCGGTCTGTGGCGGCAGGTGGCCGCTCAGCTGCGCCGCGGGCAGGCCCAGCAGTGTGACGAGCCCCAGGGTTGCGAGCAAGCCGAGGCTGAAGGTGCGGACCCGGCCGCTCAACGCCCAGATGGCGAGCGCCACGAGGAGCAGGCCCAGACACAAGCCCAACAGCAACACAGCCACGGCTAATCCTCGGCGCAGGTCATGCACGCCCCCACCGAGGCGACGATAACTGCCGCGT
Organism: bacterium; assembly: GCA_016781505.1. Lineage (GTDB taxonomy): Bacteria > Chloroflexota > Chloroflexia > Chloroflexales > Kallotenuaceae > LB3-1. The sequence goes on from JADDQF010000104.1 coordinate 30,749, forward strand.
TCTCGACGAGCTGACCGGCGAGCAGTGCGCGCAGGACCAACCGGTGCGGCGCGCCAAGTGCTTCCAGTTGGAGGGTAGTGAGGCGGGTGCCGTCGCTAACCAGGGTGTGGCGAATCGGTCCAGCTGGTGCTTCGACGGTGACGCTGCTGGTGCCGGGCGGCAACGCTTCCACGACCTGGCCTTGCCATGCTCCGGCCGGCAGCTGTTCCAAAAGGCGCTGCACAAGCTGCAAGCTATCAAACGTTTCCAGCAGCAAGAGCATAATGCGGGCGTAGGTGTCGCCGCCGGTTTGGGTAACCTGCGCCACCTTGACCTCGGCGTACGACGCGTAGGGCGCATCCGTGCGCAGATCGCGCTTGATCCCGGACGCGCGGCCAACCGGCCCACTCACGCCAAGGGTTTCGGCTGCGGGCTGGAGCAGGGTGCCAACGCCAACGACCCGCCGGGTAAAGGCGCGGCGCGTGATCGTGCGGTCGATTAGGCGGTACAGCATAGCCGCGGGCTTTCTGACCAGCCGCAACATAGCTGCGCGCTCCTCGTCGGTTAAATCGACCTGAATGCCGCCCGGTCGGGCAAAATCGACCACCAGCCGATGCCCGGTCAGATGCTGCATGGCCGCCAGCACCCACTCCCGCAGCGCGAAGAGCTGTCGCTGGACTTGCCCAAGGCCCAGCAGGTCAAACACAACCGCCGTGGTTTGGAGGTGCGATGCAGCGCGCTCTAGCTCGGCGGCCACGGTGCGCAACACCTGCGCTCGCGGCGGCACGGATAATCCCGCCAATGCTTCAAGGGCCATGGTCCAGGCGAGCGCGTGATGATGGGAATGAACGCCGCAAATACGATTGATCAGGGTGTAGCTGCGGGCAAGATCGAAGCGCCGGATGCGGTCAGCGATATTGCGCGTGCTGTAACCGTCGCGGTGCTCGATATCTTGAATAATATCGCCATCAGCGCGCAGCACGATCCGCTGGGGGGACCGCAGCGCAGGATGGAATGGACCAAGCGGGAGCAGATAGCTCAAAACGTCTTAACTCCACCAATCGGGCCGCGATTATACCATGCAGCCCCATGGAGTGCTAACCAGTGTTGCCTGCCGCGTATTGCTTCGCGGGGCGGACATATTCCCCGTTTGTTATGCGCCTTGCGTGTCGGGGACGGTACGTGAGCTTGGACGTTCGGCATCATGGTGCGGAAGCAGCGCGTCGGCAAGGGCGATAATGCGCTCAGCCCGGCGCCGATAGGTCCAGGGCTGTGCTTGCTCCGCCGCGGCCTGCCCCAACCGTTCGCGGCGTTGGGGATCGGCGGCCAGCTCCTCCAACGCTGTCCGAAGGTCGTCAACATCGCCGCGGCGCACAAAGCGGGCGGCACGCTCATCGATGACCTCACGCAGCGCGGGCAGATCGACGGCGATAATCGGCCGGCCCATCGCCATGTACTCGAAGAGTTTGAGCGGCGATGCGGTCACATCGGTCACGGTGTCGGGAATGGCGAGCACATCCGCCGCGGCGAGATACTGGGCGACCACGGGCTGGGGCTGAGGCATCACAAACTGCACCCGCTCCGCGAGGTTAAGGCTGGCGACTTGTTCGCGCAGCGCCGCTACTTCAGCTGGCCGTCCACCCACAAAGATGAGGTTGGCATCCGGTAGTCCTGCTTGCGCAAACGCTTGGACAAGTCGATCCAGCCCTCGATGGGCAAAGGTCATGCCGGCGTAAACGATCACAAACTGGTCGGGTGGAAGGCCAAAAAGTCGGCGGGCGGCAGCTCGATCCTGCGGCAGATACACGGTTGCGTCGAACGCGTCGGGGATGACGGCAGCACGCTCTGGTCGCCAGCCGAGCTGGTCGAGCTCGCGGAGAAAATGGTCGGTCAGCGAGACCACGGCATCCGCACGAGTGAGCGCCACCCGATCCATCAAATGCAGCAGCCCTTCCGCCCAGCGCTCCTTGGCCCGCGACGGATTGGCGGTCTCCCAGTCGTGCGCCTCATACACGACTTGGGCACCGTACAGCTTGCCGAGCAGCCCGGCCCACCACGCGGCAATCACGATTTGCCGCGCGTACACCACATCGTAACGCCGACCGCGCAGCCGCTCAAGCAGCAGATAGCCCAGGCACATCCAAGCCCAGGCCGTATGTTCGAGGTAATACAACAGCGTTGTTCTGTATAAACGCGAAAGCCGCCCGATGCCCGGCCGGAACAGATGGACCGCGCCGACCTCTGCGAAGCGCGATGGCTCGCGCCACTTGCTGGGAATCAGGGCCAGGGTCTGCGGCGCGATTTGGCGTAGCTCACGTAAGGTGGTCCAGGTCTGAATGGCGTTGGCCGACTGCAGCATCAGGCTGGTCGGGTAGGCGAGATAACAGATGCGTGGAGTCTGCTGAGCGGGCTTGGGCTTCGTCATGCGCGGTTCCGATTCCATAGTTTGCGGTCAAGCGGTACGGATACAGGAGCGTGCCGAGGCACAGTTCTGCGACAGCAATCCGTGGCGTCCAAGCTGCGGATGTTTCATCCTGCTAGCTCCTGCCCACGGATACTTTTCCAGCCCGGCGCTGAATCGCCGCGCGAAATACGTTCTCAAGCTCTCCAACGAGCGTATCCTCGCGATAGCGTGTGGCAATTGTCGCCTGACCACCGGCCACAAGCCGTTGCCGGAGGTCAGCATTGTCCAACAGCTGGAGCACACCACGGGCAAGGTCGGCGGCGTCGTTGTAGCGCGTCAGCCAACCGTTGACGCCATGCTGCACAATCTCGCTCACCACCGGGATGTCCGTAGCCACCAGCGGGCAGCCGGCCGTCATCGCTTCCAAAAGCGTTAGGCCAAAGCCCTCGTAGCGCGTCGGCGTGATATACACATCCGCGGAGCGGTACAGGTTGACCAGGTCTGCGTCCGCTACCCGTCCACGGAGCTCAATTCGGTCGGCCACCTGCAGTTCATGCGCCAGCTGTTGGAGCTTGGTCTGGTCTTCCCGGTTAAGCCCGGAAACGTACTGCACCGTCGTGGTAGGGTAGCGCTGCACAATGGTTGGCAGGGCGCGCAGCAACAGATCGTAGCCTTTGCGCGGTGTAAGCTGACCAATAAAGAGCAGCGCCGGTCTGGGCAGAGCGACCGGTTGCGGCGGGAGCGCCTCCATGGCCGCGAAGTCCAACCACAGGGGCACCATCTGCTGCGGCTGGGTCAGGCCCATAGCGCGCATCACGTTGGCTTCATACTCCGAGCAGGGCACCAGGACATCGGCGGCTTTTAGCGGCGCGTGCAGCCAATAGTTGCGCAGATGATCCCGTAGGCGTCCATCACGGCGCGTGCGGCGGAGCACGTCGGCGCGGCTCCACACGATGCGCTCGTACTTAGGCTGCTCATCCAGCGGATGCTCACGGTCATCCACAACATATCGGTCGTGAAGCGGTCCAAGCCAGGTGTAGGCAGTTGGAATAGCGCGTTGCTTGGCCCACTCCGTCGCGCCAAAGGCCAGCACATTCCTGGGGTGCAGCAGGTACAGCACATCAAACGGCCCGGTCGCATCCAGCGCCGAGCGCAGACGATTGTTCGGCCAATGCCGCACGGGCACGCGTCGGACATGAATGCCATCGATCTGGTCCTGCTCGGCTTGCAGCGCCGGCACCTTCGGATCATGGTAGGCGATATTGACGACATGATGCCCGCGCCGCACCAGCGCCCGGCCGATCACTCGTTCGGGCCAGTGCCGAAACTCGTGCGTCACACCTCCCATGCCGATGATCGCGATCCGCAGTTTGGCCCCTGCTACCATGCTTTATCCAACGTCATAGATTACGGGTTGCGCACCGCTCACGAGCACTGTGGCCGCGTGGCCGAGGACACTAAGCGCTGATACACTGCTTCAACGCGATCGGTCACTGCTTCCCAGGTAAAGAGCCGGTGGACGTGTCTGCGGCCTTCCATGGCGAGCTGCCGGCCAAGCGCGGGGTCGTCCAGTATGCGCTCGATCGCCGCCGCCAGGGCTGCGGGATTTTGGGCGGGAACCACCAGGCCGCTCTGCCCATCCACCACGACCTCTTGAAAGCCAAGCCAATCCGAAGCGATCACCGGCCGCGCGCAGGCCAACGCCTCACACAAGGCCATGCCAAACGTTTCACTGGCAAAGCTGGTCCCAACCACCACGTCGGCCGCAGCATACAGTTGTGGCATTTGGGCGTGGGGCGTGCTGCCCAGAAATGTAACCTGGCCTTGGAGGCCAAGCCGGGCAACCAGTTGCTCCAACGTCGGGCGGTAGGTGCCCGCGCCGCTGATCAACAAGCGGAGCTTACGCTGGGGCACCAGCAGGCGTAATGCCTGGATCGCGTATTGAACGCCTTTCCACGGCTGGAGTCGGCCCACAAACAGGATACCGCGCTCGTCGGCCTGGAGCCAATGGCTCCGCTCGTTTGCATCGAGCAGCTGGGGCTGAAAAAGCTCGGCATCAAAGCCGTTGAAAACGACCTCCGGCTCGCGGTGGTAGCGTGCTTTCAGGGTGCTGGCGTTGTATCCCGAGCACGAGAGCATCGCATCTGCCGTCTGGGAAAGCGGCTGATCGAATGGGTAGAAGTCTTCGCCGTGGCCGTGATAAATAACTTTCGCCCCGGCGGCGTGGGCGAGCGGGCCCACCACAAAGTCATAGGGCTTGTGCAGATGCAGGAGATCAGGCTGGAGCGCAAGCGCGTTCGGGACCGCCGCCGGCATCAGCGACATGCGCTCCAACAGTTTTGTGAGCTCGACATGACGGCGGAACGGTTTGAAAGCGCGCCACGTCATCCGCTCCACAAACGGAAAGCGTAGCACGCGCACGGCGGGCACACTTCGGCTGATCGTGCCCGCTCCCCCAATAATGGTAACGGTGTGGCCGCGCCGCGCCAAATGTCGGCTGAGCTCCCACACAAACGTTTCGACGCCGCCTTCCTTGGTTGTGGTCGTTAAGTTGTACTGAACAATGTTCACGGCGGGCTACAGCCACTTCCAGCTAAGGCGGCGAGGCGGCGCTGGCTGGACTTCGCCGGGATCGAGTGGCGGCAGTGTGTAGACAAAACCAGGCCCGCCCGCACACATACCGCTGTCGACGTTGACGCACAGGCCGGCGGCATACACCAGCGGCTGGGTTACCGCTTCCGGCCGAACGCCCAGGATCGTGCTGATTGGCGTGTGGCCATGGATAATCTGGCGCCCACCGTACAGCTCCAGCAGCTTGGCTGCCTGCGCTTGCCGTGCAGGATGCGGTTGCCCGGGCCGTTTGTCTGCAAACGCTAAGCGCTCGCTAAACTGATCAAACAGCCGCTCCCACGCGTCGCTGTCATCGCTGTGCAGCACATTGACGAACGCAGCATTGACCTGTTCGATTGATCGTCCGTATTCGGGGTACAGTGTTGCATCGGCATGAATCAGCAAGCGATCTGCTACCAATGCCATTCCCGGTAAGTTGGTGAGCCATGCCAGATGGGTGGGTTTGAGGCGCTCCATATCAGTACGCTGACCACCGTTGCGTTCCCAGCAGTCGCGAAAGCTCAAGCCCCAGCCGTTGCGGCGAGACCCAAAGCGCCACGCGCCTAAGAAAAGCGGCTCGTGATTACCCAGCAGCGCTCCAACGCAGCCTCCACAGGCAGCGGCCTCAGTTTGGAGGCGCATGATTAATTCGACCACGCCAATCCCGTCTGGTCCACGGTCGAAAAAGTCGCCGGTAAACCACAGCTCGGTGTTGTTGGCGCACCAATGCCCGGCGTTGTCAATGATCTTGGCGGCTTGCAGTAATGTGGTTAGCTTGGCCAGCTCGCCATGAATATCGCCGATTACCAAAACCGGCCCTGGTTCAGCCATATTTCGTTCTTTCCCCATCATGCCATACGAGTTGACAGTATAGCATTGCTTTAACCACCGTCCACTAGCCCTGCACCACCATTGCGCGCCGCACTGTTACAATAGGGCAATAAACAGGGAGAAGTATGATGTATTGGTTTCTGACGCCCCGCTGGGTCGTAGGGGCGGCGCTGGCGGCGTTCCTGGTTGGCGCTGTCGGTTTATGGAGCGGCGAGATGCGCTGGAGTCCACTGGCTTTACTTGTCGGCGAGCTCCTGGCGATCTATGCTGCCATTCTGTGGACGACGCCAACAATTCCGCCATTCAGCACGCGTCCTGTTGACACGGCGGAATCAGAACAGCCTGCTGATAACACGCCGACGACACAGGCTGATGGTGCGGATGCGGCGGCGGAGAGCTCCGCCTCAGCAGCGACCGAGGAGCGATAAAAGGTGTTAGCCGTTCCCGTACGCGCACGTTGAACAGATAAGCCAGCTCGTTAGTTGTTTGCTGCCGCTGTAGGATGCATATTTGTTTCGCCAAGCGCACCACTCGCCTACCAGTGCTGAGTAATGCGTAGGCTCGTGAAGAGTTTGGCTCGCCATAATCCCTGGCAAACAAACATGGCGCGATCTCAGGTTCGAGATCGCGCCATGTTCATTGTTGCTTTTGGTGGAGGCGCTGGCTACGAGTAGACTTTGGCTCGGGCTACGTCGGGCATCTGGATCGTTTGCGCGCCGGCTGTGCCCATGCTGGCTGTTGATCCGCAATACGGGCAGAGCTGCCACGTCAAGTCAACGGTGCGCTCACACGTGTTGCAGCGTCGCCGCAGCTCGGTTAAGCAGTACGGACACACAATGAAGTCGGCGTCGGTGCCCCGCTGGCAGTTCGGACACACATGGTCGTCTTCGATGTCACGCCGCAAATATTCTTCTTCCAAGGCGCGCTCATACTTTTCCGCCAACGTCTGCTTGGGACGCATCAGCAAGTACAGCACAAGCCCTGGTAACTGCAGCACGAGCACAAGCGCAACCGCGAGGACCTGGGCCGTGATATCTTGGGTGCGGGAGCGAATATCCCGGTACGTCCATACGGCCGTGGCAAAGAGCAGCAGCACATAGTAGGCGCCAAACACGATTGCGACAGTGCGCAAAATATCCAGAATGTTCTCCACGAAAACCGGCTCCTAAACATAACGTAAGGCTCGGGGAAGCAGCGCTATCTACGCCCTTGCCAAGCCTTCGCGTATGGCATCATACCATCCTCGTTCACATTATGCAAAGGTTAAGGCGTGCCGTTGTCCAGGAGCCGCCGCGCGGCATCAGGCTCGCCCAAGCACCTCTGCATTAACCACAAACACGGTTGCGCCACCCACCTGCACTTCGATCGGTGTTGACGGATAAAACTCGCCGGATTCGGCGACCGGTGGCAGCGGCGCGACGAACTTGGTGCGCGTGTAACAATGCTTGCGGATCGTTTGCATCACATCGTCGACGTGGTGATCGGGCACGACGATAAAAAGTGTGACATTGCCTTCGCGCAAAAAGCCGCCCCGGCTACTGACCCTGGTAATGCCGATATGTTGGCTCACCAAGGCCTTGGTGAGCACATTTTCGTCTTGGCGTTGGATAACCACGATCATCAGCTTCATGCGGTGTGGTCCTCTAACGGGCGAATCCCTGATAGGCGCGGCTCGATCACGTGCCAGATGCGTGCGCTTAGCTCGTCCATCGATAGGTGGGCATCCAGCACCTGCCAGCGCTCAGGCTCGAGCTTGACCAATTCGAGGAAACCGCTCCGCACGCGCTCATGATACGCCAGATCGCGGGCGTCGAGCCGATTCCACTCCTGCGGCCCCGCCTCGGGTGGGCGTGGCGAAAGGGGGCTGGCATTGCTTGGCCGTTGCGCTGCTTTGCGCTTGCGATCCAGCCCTTCTTGAGCGGGCAGGTCGAGGTAAAACGTTATATCTGGGCGCAGTCCACCCGTAGCAATCCGGGTCAGCGTGCGCAGCTCGTCCAGGTCTTGACCCGAGCCAAACCCTTGATAGGCGAGCATCGAGTCCGCAAAACGATCACAGACCACGATGCCGCCCAGCGCCAGGTACGGCTGGATGCGCTCGGCCACGTGCTGGGCGCGCGCTGCCGAGAATAACAGCGTTTCCGTCGTCGAGACCATCTCGCTATGCTGCAAGTCAAGCACAATCCGGCGGATCAGGTCGGAGATGGGCGTGCCACCCGGCTCGCGCGTGACGATCACGGGATACGATGCGGCCGCTAAACGCTCGTACAAACGGCGTGCCTGGGTCGATTTGCCGCTGCCTTCCGGCCCTTCAAATGTAATAAATAAACTCATCGTGGCCCTTGTGCGCCGCTGGCTCTATGCTAAGCCGCCTTACACAGTGTTCTTGGTAATGACCCGCAAAGATCGGGCTAGCTGGCCCACCGAAGTTGCACTAGCATACTGGTTAACGAACAAAAAGGCAAAAGCCGATCACTTTTGCCTTTCTGTTGCATCACGACCCGAGTTAACGCGAGATTTTGACGCGGCGGTGCGGCTCTTTACCGCGGCTTTCCGAATGCAAGTTGTAGCGTTCGGCCATCTGGTGCTGGAGCCGACGCACAAATGTCGCTTGCGGCTTGAGTTCCACCGCATCGGCCGCGCCGTTGATAACGCGCCCGATCGCCTCTTCGGTCTCGATCATCGCATCGGTCATCGGGTCGGCCGGCTCGTCGACGTTGAACACATCGGCCAGCATCGTCTCCATCTGCGTTTGCGTGTTCGAGCGCAGCACGTACACCGGCACGCCGTCCTCCTCGGCCCGCTGTAAGCGGGTGGGATTTTGGCGATAATGGTTTTTCAGCGTCATCACGATGGTCGCCTCGTCGATGTCGCGCACGATCGTGGCCGGCACCCGCAGACGCTCGATCGCTTTTTCCAGCCGGTTGCGGCTGACGCCGAACGGGAAGATGCGGGCCGTTTTGGGCGGCGCTTTTTCCTGCGGCGGCGCTACCGCAAACTGATCCGCGCGATTTTGAACGGGCGCCGCGCTGTCGGCCCGGATGGGTGGTCGCTCGCGCTGCTCCTCACGACCACTCCGGCCATCGCGACCATCCCGGCCATCACGGCCATCGCGACCATCCCGGCCACGACCATTGCGGTCACGGCTCATGCTGGGCGCGCGGCGGCCACCCCCACGCATGAATTGCTCCATGGTCACATCGTCCTGCACCGGCGCTTGCTCGATCTTGACCTGTCCGTCCGCGTCTTTGACGCGGTGTTCAGGCTGCGGCTCATCGCCCCGCAGCAGCGTATCCACCGCGGCGGCGACATCCCGATACACGATCATGTCGTCGATCGACCGAATCTCAACCAGCACATCAAAGGTCGGCGGCGCTTTGCGCTCCAACACCGTCTTTTGCGTGCCACGCCGCCGCGCCTCTTCGTCGCCCAGCGTCACCGCTTGAATCCCGCCGATCAGGTCCGACAGCGTCGGGTTGATCATCAAGTTTTCCAGGCTGTTGCCATGCGCCGTGCCTACCAGCTGAACGCCGCGCTCGGCAATCGTGCGGGCAGCCTGTGCTTCGAGCTCGGTGCCGATCTCGTCGATCACGATCACCTGCGGCATGTGATTTTCGACCGCTTCGATCATCACGCTATGCTGCTCGGCTGGCCGTGGCACTTGCATCCGCCGCGCACGGCCGATGCCGGAGTGCGGAATATCGCCGTCGCCCGCGATTTCGTTCGAGGTGTCCACGATCACGACGCGCTTGCGGAAGCTATCGGCGAGCACGCGGGCCATTTCGCGCAGCAGGGTCGTCTTGCCCACGCCCGGCCGACCCAGCAGCAAAATGCTCTGGCCTTCTTCAATCAAGTCTTGCAGAATATCGATCGTGCCAAAAACAGCGCGGCCCACCCGGGACGTCAAGCCAATCACGATGCCCGAGCGATTGCGAATCGCCGAGATACGGTGGAGCGTGCGTGGAATGCCGGCGCGATTATCTTCGCCAAATTGCCCGATGCGCGAAACCACATATTCCAAATCTTCGCGCGTAATTTCCATCTCCGACAAAAACGCTTCGGCGTTGCGAAAGCGTGCCTCGGGCAGCCGGCCCAAATCCATGACAATTTCGATCAATTCGTCGCGGCGGGTGTCGTCGTCAATTGGGCGGCGAATGTGAGGCGGCAACGTGTTCAGCAGAAGGTCAATGTTGCTGGTAATGACCTGCTCTATCATAAATCTGTATCTATCCTCC
>JADDQF010000104.1:40945-60462 GCA_016781505.1 bacterium
CACGCATCACGGCGATGCTGACGCCTGAGCGCCACCATGGCGCTCCCGGCCTCAATCGTCGGCTCGGGCAGCATCCAAATCTGTTGCTGCGTATAGGGCTGAAAGCCAAGCTGCTTGAGCACTTCGGTCATATCCTCGAAGCGCTGCCCAACAGCCGCAAAGACGCGCTCGATCCGCGCCTGTCCGGCGCGTTGCAGCAAGTTCTCCACCAGGGAGTACCAAACGTCGCCATCGGGCATGCCACCCCGCAGGCCAGCAAAGCCGGCGAGATAGGAAAGATCAATCTCGGGAGCGTGGGCCCGCTTCCGCGCTTGGAGAAAACCGCGCGCGCCGCCGTTGCGCAGCACCAGCGTCACGACGTCGTCCCCCACCGGGCCAAGCATCGCGCGCAATGACACGGCAAATGGGCGATAGCTGCTTGCCAGCATCGCCTCGGTATAAAAGAACATACGCCGCTGCGGTCGCCGCCGCAAGGCCCAGATGTCGGCGACCATCGCCGGTCGGATCAAGCTCGCGCTCCTCGCTCCAGTTGCGTCCTGCTAGGGCTGCCGCTGCGAGAACGATGCACATCGCAGCACCCCCAAAACCGGAAACCTACAAGTCTAAGAACAGCTCATGCAGCCGGGCATCGTCGGTCAGCTCGGGATGAAACGCCGTTGCCAATAAGCGACCCTGCCGTGCCGCTACGATACGCCCATCGTCAAGTGTTGCTAAGGGCTCGACCGTTGGCCCCGCAGCATCGATCAACGGCGCGCGGATAAAAACCGCCCGAAATGGCTCCCCTGCGACACCTTCAACGGCCAGGTCGGCTTCGAAGCTGTCGAGCTGCCGCCCAAACGCGTTGCGGCGCGCCACAATATCCATCAGGGCTAGCGCGGGCTGGCCAGCCGGCCGGCCTTCGGTAATCTGCTTCGCCAGCAAAATCATGCCCGCGCAGGTGCCCCAGATCGGCATCTCGCGCTGCGCTCGTTCCCGAATCGGCTCTAGCAGCTTGTACGCCACCAACAGTTTGCCGATGGTTGTGCTTTCGCCGCCGGGAATAATCAGACGATCGACTGTGTCTAAATGTTCCGGCAGGCGGACCTGCGTAACCTGCTGCCCAAGCCGCCGCAAGATGCGCTCATGCTCGATAAATGCGCCTTGCAGCGCTAATACGCCAACGTTCATATCTTAACTACCAGCTATCAGCTATCAGCTCCTACCCCTCGCGGCTGACCGCTGATCGCTGACAGCTCGTTTACCAGCCGCGGGTTGCCAATAATTCGCCTTCGGGAATATCGCTGATGTTGATCCCCACCATCGCCTCGCCTAAGCCCTTGCTTACTTCGGCAATAATCTTGGGATTGTTGAAGTGCGTTGTCGCCTCAACGATCGCCTTCGCGCGGCGGGCCGGATCGCCCGACTTGAAGATGCCCGAGCCAACAAACACGCCGTCCACGCCCAGCTGCATCATCAGCGCGGCATCTGCCGGAGTCGCTACGCCGCCCGCCGCAAAGTTAACGACCGGCAGCTTGCCTGCCTCGGCGACCTGCTTGACAAGCTCGTAGGGTGCTTGCATCTCCTTCGCGGCGACAAACAGCTCATCCTCGTCCATGCTTTGCAGGCGTCGAATGTCGGCAAAAAGCTGGCGGGCATGCCGCACGGCCTCAACGACATTGCCGGTGCCGGCCTCACCCTTGGTCCGAATCATCGCCGCGCCTTCATTGATGCGGCGTAGCGCCTCGCCTAGATTGCGGCAGCCGCAAACAAAGGGTACGTTGAATTTGTGTTTGTTGATGTGGTTCGCTTCGTCGGCCGGGGTCAGCACTTCGCTTTCGTCGATATAGTCGACGCCGAGTGCTTCGAGCACCTGCGCTTCCACAAAGTGGCCGATGCGCGCCTTGGCCATGACGGGGATGGTGACCGCCTCGATAATGCCCTGGATCATTTCGGGATCGCTCATGCGCGCCACCCCGCCGTGCTTGCGAATATCAGCCGGTACGCGCTCCAAGGCCATCACCGCAACCGCACCTGCTTCCTCGGCAATCCGGGCTTGCTGAGGCGTGACAACGTCCATAATCACGCCACCCTTAAGCATCTGTGCCAGGCCAGCTTTGGTCTTAAATGTTGATTTGTCCATCGTGCAACGCCCCCTATAACCACTGCTATGTGTTTGCTTTTAGCTAAACATATTGTACCACGCGCGAAAAGTGACAGCAGAAACGCCATACATAAGACATTTTTTATCTCAATACCGAAGGGAGCCGTTGTTGGATAGTGTCAATTATTTTTGAGACTCAAGGAATCGTCTGCCGCCTCGACGGTTGCGGAAGCACGCGCTTTGTTGGTCTCGCGGTCCAAGCCTTGGTCGGCAAAGGCACTCGGATCTTCGAGTGGCTCAAGGTGCGTCAGTATGTTGCTTTCCGGCAATGCCTGGCTGATGGCCAGCTCGATGGCTTCACAAACATCGTGGCCATGTTGCACCGTCCACTCACCCGGCACGAGCACATGCAGCGAGACAAAACGGCGGGGGCCAGACTGTCGGGTACGTAGAGCGTGGAACAGAATGCCCTGCTCGGCATACGGCTCCAAGATCCTGCCGATGATATGTTGTTCTTCCATCGGCAATGCGCTATCAAGCAAGCCATAGCCGGTCTCGCGGAGCAAGCGCAACCCGATCCATACGATGTTGATCGCCACGGCAAAACCAATCAATGGATCCAGTATCAACCAGCCCGTCCATTCCACCAGCAGCACAGCGACCACAACTCCACCGGTGGTCCAAACATCGGTCAACAGATGACGCGCATCCGCTTCCAGTGTCACGGAGCGCAGGCGCCGTCCGGTTCGCAGCAACGTCCACCCGACTCCGCCATTCAGTGTCGCGGCGACCACCGCTATCCCCAAGCCAACGCCAACCGATTCGAGCGGCTGCGGATGCTGGAGCCGCTGCCACGCCGCCACAGCAATACTTGCCGCCGCTAAGATCACCAACGCGCCTTCCAGTCCGCTGGCAAAATATTCGGCTTTGGAGTGTCCGAAGCTATGCTCTTCGTCGGGAGGCCGCGCCGCCAATGTGAGCGCCCACAAGGCAATCAGGGCGGCCAGCAAATTAACCAGCGATTCGGTAGCATCGGAAAATAAACCGACGGAGCCGGTGAGCAGATAGGCGCCGGCTTTGAGGCCAATGGTTGTGATCGCTGCGGCAATTGAAAGCAGCGCATACGAGCGTGGGGTTCCGCTATGCATCGCGAGCAAAGCACTGCCTGGGAGCGGGGCAGGTTAAGTGTATAATCGCCACGGAGGTGCCTTCATGTTTGATTCTGTCGAGTATCGTTGGTCGCCTAATGCTCGATTGTACCGCATCACACGTAGACTGCTGGCTCCGGTTGTCCAAACATACTTCCGGCTGAGCTGCGTGGGCGCGCACCATATCCCCGCGACCGGCGGTATGGTACTCGCCTGTAATCACCTCAGTAATCTGGATCCTGTTTTACTCGCAGCGGTGTGCCCCCGGCAAATCAACTATCTCGCCAAGGCAGAATTGTTTCGGATCCCCCTGCTTGGCCGGCTTATTCGTCAGTATGGCGCGATTCCCCTCCGTCGAACAGCCTCGGATCCAGAAGCGATCCGCTTAGCGGAATGCGTGCTTGAACAACACCAAGTGCTCGCGCTTTTTCCGGAAGGCCGCCGCAGCCGGGACGGCCAGCTGCAGCCGTTTCGTTTTGGCGCGGCACGCCTTGCGCTCAAATATAACGTTCCACTCATTCCCGTGGCGATCCTCGGCACTGATCGTGCCATGCCCTCCGGCAAGAAGCTGCCGCGACGCGTCCAGGTTGGGATCGCCTTTGGAGCACCACTTGCTACAGCAGGGTTTCGCTATGACTACCAGGGGGGAGTGCCGGAAGCAGCGTCGTTGGAAGCGGTAACCCAGTTGTTGCAAAGTGCTGTTAGACAGCTGCAGCAGAATCTCCAGGCTGCGGTGAATCAGTCCGACGATGTGGCTGTGCAACCTTAAGTGGGCAGGCGCCGTCATATGGCCGGGAGATCGTCAAGCTTTAGACAAGAAAGGAAGGACACAATGAACACGACGGGACGACTAACACGTAGCAATACGGACCGTGTTATCGCCGGGGTCTGTGGTGGAATAGCCAATTACCTTAATGTCGATCCAGCCCTGGTGCGGCTCGGCTTTGTGTTGCTGGTTTGGCTCGGCGGTCTGTCGCCGCTGGTTTATCTGGTGCTGTGGGCGGTGCTGCCGACGGAAAACACGGTTGGGCAAGCCTTTACAACCCAGGTGCGCGAAAACCTCTCCGAAATTGAGCAGCGTGCTACTTCAGTCGCCAACAAGGTGAGTGCTCAGGTAAGCAGGTTTGCCAACAGCCAGCAGGCAAAGCAGGTTGGCCAGAGCGGGGCAACTCAAGGCTCGTCCGCGGATCAACAAGATGACGGCCCGGCCACCGGCGTGACCCGCCGCTTATAAAGACGGCGTTTGAAGGAAGGTATGTTGCTTTGGGTTGCGGCTTAAGCCCGGTCATGCGATCTTGACAAAGCAACGACGGGTGACCGGCGAGCCAGAGGTCGTGCAACGTTGACCACAGGCAGGTTCGTGACACCGCGAGTTTTCAGTGTCACGAACCTGCCTTCTGTCCGTATCGGCATAGCGTATGTATAAAGATTGATCCAGGTGATCAAGAGTCGCACGCCGTCCTTGGGGCCAGGCATGGGCAAGACGGCCATCCCCGCGCGGTGCAGGGACGCCGCGCGGACGGGCTGGATCTGCCAGGGGATATCAAGCATTGACGCCGGTGCATGGCCGACGACGAACGCCGGCATGTGGAGCCTGTCACCATTATGTGCTTTTTGGGGATGTCTCGGGCGGATGTGCTTTAGACAGGTGTGGCAGTGTAGCTTTCAAGCAGCATTGGCCTTAGTGCGGTGCCTTCGGTTGCAGTATCTAGGACAGTGATTGTGCTAAGGGGCTTCGATGCAGTAACCGGTAACCGTACCGTAAAGGTCGAGCCGACGCCGTGCACACTTTCGACGCCAATTGTACCGCCGAGCAGCGTGCATAACCGCTGGCTGAGCGCTAAGCCAAGTCCCGTACCGCCGTAGCGGCGTGTGGTTGAGGAATCAGCCTGCGAAAATTCTTTGAAAAGATGGGCTTGCTGATCCGGCGTGAGACCAATGCCGGTGTCGTGAACCTCAAAATAGACCCAATCTTCCCTCAGGGACGGCTCGTGCCGTACACGCAGCGTAATCACACCGTCCGTGGTGAATTTAGCAGCGTTGCCGAGCACGTTGATCAGTATCTGACGCACGCGCAACGCATCGCTGTACATGGCGCCAGGATTGGGCTGATACTCGATCCGCAGCCGATTACCATTCTTTTCCAGCAGTGGTTGGATGGTGTGGACCACCTGATCGACCACCCAAACTACCTCAAACGTCTCGACTTCGATCTCCAGCTTACCCGCCTCGATCCGCGACAGGTCAAGCAGATCGTTGATGATTGCCAGCAAGTGCATTCCGGATGTGCGGATGCGCCCGAGATCGACAGTCATGATGTCGGAGCCTTCGTCGACGGCGATCTCCTGAAGCATTTCGCTGTAGCCAATGATCGCGTTGAGCGGCGTACGCAGCTCGTGACTCATGTTCGCCAGGAATGTGCTCTTGGCCCGACTCGCCTGTTCGGCGGCATCTCGCGCCGCTTCCGCCTCGTGGGCGGCAGCCGCGAGCTGAGCAGCGTGCTGCGCAAGCGCCGTGCGTTGCTCGCGCAAGTTGCTCACCATCTGATTAAACGAGCGTTGCAAAAGCCCGATCTCATCGGAACGTCGGATCCGTATCGCAGATTCAAGGTCGCCGTTGGCCACGGCGCGTGCTGCTGCGGCCAGCTCTTCGATGGGCTTGATAATGCTTCGTCGCATCAGCAGCGATGCAAACGTAACAAGCAGGATCAGAATGCCAAGATCGGCCACTGCACCATAGGTTGCCCTCCGAACATTAAGCGCAACCGCTTGCTTGTCCTGCAGCACATCCCGCTCGCGCGCAACGTCAACACGCTCTTCGAGGCGCTCTAATTCTTGTTCGTACCGGTATAAGCGGTCGAGGGCCAGCTGCGTTGCTGCTTGATCATGCCTTGCCGTCGCACGTCCAACGTCGTCGATGCGCTGTCGCACCATGCTCAGCAAGTCGATGCGCTGGTGCAGCAAATCCGCCTCTGTCGAACGAAACGCAGCGTATAAATCTTGCTCATTAAGCTGTGTCAACGTCGTGAGGAAAGCCTGGGCCTCCTGCACATGATCTTGTGCGTCGTCCCATTGCTGTGTGTGCCCGGTCGCGGTGAACAAGGCCGCCTTGCCGACGGCCTGGGCCACGGCAACATCAAAATCACGAATCAAATCGGTTTGCTCGGTATCCTGAACCAGGTGTTCGGCTGAGGCACGTAACGCCGACAGGCCGCTTATTGCGGCCGTTATTGCGCCAACTAAGCAGCAGCCCATTAACAACGAAACAACGAGCAACTTGTGATATAGCGTACGAGGCATCATGCCGGAATCCTTGTTGACCGAGGAGCAATAGCAGTCGCCGCGGCTACATCCCCGTGGGCTGAGCGCGCGTGTAGATGATGCCGGTACAACCGCTAGCGGGGCACGTCACTACGCTTGATGAAAGACTCACGGGACCGCGCACGTTGCTTGCCCTAAGGCAGAAGTGTACAGGGAGCGGTGGTCGGCCGCATAGTACCAAAGTACTGCACGCGGGCAGCAGTTCGTAACAGAACAGGCACTCGCGCACCCGTTGCCGCTTGGCATGGCGGCAGGTTTCAGCGCGATTATTGAGGTGCCGGCTCCGGTAACCGACCACGCGCCTGGTACCGCCGCCGCTGGTACTGTTGCGCGCAAGCTTGTCCGTGATTGGCAGGCGCAGCCTTTGCTGAGCACGACTCCGCCGAAGGAGGAACCAATCTTCTGGTCGCTGCCTCGCTCCGCCAACGTTGGACGAGCATATCCCTGCCGCTGCCCAGCCATCAACGCCAGCGCGGTGTCGGGCGCTCCTTGCCTCCTACGTTCCCCCAGATGTTCCCAACGCTGCCGCTACCAATGTTGTTTGTCAACGTTCATCAGGTCGCGGATCAAGGTCATAGCCTTGTAGCCCAATCGTACCACGCCCAACAGGACACCTGTCCAATGACATCCAACCGCCGCGGCGTACAATACCTGCTTAGAGCGCGGAACGTAACGGAACGTGCTGCCGAAATTGCCGGAGCAAGCAGGTAAGGCAATCGTGGCATGCATAGGCCGATACCAGCTCCGCCATTGCCAGCTCCCCGCCGATCACTGCCGGAGCAGCCATACAATCTGCATGTGCTGCATTGCCAGCGAGTCCCGCCGCCTCAACCGCTGGCCGTTCGCTCAGGCGCGACACAGGATGTTAAACATTTTTGAAGGACTGCTTAATCGCCATTTAGTCACCCGTGTACAACGGCGTGTGCGTCAGCGCGTCCCATCGTGCTGAACGTGCGCGGCATACCAAGAGATTACTCATGACCTTCTACCGCATTGGAAAAACAACGGCTGGATTCGTGGTGGGGCTGCTGCTCATGGTGCTGGTCGGCCTTGGTTCTTATCGGAGTATGGCGCAACTTAACCAGAATTCGGCTCAGGTTACGCATACCTACCAAGTCCTGTCTGAGCTTGACGATATTCTGTCCGAGCTTAAGGATATTGAGACGGGACAACGCGGGTTCATTCTCACCGGCGAAGAACAATATCTGGAACCGTATCAGTCAGGGTTACAGATGGTGGAGCCGGAAACCAAACGGCTGCGCGTATTAATCGCCGATGACCCGGCACAGCAGCGACGGCTCGCCATCCTTGAGCCCTTGATCATCCAAAAATTAGCCTTCACGCAGGAAACGATCGAGCTCCGGCGTACTGAAGGTTTTGATACCGCGTCGCACATGCTTGCAACTGGCCGTGGTAAGCGTCTTATGGATGAGATTCGCCAAATCATTCAAGAGATGCGAGCTGAAGAACAGCGGTTGCTCGAAGAGCGGTCAGTGCAAACGGCGGCGCGGAGCCAAAGTACGCTTTTTCTTGGGAGCGCGGGTAGCCTGCTGGCGATCACGCTCGTCGCCGGAGCGAGCTTTGTTGTCAATCGTGATGTGCGGAAGCGCAAGCAGGTCGAGGAACGGTTGCGGCAGGAGCGCAATTTCAATGCCGGGGTGCTCGATACTACCGGAGCGCTTGTCGTGGTGTTGGACGCGGAGGGACGCATCGTCCGCTTCAACCATGCCTGCGAGCAAACAACCGGCTACCAGTTCGATGAAGTGCGCGGCCGGCATTTCTGGAGCCTTGCGCTCTTCTCCGGTGATCCGGCGCTGGCCCAATCTGGGCTAAAAGCGATCCACGCGGATCAGTTCCCAAATCAGCGTGAAGCGTGGTTGGTCAGCCGCACCGGGGAGCGGCGCGTGATCGCTTGGGCGAATACGGCCTTGCTTGACGGTGAGGGCAAACCCGAATATATCATCAGCGTCGGCAGCAACCTCACCGAGCGCAAGCGCGCCGAAGAGCGTCTGCGCAACTTGTATGATGTCGCCGCTGCCCATCATCTCGGCTTCGACGACAAGATCCACCGCCTGCTCACCATGGGCTGCCAGGAGTTTAACCTGGATATCGGGGTGGTCGGTGAAGTGGCCGGGCAGCGCTACGAAATTATGCACGCAGTGGATATCGATGCGGCCGTGATGTCGGGCAGCACTTATGATCTCGGCGACACCTACTGTGCAGAAGCCCTACGGCTTGGTGGTCCAGTCGCAGTCGAACATGTCGCTGAATCGAAGCTGCAAGCGCGACCATGCTATGCGATCTTCCATCTCGAAGCGTACCTCGGCACGCCGATTGTGGTCAACGGCGTCGTGTACGGCACCCTGGCCTTTTCCAGCCTGCAGCCGCATCCGGTCGCGTTTACCAGCGCCGACAAAGAGTTTCTCAAGCTCATGGCGCAGTGGGTCGGCAGCGAGCTTGAGCGGCGCCAAGCGGAGGTGAAATTGCAAGCCTCCGAGGCGGAGCTGCGCGCGCTCTTCGCGGCGATGACCGATAACATCTTTGTGCTTGACGCCAATGGGCGCTATCGCAAGGTCGCGCCGACCCAGCCGGTGCTGACGGAGCAGGTCGGGGTGGACTACGTCGGCAAGACGCTGCACGAGGTCTTTCAGCCGCAGCAAGCTGAGCTGTTCCTGCGCTGCATCCAACGGGCATTGGCCACCCAGCACACAGTGCACACCGAATACTGCTTGGAGGTCGACGGGCAGGCGCTCTGGTTCGCGGCGGCGGTCTCGCCGATGCTGGACGACACGGTGATCTGGGTGGCGCGTGACATCACCAAGCGCAAGCGGGCCGAAGAGCAGGTGGTGCAGACGGTGGCGGCGCTCGAGGCGCAGTATTACCAGGCCGAAAAGGCGCACAGCGAAAGCAATGCGGTGCTGGACGCGACCAGCGAGGGCATGGCGCTGGTCGCGCCGGACCACCGCTTCCTGACCGTGAACCGTCGCTTCAGCGAGCTCTTCGGCGTGGGCACGGACCAGGTGGTCGGCCGGCGGTTGACGGAGCTGGAGGGCGAGCTCCAGCGGGTCTTTGCGGAGGCGGCCTCAATGCAGGGGCAGGACGGGCAGCACAGCGACGGTGCCGGCGATGCCCGAGGGACATTCCGCGAGATCGTGGTGCAGCAGTCGCCGGTGCAGCGCGAGCTCGAGCTCTTCTCGACGCCGGTGCGGCGGGCCGACACGGAGCACCTCGGGCGCTTGTACGTGTTCCGCGATATCACCCACGAGCGCGAAGTGGACCGGATGAAGTCGGAGTTTGTGTCGCTGGTGTCGCATGAGCTGCGCACGCCGCTGACCTCGATCAAAGGCTACATTGATCTTGTTTTGGACGAGGAAGTGGGCGATATCACGGCGGACCAACGGGACTTTTTGGAGATCGCCAAGACCAACGCCGACCGGCTGGTGACGCTGACGAACGACTTGCTGGACGTATCGCGGATCGAGGCGGGCAAAATCGAGCTGCAGCGGCAGCCGGTGGATGTGGCGCAGCTGGTGCGCCGGGTGTCGACCACGCTGCGGCCGCAGCTGGAGGCCAAAGACCAGCGGCTCAAGCTGGAGCTGGCGCCGACGCTGCCGCTGATCTCGGCCGATGGCGACCGCATCACGCAGGTCTTGACCAATCTGCTGTCGAACGCGCACAAGTACACGCCCAAGGGGGGGCATATCGTGATTGCGGCGACGCACGAACCGACGCAGGTACGGATCGAGGTGCAGGACACGGGGATCGGTCTGGCGGCGGAGGAGCAAGCCCAGCTCTTCACCAAGTTCTTTCGGGCGCGCAACCGGACGACGCAGGAAGTTGGCGGGACGGGCCTGGGGCTGGCGATCGTGAAGTCGTTGGTGGAGCTGCATGGCGGGGGCGTGGCCGTGGCGAGCACGCCGGGTCGCGGCTCCACCTTCAGCGTCACCTTGCCGATGGCCTAGCTTGGAGCCCCGAGCGAACCCCGTCGCATCCGGCACGCGCAGCAACACTATTAACCTCTTCTAAGCACACTATGGAGATAGCTCATGCGGATACTCATCGTTGACGACGAACGGGATATTCAAGGTTTGCTCGCCTTTATCCTGAAAAAGGCAGGTTATCCGGATGTGCTCACGGCCCGATCGGCGCGCGAAGCCTTCACTCAGCTGGGCATGGATGACCCTGCGTGTGATGTCTCACCGGTTGACCTCCTGCTGATGGACGTCACGATGGGCGAGATCGATGGGATCGAAGCCTGCCGGCGAATCAAAGCACGGTCCTATCTTGAAGATCTGCCGATCATCATGATCACCGGACGAACCGAGGCAGAGCTCTTGATGGTCGCCTTCGACGCAGGCGCGATGGACTATATCACCAAGCCGCTCAACAAGGTGGAGCTGCTTGCGCGGGTACGCTCGGCGCTGCACTTGAAGCATGAGATGGACCGCCGCAAGGCGCGCGAGCAGGAGTTGCTGCGGGTGACACAACAGCTTGCCGCAGCAAATGAGCAGTTAGCCCAGCTTGCCGCCGTGGACGGGTTAACCGGGATTGCCAATCGCCGGCAGTTCGACAAGGTGTTACATCAGGAATGGGGTACGGCGATCCAAGCTGCAACGTCAATGTCGCTCATCCTGGTAGATGTCGATCATTTCAAGGCCTTCAACGATACCTATGGACATCCGCATGGTGACTCCTGCTTGCAACGGGTGGCCGGTGCGCTTGTCCATGCGGCAAGCCGACCCAGGGACCTGGTGGCACGTTACGGCGGCGAAGAATTCGTGATTCTGTTACCAAACACGGATCTTGGGGGTGCTGCCGTCGTGGCCGAGCGTGTGCGTGACGCAGTCGCGGCCCAGGCAATCGCCCATGCGCGTTCAAGTGTCGGTCCCTGCGTCACCGTCAGCATGGGGGTTGCGGCGGCGCGACTCCGACCGGATCTGCAACCGGAAGCCCTGGTCGCCGCAGCCGACCAGGCGCTCTACCAGGCCAAACAGGCGGGGCGCAATCGGGTCTCCGTGGCAGCGCCACTGGATGAAGTAGTCGCTTTGCAGACGCATCCTGGGGCGAGCAGCACGGTGTTCCTTGCGGATGTCACGGAACTTTGTGATGTAGGTGCTGCATGAGCCAACGCATTGTGGTTGCGGATGACGAGCAGGACATTCGGCGCCTGATCTCCTTTACGCTGCACCGACGCGGCTACACGGTTTTGGAGGCGAGAGACGGCGATACCGCCTTGAGCATCATCCGACAAGAACACCCCGATCTCGTGGTCTTGGACGTGATGATGCCCGGTCTCACCGGGCTGCAAGTAGCCCGCGCGCTCGCCGCCGACGCTGCCACGGCCACGATCCCAATCGTGATTTTGTCGGCACTGGCCCAGGAGGCCGAAGTCCAAATGGGCCTGGAGAGTGGCGTCCAGGCGTATCTCGTCAAGCCATTTGTGCTGCGGGAGCTTGTCGCGCGCATCGCCGACTTGCTGAACGTGCCGTCAGTACCAAAGCAGGAGCCGTGACGGATATGATTCGTATCGGCCCAATTCCTATGCCTGTCTGGTACCAGAGTACTATCACGCTTTGGAGCGGGCAACGTTACACTTAGGATGAATATTCCCGTGAACGATAGGTGTGACCTGCGGTTCTCCACTCTCCGCAAGTCTGGCACCGCAGCAGCACTATCCGGCCTGGTTCGCGAGCAACATATTCCTCTTTTAATCGCACCCGTAGCTAGTGTTTACTGCCAGCGAAAATCCCTGGAACGCAGGGGCAGCCACTGTGTATCAGCGTGATGGATCGCTGGTGATCAGCTTGCGTAGTGCGGGTTGGCCGGAGCGACAGGCAGGCTTGGCTTGCAAGCAACAGCTCTGCTCAAGCGGCCTACAAGGGGGGAATGTGCGTCGTCGGGCGGCCCACGCTCCATGCCAATTATGCGTGCCGTGTGCATGTTGGAACGCCCGCACAGCGGCGAGGTACACCATATGCTTGAACCTTTAATTCAGGAGCCCACGAGCGTGGATCTGGCGGATGGTGCCCTTGCGTTACCTTCGGCTCACCGCCCGTGGACAAGTCCTGCCGCTATGTTGCGGGCCATTCGTCGCGGCAACAACATATCAGTCCCGCGCAGGCGGCTGTTCGCGCCGCCTGCGGAACTCCTTGACCGGTTCCGTTGGATATTTCTCCTGGTCAACTTCTTCTGGGCGGTCGTCATTATCTCCGTCGTTATGCTGGGCAGCACCGCCAGCCCGCCACTGCGCGCAGCCGCGGGTCTTGGCCTGGTGACGCTCTGCTGGCTGCGGGTCAGGCAGTACCGCTCAGGAACGCTCCCGATCGGCTGGGACATCGTTGAAGGACTCGTGGTGCTTGCGGCTATCGTAGCGGTCGGCGAGGCGTCGCAGGTCCTTGGCCTGGTGTATGCCGGTCTCATCTTCCGATCGTTCTACCGGCCGGCTTGCCGGGTGCTGCTGATCTTGCTCTGCTACCTCACCGCGTTCCTTGGTGGCGTTACACTCTCAGCACCCGCGGGAATGTCTCCACAGGTACTTGCGGAGGTGCCCGGCCTGCTGCTTGTCACGGGCATGAATTACTTCGTGGCCGGGATGCTGACAAAGCACGACCGGACGCTGGCGCGTGAGCGGATCTTACGCTCGGCTGGTTCGCGGCTCGTGGCTGCTACCGATCCGCCGACAATTTACGCCGTGACCCTCGATACCGCGCTCGCCTTACTCAAACCGAAGTCCGACGTGCAGGTAACCCTGTGGCAGGGTTCATCCGAGCGCCTCCACCTGGTAGCGGCTGCCGGCGCCGAAGGAAACCACGCTGTCGGCGCGCACTTCAGCCCGCATGACCTGCCCGAGCCGCGGCGTAGCTGGTTCTTGTCGCATCAGGCCTACGAAATCAAACAGCATGACGCCGCGCAGATGCAGGCTGTGGTAGGCGTTGCCCTTATGCCAGGCTCCACCGTCGTGGTACCGCTGCTGTTCAAGGACGAAATCAAGGGCGCGCTCATGGCGAACAGTGGCGGGGACCTGCCGCCGGACCTGAAGGACGCGTTGCTCTCGCTCAGAGCTGAAGTTACGCTGGCGCTGGAAACCGCGGCTCTGACCGAGGATCTGCATCGGCGGCAGGGCGAAGCACGCCTGCGCTCCCTGGTGCAGCACTCGTCAGATGTGCTTACGATCATCGATGACGCGGGCATCATCCAATACCAGAGCCCTGCGGTTCAGCGCCTGTTAGGGTACGACCCCGGTGAATTGGTCGGCGCCGAGCTGATCGCCGTCGTCCACCCGGAGGATCAACCGGTGGTAGACACCTTTTTAAACAGGGTCACCGGCGGCGAAAGCGGCACTACGCTGGCCGAATGGCGCATGCGCCGGCATGATGGCTCCTGGTTGCAGGTCGAAACCGTTGGCAGCAACCTCCTTCACGATCCCACAATCTCTGGCCTGGTGCTCAACACCCGCGATGTGAGCGACCGGAAAGCCAAGGAAGCGGCGGAAGCGGCCAGCCAGGCCAAGAGCGCCTTTTTGGCCAACATGAGCCACGAGCTGCGCACGCCGCTCAACGCGATCATTGGTTATAGTGAATTACTCCAGGAGGAGTTCGAGGAGCTTAACCACACGCAGTTCGTGCCCGACCTCCAGAAAATCCGCACCGCCGGCACGCATTTGCTGGCCTTGATCAGCGATGTCCTCGACTTGTCCAAGATCGAGGCCGGCAAAATGGAGTTATATCTCGAGTCCTTCGACCTGTGCTCGCTGCTCGACTCGGTGGTTGATACCATCCACCCACTGGTCGAGCAGCACGCCAACACCTTCGTCCTGCGCCGCCCTGACCAGCTCGGCCGGGTCTATGCCGACCTGATCAAAGTCCGGCAAGTGCTCTTCAACCTGCTGAGTAACGCCGCTAAGTTCACGCACGGGGGCACCATTACCCTGGATGTGGCTCGCGAGCTGACCGACGAGCGCGACTGGGTCGTGTTTCGCATCGCCGACACAGGGATTGGAATGACGCCGGAGCAGATGCAGGCCCTGTTTCAAGAGTTTTCGCAAGCGGATGCGTCCATCACCCGCAAGTACGGCGGGACGGGCCTCGGCTTGGCGTTGACGCGGCGTATGTGCGAGATAATGGGCGCGACGATCAGCGTCGAGAGCAGTCCCGGCATCGGCTCGCTATTTACAGTGCGCTTGCCGGCATGTGCCCTTCACCCGACCGGCACCCTGCTTCCCGGCGATTCTGCCCCTGCAGCCGGGCGGTGACCAATGCAGGTTTGGAACGTCGGTGAAGGATGCGCCGGCCACGCTTGCAGTTTGGGAGACGAGTCCTTAACCGGGGGCCGGCGGAGCTGGAACACAAGGAGTGCCTTCATCTTGTGGTCGCCTCAGTGACCAGCAAGCCGAGAATCATCAGCATGAAGCAAGCGTGGACTGCCACTCGTAATCAGCCGCAGGCCCAACCGGTGCAACCGGCGACCGAAGCAACAAGGAAGCTCCTGCTGGCGCAAGTTTGTTGGCTTATGATGCAGGTTCGCGAAAGTCCTGGTCAGGATCTCGCTCCACGAGCAGCCGTTCAAGTATGGATTTTTCAGTAAGTAAGGACGCACATACTGCCGCCAACACCATGGCGCGCTCGTCGGGCTTGAAACGCGGGCAAGCAGACGCGCGTCCCGCGCTCGACGGACTTGTGTATGAAAGTTTGCGTCCGGTTACATTGGGAACCGGGACGCTCTTCGTGATCTTTGCGGTGAGCCATGCCTGGCTGCTTCCGCCGCCCGGGCGCAATCCAATGGTTGCCTTAGCTGCGGCTACGGCGCTTACCCTTTTCGTGCTGAACTACGCGCTCCGCCGGTGGTCCATGCCAGTCTTGTATGCGCATCGTGTCGCCGCCGGCATTGCGCTCCTGGTACTCCTGAATCCGCTCTGCCACCTGTACCTGCTGGCCGAGCCTATGCAGGCGATGCATGTTGCCTTGATCGTGATCGCCACGGCATGTTTCTTTGCATCTGTCCGTTGGTTTGTGCTGGTGCTGGTTGTCGCCCTGGTTGCGTTGGCCGCCGTCGCCAGGGCGGCCGTTCCCGGTGGAGACTGGGTCCACTTCGCCTTTGTGCTATTCGAGGCAGCGCTGCTTGCGCTGCTGGTGCTGCTCGTCAGACTCCGCGTGTTTCTGCGGCTTGTGCGGCTGCGCATTCAGGATGCCCAGCTTAAGCTGGAACTCGAAGCTGTTGTGCACAAAATGGAGCAGGAGCTTGATGAACGACGGCGAGCGGAACAAGCGCTGCGTAAAAGTGAAGCACAAAATCGGGCCTTGATCGACGCCATACCGGATTTAATCTTCAAGCTCAACTTTGAAGGCAGGTTTTTGGCCTTTAAAGCGGAAAGAGAGCGGGATTTGCTGCTGCCGCGGCGTGATTTTTTAGGCAAGCATGTGCGGGACGTGATGCCGCCCAGCGTGGCACAGCAAACGGTCCACTATATACAGCAAGCCTTGCTGACCAACGAGGTGCAGCTCTTCGAGTATCAGCTGCCCGCGGACGCCGACTTGGGCTATTACGAGGCGCGGATCGTGGTTTGTGGGGAGGACGAAATCCTGGCCATTGTGCGGGATATTACGGAGTGCAAAAAGGTGGAGGCAGAGTTATACCAAGCTAAGGAAGCGGCAGAAGCCGCAAGCCGGGCGAAAAGCAGCTTTCTGGCGACCATGAGTCACGAATTGCGTACCCCACTCAATGCTATCATCGGGTACAGCGAGATGCTGCAGGAGGCGACGCCGGAGAAAGGGTGGGAGGAGGCAGTGCCGGACCTCGCGCACATCCAGAGCGCGGGGACACATCTGCTCACGTTGATCAACGACATCCTGGACGTATCGAAGATCGAAGCGGGCAAGATGCGGTTGACGTGCGAGTCCTTTGCTGTGGCGCCGCTGATTGAAGAAGTCGTGCGGACAGTGCGCCCGCTGCTGGCCAAGAACGATAATCACTTGGAGGTGCAGTGCGCGCCCGACCTTGGTGTAATGTACAGCGATCCAACGCGGCTGCGCCAGATCCTGTTTAACCTGCTGTCGAATGCCGCGAAGTTCACGACGACGGGGACGATCACCCTGACGGTGAAACGAGTGCCGACCGCCCGCGGGGCGTCGCTGGAATGTGTGGTGACGGACACGGGGATTGGCATGACGGCGGAGCAGCAGCGACAGGTGTTTGAGGAATTTGTGCAGGCGGACGCATCCATGACGCGGCAGTACGGCGGGACGGGGTTGGGATTGGCGTTGTGCCGACAGTTCTGCGCATTGTTGGGCGGCACTATTAGTGTGACCAGCACGGTGAATGTCGGATCCACCTTCACGGTCTGCCTTCCGCTAGCGTTAGACCAAGCGAAGGCTGAGGGCATGCCTCCGTTCGCGTCAAACACGATATGACCGCGCGAGCCTGTTAAAGTGATACGGTTAAGCGGATATTTTGCCAAGGAGAGCTTATGGCGATCAACAGCCTTGAACACGCTCGTATTCTTGTTGTAGATGATGAGCAAACCAACATCGACCTGTTGGAGCGGATTTTGGCACGAGCAGGCTATGCTAACGTCAAAAGTACCGTCGAACCGGAGCAGGTGCTAGCGCTCTGCGCCCACTTTCAGCCGGATTTGATCCTTCTGGATCTGCATATGCCCAAGCTGGATGGATTTACTATTTTGCAGCAGGTTACCTCCAGCCTGCCCACACAGGCCTACCTGCCGATCCTCGTGCTTACAGCAGATATTTCGATGGAAGCGAAGCAGCGCGCCCTGGCTTATGGAGCGAAGGATTTTCTCACCAAGCCACTTGAGCGTGTCGAGACGCTGCTGCGCATCAAAAACTTGCTCGAAACGCGCTTCCTCCATCTTTCGCGGGAGAACGAGAACCAGCGCCTGGAAGAGAAGGTGCGTGAACGGACGGATAAGCTGGAGCAAGCCCAGATGGAAGTGCTGCAGCTGCTCGCTCGGGCTGCTGAGTACCGCGATGACGACACTGGCCACCATACGAATCGAGTCGGGCACCAATCTGCTCAATTAGCGGAGCTGCTTGGGCTGCCAGCGGCCGACGTGGAGATGATTCGGAGGGCCGCCCCGCTGCACGACATCGGAAAGATCGGCATTCCTGATCATATTTTGCTCAAGCCGGGGCGGCTAACCGCCGCGGAATTTGAGGTGATCACGACACACGCCGTCATTGGGGCCAACATGCTTTCGGGCAGCCAGTTTCCGATCCTGCGCTTGGCTGAGCAAATTGCCTTGACCCACCACGAGCGTTGGGACGGTTCCGGCTATCCATACGGCCTTCGTGGCGACGAAATTCCGCTCGCCGGCCAAATTGTGGCGGTGGTGGATGTGTTTGATGCGCTCACACATGAGCGGCGATACAAGCCAGCGTGGTCGGTTGCAGAGGCCGTAGCCGAGTTAGAGCGGCAAAAAGGACGACAGTTTGCGCCACGCGTTGTTGAGGCATTCATTCAATTACTCGGAACGGTAGGTCTCCAAGGAGAGGGCGCTGCTGCCGCAACGGTAGTGGTGGAGGCAGCCGCAACATGATGGGGCTAAGGGTTGCTGGAAGAACTTTGGCCTCGAACGAGTTGGCACGCACATTGGCGGCAATCGCTTGTATCGGCTCGACGGCAAGCTCGCGCGACAGTTGGGTAAGCAGGATCTTTCTATAATCAGAGAGGGAGCGTACGGTCTGAGGTACTGCTCCATCAGATACGTGACTTGGTAGCTATGTTATGTGCCGCCCCTGTGGTGTGATAAAGAAAGGAATGAAGCGTGACGAAAATTTTGCTTGTGGAAGATAATGAGATGAACCGCGATATGTTGTCGCGGCGCTTGGAGCGGCGTGGCTACGAAGTGGCTATTGCCCACGATGGTGCGCAAGGCGTGTTTTTGGCGCAGTCAAGCCGACCGGACCTGATCTTAATGGACATTAGCCTGCCGGTCATGGATGGTTGGGAGGCGACACGCCAGCTCAAGGCAGCGCCGCTGACATCCCAGATTCCTATCATCGCTCTCACGGCTCACGCTATGGCCGGAGACCACGAGAAGAGCCTTGTCGCCGGGTGCGACGACTACGAAACCAAGCCCATCGACGTAGCTCGACTGTTGGCAAAGATGCAGATGCTGCTGGAAAAGCGAACCCAGCTGTGCCCTCGTCGCTAGCGAAGCGATACGTGTAAGCCCATGCAGGGTTTAGCTATGCTAGCAGGTGCCGAAACGAGAAAATTACTGGACGGTTGAGGAAGCCGTCCGGTGTCCGAGGCAATACCGGGTGAATACACTGAGCTCTAGGAGGGGTGAGCGGTTGGAGCGAAACGTTCCTGAGCGGCGCGGAAAAGTTTCACCTCCAGTGGCCAGGCGACGTAGTCGAGACCCCAACGCCCAGCGTTAGTGCCAACAAGCATGATGATCATGCTTAGCGTTAGCAGCTGCGGGATAGTACTCACTGCGCCAGCCAGGAAAAGGGACAAGCTCATCACTACACTCATGGCAGCGGCAAAGCGCGTGAAGATTCCGAGGATCAGCGCGAGGCCGACCAGCAATTCACCAAAGGCCATCAGGTAGCTGAACAGAGCAGCGTTGGGCAAGAATACGTCGCGGATAAGAATGGCGTACCATTCTTGAACCGCGGGGTGCGGGGTCTTAATTGGGTCGAATCCCTCGGCCAGTGCGGATTTTGCGATTGCTCCCTTAAGAAAACCGGCGACGGCAGTGCCAGCCTTCGCTCCAACCCAGACCACACTACCCTCACCAAAAACCTTCTCAATGCCCCCCATTAACCATTCGTAGCCGACGTATAAGCGGACCAGCAGCCAGACAATACCCGTGACATTCGCATTTCTCATCGCGTTCATTGTGTGCCTCACTTTGAGTGAACTTGTTCTCTTTGTCACAAAGTATAGCGACGGGAACAGACCCCAGCGTGAAGGAGCATTCACGGTTCGTGGTACGTTCGCAACCCA
>JADDQF010000082.1:0-8564 GCA_016781505.1 bacterium
CCTGGTCGCTCAACTTCTTCAAGGACAATCCGGAGGCGGCCGAGGTCATGCAGCCCATGTACATCAACTCGCTTGCGCCGGACGGGAAGCAGGCGGTCAGGTACGACTCGCACATGATGGTTGTTCCTCAGGGCGTGCAGGAACAAAATCTGCAGGCGGCCAGGGATCTGATCGTCTGGCTGTCCAACAACGGCGAGACGTGGGCAACGTCCGGCCAGGTGCCCGCGCGTGTTTCCGTGCAGGGCAAGCAGACGGTTACGGATATTCCGTCGGTTTCGGTGGCCGGCAAGCAGTTCCAGGAGATCGGCAAGGCTGGACAAACCCATCCGGCGATCAACGAGATCGTTACGGCGTACGAGGCGGCCTTCAGTGCCGTGCTGTCCGGGACGACACCGGCAGACCAGGCAATGAACGAGGCGCACACAGCAGTTCAGTCGATTCTCGACCGCGGCTAGTGGATTGGGCTGCGCGCGGGGACGTTCCCCGCACGCAGTGCCGAGAGTGAGGTAGATATGGCAATCACAACACCGGGGCGTCAAGACATCGTACGGCAGGCTGCACGGGAGCAGCAAGCGCGCAGGCTGCGCAAGCAACTCCCGAACTACCTCTTTATCCTGCCGCATTTGATCTTCTTCGCCGTCTTTCTGCTGTGGCCCATTGTTTCGGGTCTGCGCATGAGCTTCTACGATTGGAAGATCATGGCGACCACGCAGCGCTGGATCGGCTTCAATAATTACACGGCGCTGATGGCGGATCCCGTTTTTTGGAAGTCGCTGCGCAACACCGTGTATTTTGCAGCGCTCACCATGACCGGAATCATTCTTGTTTCGCTCGCTACGGCCGTGGCAGTCAAACAAGATATCAGGGGACGCAACTTCTTCCGGACGATGTTCTACATTCCCGTCATTCTCTCGGTTTCGGTCATGGCGCTCGTGCTGGCACGCGTCTTCGACCCGACCCGCGGGTTGCTCAATTACTACATCACGGACGTTCTGCGTGGACCGCGGTTAGTCTGGCTGGGCACTGCTGACCTGGTGATTCCATCAATGTCCCTGGCCACCATCTGGTGGCAGTTCGGGGCGCCCATGCTCGTGTTCCTGGCCGGCCTCCAATCGATCCCTGAGTCGTTCTACGAGGCTGCCAAGATCGATGGTGCGGGGCCGTGGCAGACCTTCACCAGGATTACGCTGCCGCTGTTGAAGCCGACGATGCTCTTTGTCGCCGTTACGCAGTTTATCGGCCAAATGCAAGTTTTCGGTCAACCTGCGATCATGACGGGTGGTGGGCCCGGCCACGAGTCGCGCATGGTAACCCTGTATCTCTACCAGCAAGCCTGGGCCTTCTTTCGGCTGGGCTACGCTTCCGCCATGTCCGTGGTCCTGGCGTTGATCATGATCGCGGTCACGCTGATTCAGTTCCGGCTCATGCGTAATGAGTCCCACTACTAGGAGGTAGATCATGGCAGTGGCTACACGAAGGTTTTCAGCTGCGCCACGTATCTCGATCTGGAAGGCGCTGCTCTACGTCGCCCTTATAATTGGCGTCATCTTCACGCTCGCGCCGGTCGTGTACATGTTCTCGCAGGCCTTCACGCCTGAGGCCCAAACCATGGTGTGGCCGATCCGCTGGATTCCGGAAACGCCAACGATTGGCAACTTTCAGCGGATTATGAGCGACCCGACTTTGCCCGTATTCCGCTGGCTGATCAATAGCCTTGTCGTCGCAACTTCGGTTACTGCGCTGGTGCTCTTTATCTGCTCGCTGACCGCCTACGCCTATGCACGGTTAGAGTTTCCCGGCCGGGACGCGATCTTCTTTCTGCTGCTGACCAGCCTCATGATCCCGGGCGCTGTTACGTTCATCCCGAACTTCCTGCTGATGCGCAACCTCGGCTGGCTCAACAGCTACAACGGCGTGATCTGGCTGCATGGCGCGAACGTCTTCGGCGTCTTTTTGCTGCGACAGCACTTCCTGAGCCTGCCCAAGGAGCTGGAGGAGGCGGCCGTGGTTGACGGCGCAGGACGCTTCCGCATCTACTGGCAGATCGCGCTGCCGCTCGTCAAAACAGCGCTGGTGGCGCTGGGCATCTTTACCTTTTTGGCGAACTGGAACGATCTCTTTTGGCCACTGGTGATCTTGAGCGATCGCAATATGCTGACATTGCCGGTCGGCCTCCAGGTTCTGGGCCAGGGCAACTATGTGCAGCGCGGTATCACCATGGCGGCGGCAGCGCTGGCCACCACGCCACCGCTGATTCTGTATGCCATCTTCCAGCGGCGCATTGTTGAGGGTATCAGCATGACGGGTATGGGCGGGCGCTAACACGAATATCCACGATGGCGTGTGGTTTTGGGCCAAGCCGTCGAAACATAAAAGCTAATGCTAACGACAGGCTGACACCGAGAGTGCCTGCCCCGGTTTGTTGCACCAAAATTAAGGCTGTGCCGGCCAACAACACAATGACCAGGATCACAATGAGGTGCCTCCCCAAATGAATCTTTGACGTCTGCTTGTGGCTGCTTACGCATCTCGTAGGGAGGAGGACCGATGCAAGATACGATGCTCACGATTCGGACGAATAGCCCCATCGGCACGATCTCACCCCGGCTGTACGGCCATTTCGCCGAGCACCTTGGGCGCTGCTGTTACGAGGGCCTGTGGGTCGGTACGCGCGAGCGCGAAATCCCCCATCAAGATGGCTTTCGTAGCGATGTGCTCCAGGCGCTGCAAGCGCTGCCGGTGCCGCTCCTGCGCTGGCCGGGTGGCTGCTACGCCGACCATTATCATTGGCGGGATGGCATTGGCCCAGCTGAAAGTCGGCCGGTCCGGCTCGGCATGTCGTGTGGGCTGCAGGTGGAAGACGATAACAGCCTCGGTACGCACGAGTTCCTGCAGCTATGCAAGCTGTTGGGCGCCGAGCCGTATCTTGCCGGCAACATGGGCAGCGGCTCAGTGCAGGAGCTTTCCGACTGGCTGGAATACTGCAATAGCGCGGTGCGCACGACACTGGCGTGGGAACGGGCGGCGAATGGCTCGCCCGAGCCCTTCGGGGTTAAGCTGTGGGGCGTAGGTAATGAAAGCTGGGGCTGTGGCGGCAATTACGACGCGGTGCAGTATGCCAAAGAGTTTCGCCGCTATGCGACCATGCTGCGACATGTCGACCCAACCGCCGAGCTGGTTGCGGTCGGACTGGAAGAGCCGCGACCCTTTGCCAAAGGTATCGAGGCCGAATGGAATCACAAGCTGCTGGCCGAGCTCGGGCCGCACATCAAGTTGATGGATCATCTTGCGATTCACTACTACTGGGTGTTGGGCGGCCCCGAGACCGATTTCAGCGAAGAAGAGTATTACGCGCTGTTGGATGATGCCGCGGCGACCGAAGCTGTGGTGCGCCATACCGCGGAAGTGATCGCGGATGCAACGGGTGGGCGGCATCGGATCGGGATCGCGCTTGACGAATGGGGCGTGTGGCATCCCGAGGCACGGCCCTGGGGACCACGCGGCGCGGCCGAATGCCGGTCGGTGATCACGTATGAGCAGGCCAACACAATGCGCGATGCAGTGGCTACCGGTATCGCATTGGAAGGCTTTCACCGGCAGTGCCATGTTCTGACGCTGGCCAACCTGGCTCAGATCGTCAATGTGCTGCAAGCCGTGGTGATGACCGATGGGCCCCAGATGTGGTTAACCCCGACCTACCATGCGCTGCGCTTACACCAGCCGCACCTCGGCGCAACGGCGCTGCCGGTTGATATCGCTCATGGCTCCAGCTTAGCGAATGGCTCGAGCGCGGTGAGCGCGACGGCGTCCCAAAGCAACAACGGCATCGCCGTGACTTTGATCAATCGCCACTGGGATCAGCCGGCCAGTGTGCAGATCGCCGGTGTGGACGGGATGGGAACGGCAAGCGGACAACTCCTTGCAGCGGACAGTCCCCGGGCGACCAACAGCGTGGACGAGCCCAACCGAGTTGCTCCGGTGCCACTCAACGTGTCGCGCGACGGCGCCGGGTATCGGGTGGAGCTGCCGCCGCACTCGCTCGCCACGGTGGTGCTGCAAGCAGGGCGTTAGCACCTGAGCCAAGCAGACTTCTACGATTGAAAGGAACAACTATTCCATGCAGGCAGCGAAAATCATTGCGGATCCAGAGTTCAGAATTGCCGAGATCGATCCCCGCATCTACGGCTCCTTTATCGAACACCTGGGACGAGCTGTGTATGGCGGCATCTACGAGCCGGGTCATCCGACGGCAGACGATATGGGCTTTCGCCGCGATGTGCTCGAGATTGTGCGGGAGCTGCGTACGCCGATCGTGCGGTATCCCGGCGGCAACTTTGTTTCGGGATATAACTGGCGCGACGGCGTAGGCCCGAAAGCGCAGCGACCACGGCGGCTCGATCTAGCGTGGAGGACGCTTGAAACCAATGAAGTAGGCACCGATGAGTTTTGCGAGTGGGCGCGGCGAGCCGGCACCGAGGTGAACATGGCCGTCAATCTCGGCACCGCCGGCATTGACGAGGCCCGCAGTCTGGTCGAATACTGCAACCATCCCGGCGGTAGCCTGTATAGCGATATGCGGATCGCCAACGGCTATGCCGAGCCCCACAAGATCAAGACTTGGTGCTTAGGCAACGAGATGGATGGTCCGTGGCAGATGGGCCACAAAACGGCGGACGAGTACGGCAGGCTTGCGGCGGAAACGGCGCTGTCGATGAAGTGGGTTGACCCGACGATTGAGCTCGTGGCGTGCGGCAGCTCTCACCGGCAGATGCCAACCTTTGGCCAGTGGGAAGCGACCGTGCTCGATCATGTGTATGAGTACGTGGACTATCTTTCCCTCCACCAGTACTACCGCAAAAAAGATGACGATCTGGGCACGTTCCTGGGCCAGACGATCCAGATGGACGACTTTATTCGCTCGGTCGCGTCGATCTGTGACTATGTGCGTGCCAAGAAGCATCTCAAGAAACAGCTCTACCTCTCCTTTGACGAGTGGAACGTGTGGTATCAAAACCCCAGCGACCACGAGATCATGAAGAATCAACCCTGGCAGATCGCGCCGCCCTTGTTTGAAAAGCCGTACACCCACGAAGACGCGCTGGTCGTGGGCTTGATGCTGATTACATTGTTGCGGAATGCGGACCGGGTCAAGATTGCGTGTATCGCGCAGCTGGTCAACACCATCGCCCCGATCACAACGGTAACTGGCAGTGGCGCGTGGCGGCAGGCGACCTTCTATCCGCTTATGCATGCTTCGCGCTATGGCCGCGGCATGGTGCTGAATCTGCAGGTCCGCTCGCCCGAGTACGCGAACAAAACATTCGACTCGATTCCGCTGCTGGATGCGGTCGCGGTGCTGGACGAGGAACGTGAAGAGATGACGGTGTTTGCCGTAAATCGCGGCCAGGACAATCCGCTGCCGTTGGAGGGCGACCTGCGGGCCACGGGGGGGTATCGTGTAGTCGAGCACACCGTGCTGGAGCATGCCGATCCCCTCGCCCACAACACGCTTGAACGGCCTAACGAAGTTGTGCCGCACAATCGCGGTGACGCGCGACTTGAGCAGGGCCAGCTTTCGGCCTCACTACCGCCGATGTCCTGGAACGTGATCCGCCTGGCCAAAGCGCAGGGCTGATCCACGCACGGCCTTGCCGATCAACCGGTGCTGTGCTCCATGGAAGGCCGCGAGCAGCTACGAGGTGGTTGGCTTTCCGGGCTGACGGCACCCTTTCAACGGGCGTTAGGAGTCGTATCGGCACCCATGTGCTTGCCGATACGACTCATTCCGCCTCCAAGCGTCGCGAAGAAAGAAGGAAGCTTTTGGCAACTTCACTCCCCGCAACACCGACACAGCCTGCGCACGCGGCAGCTGTCGCGGTCAAGCCAGCTTTAACGCCGATGCCCCACACCGCAGTCACGATCGACGACGCCTTTTGGGCGCCTCGGCTCCGAACGAACCGAGCCGATACGCTTGCCCATTTGTATCGCGAGCTGCACCGCGTCGGCAGCATCGATGCGTTTCGTCCCAACTGGCAGTGGCCTGCAGAAGCGACACAGCGTGGGGTCTGGGGCGGTACGCCGACGATGTTCTGGGACTCGGACGTCGGCAAATGGCTGGAGGCAGCCAGCTACAGCCTGGCGACGCATCCCGACCTCCAGCTGGATGCGCTGCTCGATCAAGTGATCGCGATCATCGGCCAGGCCCAGCACGCGGATGGCTACCTCAACACCTGGTTCACCTCGGTTGATCCCCAAAATCGCTGGAAAAATCTGCGCGATTGGCATGAACTGTACTGCGCCGGTCACCTGATGGAGGCGGGCGTTGCCCATTGGGAGGCAACCGGCAAGCGTTCGCTGCTCGATATCGTTGCGCGTTATGCGGATCATATTGCGGACAGATTCGGTACTGAAACAGAAAAGCTCCAAGGATACTGCGGCCATCCCGAGATCGAGCTGGCGCTGGTGAAGCTGGCGCGGGCCACGGGTGAAGAGCGCTACCTCGAGCTAAGCCGCTACTTTGTGGAGCAGCGCGGCCAGCAGCCGCATTTTTTTGACGATGAAGCTCGTGCTCGGGGTGACAATCCGGATGATTTCTGGGCCAAAACCTACGAGTATCACCAGGCCCATCGGCCCGTGCGTGAGCAGGATCAGGTCGTCGGGCACGCGGTACGGGCGATGTACCTGTACTGCGCGATGGCTGACCTCGCCGGAGCGTATAGTGACCGGAGCCTGTTGGCGACCTGTCAACGTTTGTGGCAGCACCTAACCACGACGCGGATGTATGTTACAGCCGGCATCGGTACGTCGAAGCACAACGAGGGCTTTACCGGTGACTACGACCTGCCGAACGAGAGCGCGTACGCTGAAACGTGTGCTGCGATCGGGCTGGTCTTTTGGGCGCAGCGGATGTTGCAGCTAGACTGCGACCGGCGGTATGCCGACATCATGGAGCTGGCGCTGTACAACAGTGTGCTGAGCAGCGTGACGCTTGACGGTCAGCGTTTCTTTTACGATAACCCGCTCGCCAGCAATGGCCAGCATCATCGCCAGCCGTGGTTCGCCTGTCCCTGCTGCCCACCCAATTTGGCGCGACTCTTCGCGTCGCTGGGCCAGTACATCTATGCCCAAAGCTCAAACGAGCTCGTAGTTCATCTGTACATAGCCGGCGCTGCGCGTACGGAGGTAGCTGGTGTTCCTGTCGTGCTGCACCAGCAAACGAACTATCCTTGGGACGGTACGGTGACATTGCGCGTCGAGTCGGAGGGCCCGGCGACCTTTGGGCTGCGGCTGCGCATTCCCGGATGGTGCAGTGGGGCTCAGGTACGCGTCAACGGAACCGCGATTGACCTCGAACAGAGCCTGGAGCACGGCTACGTCCGGATCGAGCGTGAATGGCAAGCCGGTGATACGGTTGTGCTGGACTTGCCGATGCCGATTGAAACGCGTCATGCCCATCCCGATGTTGTGGCCGACGTGGGGCAGGCTGCACTGCAGCGCGGTCCCCTGATCTACTGCCTCGAACAGGCCGATCATGACGTGCCGCTCCATCGCATCGTGCTGGACGATCCGGCAGGCCTCACAGCACAGGCGGAAGCAGACGTGCTGGGTGGCGTAACCGTTCTGACGGGCCAAGCTGTTGCGCTCGATACCGCAAACTGGCAGGGCGTGTTGTATCGCGCCGAACCACCGGCGCTGCAACCGTGCGCGATTCGGGCGATTCCCTATTTTGCCTGGGACAACCGCGAGGCCGGCCCGATGCGCGTCTGGATGCCATACCGTCCGCAGTTGGGCGCTCCCGTGGATGATCTTGAGGCGAAAAGAGCATAAGAGCTCCTTTGGGGACGTTTGTGCGGCTAGTGCTGATTGGCTGTTTGTCGCTCGCGCTGCTGACCGCCTGCCAAACAACCAGCAAACCAGCTGATTTCAACCATTTACTGCTGGAGGTAAACGGCGCCAAGCGGGTCAAAGCTTCCGGATCGCCATGCCGGGCCAATAACCCAACATGAATATCAAAGGCTAACCATGGATTACGAGCGAATTAATGCCGCCTTACGTGCAGCCAGTGATACGCGCCGGGTGGTGATCGGCGCCGGAGCGCTCGCTGCCGTGGATTCAACATTTGCCGAGTGTTTCGGGCAGGAAGCTGCGGTCGTCGTTGCGGATGAAAACACGTTTGCGGTTGCAGGCCGAACCGTCGACGAGCGGCTGCGGGCGGCTGGCCATACGGTCGAGCAGCCGATCATCTTCCCCGGCGAGCCCACGCTATACGCCGATTTCGACAACGTGCAGCTGCTTGAGCGCCGGTTACAGCAAACCAACGCCATTCCGGTCGTGGTCGGCTCCGGAACGCTCAACGACATCACCAAGCTTGCGGCGCATCGCGCCGGACGGCAGTATATGTGCGTCGGGACGGCAGCATCCATGGACGGCTACACCGCCTTTGGCGCGGCGATCACCAAAGCTGGCTTTAAACAAACGATGTCCTGCCCGGCGCCGCGTGCGGTGGTCGCCGACCTCGACGTGCTGGTGCGGGCGCCGGCGCAGATGAACTCGACCGGCTATGG
>JADDQF010000082.1:8682-24939 GCA_016781505.1 bacterium
TGCGGGCGCCGGCGCAGATGAACTCGACCGGCTATGGTGATTTGTTAGGCAAAATTACGGCCGGTGCCGATTGGATCATCGCGGATCGGCTCGGGATTGAGCCCATCGACCCACAGGCCTGGTCGCTGGTGCAGGATGCGCTGCGCGCATGGACAGCCCATCCAGAGCGGCTGCACGCAGGCGATCCCCAAACGATTGAGCATCTTTTCGAGGGACTGATCATGGCCGGCGTGGCCATGCAGATCAGCGCATCATCACGGCCTGCCTCGGGCAGCGAACACCGCTTCAGCCACCTGTGGGAGATGCAGGCATTGGGTCATGGTCACCCGGCGATTCCGCATGGCTACAAAGTGGGCATCGGCACGATCGCCGCCGCGGCGCTGTACGAGCGGGTGCTGGCGCGTGATCTGACGGAGATCGATATTGACGCGCGCTGTCGCGCCTGGCCTGGACGGGCAGAGGTCGAGCGCATGGTTCGGCAAGGGCACGATATTCCACAGCTCGCCGAGAATGCCGTTGAGGAAACGCTTGCCAAATACATCACGGCTGAACAACTACGGGAGCGGCTGCTGCTGATTCAGGCGCGCTGGCCGGCGATCCGGGCGGAGCTGGAACGGCAGCTTATGACAGCTGATCAGCTGCGCGGGCTACTGGAGGCTGCGGGCTGCCCGACCGATCCGGAAGCGATCAACATTACTGAAGCACAGCTGCGCGAAAGCTACTGGCTAGCGCGAACGATCCGGAGTCGCTACACCGTGCTCGATCTGGTGTATGAGACCGGCGTGCTGGATGCCTGCGTCGAAGAGCTGTTTGCTCCCGGCGGCGCTTGGTCTTAAAAAACCGAGAATCAGGACATAAGGTGAGCACTATTGTCACCGCCCGTGGAGCGGTCGGACATAATGTGAGCACTGTTGCTGTTAACTTGATCCACCGCGGCTCGTCATGAACTATGGCAGCTGCCCAGTTAGTTGACACCATGTGTTAAGGTGGTGGCGCCTGCTTAATCGACTAGCCTGACCATCGACGCGAAGGAATTGCTGCATGCCATTTCGTCCACTGCTGCTGGTGCTGATCCTTGTGCTTGTGCCGAGCTGCGGACCGGAGCTTGCGGTGCGGCCCGCAGAGCCACCCACCCCGACCGCAGCTCCAACCCGCACGCCGTACGACCCCGCAGATCTCAAAACTGTCGAGCGTCGTGATCTGTTGGACACGGTCACCGGCCGGGCCTCCATCGTGCCCAAGCTGACGGATGAGCTCTTCTTTCTGCGCGACGGGCGCATCGGCAGCATCGACGCTGCGGCAGGTGATGAGGTCAAGCAAGGGCAGGTATTGGCGCGCTTGGAGCAGACCGATCTGCTGTACCAGATCGATTTGGCGCGGATCGATGTCGAGCTGGCCGAGCTCCAAGAACGGCAGGCACGCGAAAAACGACTCCCGGCAGTTGATCTGGCGATTGCCGCCAAGGAGGTTGAGCGTACACAGCTGGCTCTGGAGCGGCTGGAAACGGAGCGCAAAAGTTTGGAGATCACCGCGCCCTATGCCGGCCGCGTTTCCGAGATCGAGCTGAAGCCAGGCCAGGAAATTAAGGCGTATGATCCGGTGGCGACCATCGTGGGAACCGAAGAGCTGATCGTTGTCGCTGAATTTTCGGCTCCTGACGCCGCGCGGATCAAGGTTGGGCAGGAAGTGGCATTAGCGGATTATTTTGACGCCAAGATCGCCTTCAACGGGGTGATCGTAGGTCAAACCTCCGCCACCGGCACCAGCGTAGTCGTCGAGCCGCAAGCGGGCGCTCCCGACCTCAAGCTGGGTGATACCTTCAAGGTTACGGTAGTGCTTGGGCGCGCCCCGGGCGTGCTGGCTATCCCGGCTGACACCGTGAAATCGATCGGCGATCGGCGCTATGTGCTGCTGGTGGATCAAGGCGAGCTCCGGCGCGTGTATGTTGAAACGGGCGTCGAGTCGGAAGGGCTCGTGGAGATCCGATCCGGGCTTGAAGAAGGGCAGCAGGTCAGTGCGCGGTAGTCTTGGTAAACGTCTCCAGCGGGGCTTGCCCAGGCCGATGTTTTCAGGCTGGCGCCGGCGGCTTGCGGCTGCCCGGATGACCATCACGCTCCCGTTTGAGCGATTGCGGCATCATCTGTTGCTGATCGCTTTTCTGGCGGCTGGACACCTGCTGGCGTTGACGCTGATTTTGGCCGTGCCGCTGTACGCCGACGGCGTTAATTCTCGACTACTTCAAGAGACTTTACGCCCCACCGAGCCAGGGCTGCGACGGCGCACAAGTCTGCTGCTGACCCATTTCACCTCCCTCCACGGGGCGGTCGACAGTGCCGGCGTTCAAGCGGCAGATACGTACCTCAAGCGCGACCTAAACGCGGTGACAAGTCTGCCGGCAACACCCGTCGAAACCTTTATGTACAGCGACAAGCTACGGCTGATGCCGGCTGAGCTGGCCAGCGACCTGGGCGTTGATCCGATTGCGTGGATCTCGCTTGGCTTTGACGACACAGTGTTCGACCGGATCGACATGGTCGAAGGCCGGCTGCCGGAGCCACGTAGCGCCGACCAACCCTTGGAAGTGATCCTCCATCAAGGGTTCGTGAACGAGCATGGGCTGCGTCCCGGCGACGTGCTCGTGCTGCGGGGCGGACGGAGCATGGAGCAGGTGGCCTTCGATGCGGTAGTGACTGGCGTATGGCGTGAGCGGCAGCCGATCCAGGGACGGTGGGCACTGCCGATCACGACGTACAAGGAAGTGCTGCTGGTGCCACGGCAAAGCTACGAGCAGGTAGTAGCTGCTGAAATGGGCGTACATGCCTGGTACAGCATGGTCTGGTACGCCGAGTTCGCGCCCGAAGCGATCACCGTAGCGAATACTCCGCGGATACGCTCCGGCTTTGCGGAGCTTGAGTTTCGCTCGGCACGGCTGCTGGGCGGCCGGATGGAGCTTGAGTCGCCCGATCAATACCTGGCTGATTTCCAGCGCAAAGCCGGCGTCCTGCGCACCCTGCTGTTTGTGTTCAGTATTCCGACCTTGGCAATTGTGCTGTTGTACGTTGTGTCGACGGCCAGTCTTTTTGCCGAACGCCAGCGTGCTGAGATCGCCGTCCTCAAAGGACGTGGCACCAGCCGCAGCCAGATTATTGGCGCGTACTTTGTCGAGGGTGCGTTTGTCGATCTGTTGCCGCTGCTGCTGGCTCCGCTGATGGCCTTTGGCGCCGCACAGCTGATTGGTCGAGCGCAAGCCTTTCTGCAGTTTGGGCCGACGAATGCGTTGCCGTTGCGCTTAACGGCGGATGCCGTCCGACTGGCTCTGATTGTGCTGGCAGCGACACTGGTGATCGGGATGTTGCCCGTCATGGTCGCGGCGCGTCAAACGCTGATCTCCTACCAGCAGCAGGTGGCCCGGGAAGCGCGGCGGCCGTTTTGGCAGCGGCTGTACCTTGATCTGTTTGTGCTCCTGGCGGCGGCCTATGGCTACTATACGCTGCGCCGCCAAGGCTCGCTCGTGCCGATCGGCGGTGGCGCCGATCCGTTCAGCAATCCGCTCAGCCTGCTGCTCCCGGCGCTCGCGCTGTTTGGCTCTTCCCTGCTGGTGGTCCGTTTCTTTCCGATGCTGGCAGCGCTGCTCGCGTGGCTCGGACGCCGAGTTTTTGGGGCTACAACGTTGTTGGCGCTCCGCCATCTGGCGCGCTCACCGCAGCAGGGCACAAGTATCGTGCTCCTAACCGTGCTTACCCTGGCCCTTGGATCGTTCAGTGCCTCGATGGCGACGACCCTTGACCGTAACGACGCTGATCGGATCATGTACGCGAACGGCGCTCAGCTGCGGGTCAGCGAGAATGCCGAGCTATCTCATCGTGAAGAGCGCTGGACCATGTTGCCGGCGTGGGAGCACGGCGAGATACCAGGCGTGCGGGCGTGGGCGCGGGTGCGCAGCGAAAATGTACGGGCGACGGTTGGCTCGGGGACGGCTGCTGGAGGCACGCTGGTGGCGCTCGACCGGGGTGGTTTTCATGAGGCGGGCTGGTGGCGCGACGATCTTGCTGCCGCTTCGCTGGGCCGGCTCATGAATACCTTGGCGGCCGAGCCGCATGCGTTGATCGTCAGTCAGCCATTTCTGGCCGCAACCCGACTGCGCCTTGGCGATACCGTGAGTCTGACGGTCGATACAGTTAGTGGGGCCGCTGTTTTGGAGTTTGTTATTCGCGGCGTGGTAGACAATTTCCCAATGGTCTATCCGCAGCCCCAGCAGTTTTTCTTTGTTGCTAACTATGACTATGTTTCGCTGGTGGGCGAGCCGGCCAGCCACGATGTGCTGGTCAAGCTGGATCCCGGCGTGGCGGTCGAACCGGTGGTGCAGGCGCTCAAGGAGCGAGGCTTTTCGGTCAACAAGGTGAGTGACGCGACGACCCTTATCGGGGCTACACGTGCGCGTCCCGAGCGGGTTGGCTTCGTGGGTTTGTTGTCGCTCGGCTTTGTCGCCGCGACGACCCTGACCATGCTTGCGCTGCTGTTGTATAGCCTGTTTTCGTTTCGGCGGCGCATGGTGGAGATCGGCGTGCTCCGGGCTGCGGGCTTGTCGCTGGGCCAGCTGATCTGGTTGCTGGCCTTCGAGCTCTGCTTTCTGACGCTCACGAGCGCGCTAGCCGGGATACTGTTGGGCATCGGGGCGGCCCGGCTGTTCGTGCCGTTCTATCAGCTGGGAACCACCATCGAGTCGCGTACGCCGGCTTTTATTGTCGTCATCGCCTGGGGCGAGATTGGCCGCTTGTTCCTGATCCTGTGCGCCATGCTGGTGCTGACGTTGTTGGCGACGACGATACTGCTGCGCCGGCTACGGATTCACGAGGCGATTAAGCTGGGCCAGGAGCTGGGGTAGCCCGGCGTCAAGGAAACGGAATGCACGCAAACCAACCCTTTATCGTGTGTGATAACCTGGTCAAGATTTATAAGGTGGCCGATCTCGAGGTCGTCGCTTTGCAAGGGCTTGATCTGCAGATCGGGCGCGGCGAGCTGGTGGGCATTGTCGGCAAAAGCGGCAGCGGCAAATCGACCTTGCTGCAAATCTTGGGTGGCCTCGACCGCCCTTCCGCCGGCCGGGTTACGGTTGGGAGCCACGATTTGCTCGCGCTTGACCACAGTGGGCTGGTCGATTACACGCGCCACACGACCGGCTTTGTGTGGCAACAGACCGGACGTAACCTGCTGCCCTACCTGAGCGCGCTCAAAAACATTGAGCTACCCATGCTTGTCGCTGGCACCCCGAGAAAACTGCGACAGGCGCGGGCTCGTGAGCTGATCGAGCTGGTTGGGCTGGGGCATCGTGCCACGCATCGTTTGACTGCGCTTTCTGGGGGCGAGCAGCAGCGCCTCGCTCTGGCGATTGCGCTGGCGAATGATCCGCCACTGATCCTGGCCGATGAGCCGACGGGTGAGCTCGATGCCCGCACTGCCGCCTATATTTTCGACCTTTTTGGCAGGCTCGCCAGCGACTATGGGAAAACGGTCGTGATCGTCAGCCATGATCCGGGGATCAAGCAGCATGTGGGGCGGGTGATCGGGATCCGCGATGGCCGAACGAGTACCGAGACGGTGCGGCAACAAGCTCGGGTGGGCGAAGCCGAGGAGACGAGCCACGCCGAGTACATGGTGCTGGATGCCGCGGGTCGCTTGCAGCTGCCGGCCGATGTTGTGGACGAGCTGGGTTTCCGGGGCCGGGTAACCATTGAGCGGGTTGCCGAAGGAGTGATTATCCGCACGCCGCGAGATGATGGAGGCAGCAGTGGCCGGGCCGCTTCTTGAGGCACGCGATATTTGGCGGACCTACCCTTCCGGAGAGGGTGAGGTCCATGCCGTTGCCGGCGTCACGCTGGCCGTCGCCGTGGGTGAGTTTGTGGCACTGACTGGGCGTTCGGGTTCGGGCAAGACGACAATGCTCAATCTGCTGGGCGGCCTCGACCGACCGACCGCGGGTCAGGTCTACATCGACGGTGTGGACCTGGCGCGGCTTGGCGATCGGCAGATCACCCGGCTGCGCCGCGAGCGGCTCGGCTTTATCTTCCAATCATATGGCCTGATTCCCACCCTCTCGGCCCTCGAAAA
Source organism: bacterium (assembly GCA_016781505.1). GTDB lineage: Bacteria > Chloroflexota > Chloroflexia > Chloroflexales > Kallotenuaceae > LB3-1. The sequence continues at coordinate 14,791 of JADDQF010000082.1, forward strand.
TGTCGAGCTGCCGATGCACCTGCGGGGTTGGTCCTGGCGGCAGCGGCAGGAACGAGCCATTGAGACGCTCAAGCTGGTGGGCATTGGGGCGCGGGTTTCGCATCGCGTCTACGAGCTGTCCGGTGGTGAGCAGCAGCGGGTCGCCATCGCGCGAGCCTTGTCGGCTCAGCCCGGCTTGATCCTGGCGGATGAGCCGACCGGCAGTCTAGATACCGCAACCGCGGCAAGCATCTGGCAGCTCCTGCTGGAGATCGTGCGGTCGTCCAACGTAGCGGTGGTTGCGGTCACCCACGACCTCAGCGTGCGCGATTATGCCACCCGGACAATAAGCATGCAGGACGGCCGACTTGAAGCTGCTTCCTAGGATCGGCGGAATTTGTCGCCGTGACGGGTAGCCCGGTCATCCGCTCTGTAGCTCCAAGAGCAAGCTAGCTGTGCGCCTCCACTGCGCGCTTTGGGTTAGAGCGCTTGTCCGCGCTGCACGTGCCGAATGCCGGCCTCACTCGCGATAATGAGATCGGTTGCGAGGCCGAGAAACAGGCCATGCTCAACGATGCCCGGCTGGCGAATGATGTTGTCTGCCAGCTCGTCAAGGTTGGAAATCGGACCAAACGCACAATCGAGAATGAAGTTACCCTCGTCGGTAATGAATGGCGTTCCACCGCTGCTTTCACGTAACGTAACGCGGGCGCCTAACGACTCCAGGTAGCGGGATTGAACCGCCCAACTGAACTGCAGCACCTCGATCGGCACGGCCCACTGCGTGCCCAGCCTGGGCGAAAGCTTGCCCTGATCGACCACAATCATCTCGCGGCGGCTGGCCTGCGCGATGATCTTTTCGCGCAGCAATGCCCCGCCGCCGCCTTTGATCAGATTCAACTCCGGATCGACCTCATCCGCGCCATCGATCGTCAGATCAATGCTGGGATGGTCATTCAACGTCGTGAGCGGAATGCCGAGGCTGCGTGCCTCCTGTTCGACCACAGTTGAACACGGAATGCCGGCGATGTCGTGGAGCTCTCCTTCAGCCAGAAGCTGGGCTATTTTCCGCAGGGCAAAAACGGCGGTGCTGCCCGCGCCCAGGCCGACGATCATGCCTGACTTAACGAACGTCACAGCGTGTTCGGCCGCTTGCTGCTTGAAACGTGTCTGTTGTTCGCTCATGCTATTCCTTTGCTGGAATGATCAACCATGCCATAGCCGAAAGGCGTTGCTGCCAATCGCGCAAGCTGGCGTTTATTTCTTCACCCGAACATGCTTACGCTGTTTTTCGCGAGATTGCCCTTGGGAGATTACGCTTGGCGCGGCCAGCGGGGTTTGGAGCTTAGGGGTGCTGTCACGGACGACTAGCTCGGTTGGCAGCATGATCGCTTGCTCCGGCGCTGGCGGTTCCACTTGGTCGATCTCCGAGAGCAGGCTTTTCACGGCGAGGATGCCCAGCTCGCGCAAAGGCTGCCGCACGGTGGTTAGGGCTGGATTGAGGTACGCGGTCTCGGGTAGACCGTCGAAGCCCACCACCGCCACATCAGCGGGCACCCGCAAGCCGTGGCTGGCCGCATAATGCAAGACTGCCATTGCCATCTGGTCATTGCTTGCAAAAACCGCGTCCATGTCGGGATATTTTTCCATCAACTCGGCGAAGGCTGCCGCGCCGCTGGCCGATGACCAATTGCCAACCGCCCAGTGTTGGTCGGACACGGTTTCACCCACCTGCTGCAGGGCATCCGCCCATCCCTGCCAGCGCTGCCGTGCTTCCAACCAGTCTAGTGGACCGCTGATCAGGCCGATCTTGCGCCGGCCAACCGCTAACAAATATTCAACGGCTTGCCGCGCGCCGCCATAGTTGTCGATGCCGATCGTGATGTAGCGCGCATGAGGCTGGCTTTTCAAAAACACCATTGGTGGAAATGTTTGTGGTAATTGGGCCTGGACTCGCTTCACATTGTCGTTGAGCTCGGGAGCGGCAAAGATAATACCATCGACATGCCGCACGATGAGTGATTCGATGATCGGAACAATATCCGTGACAGCAAAGCGTGGGAGTTCTTTCAAGAGCACCGCGTAATTGGACGCCTCGCACTCTTCCACAATGCCGTTCAGTGTTTGGGATACGCCGCTGTAGCGCAACCCAGCCGTTATGACGCCGATCGTGTTGCTATGTTGCTGCACCAGGCTGCGGGCCAGAGCGCTGGGCTGATAGCCCATGTCGGCGATGACCTTTTCCACCGCTTGGCGCGTTTCCGGGGCCACGTCCGGTCGCTGGTTAAGCACCCGCGAAATCGTCTGTGTCGAGACGTTGCACAGTCTGGCAATATCCTTGATCGTAACCTTTTGGGAGCGTCGGCTTGCCATGGCGAACACCTCATTGCGGGTAGGATCACATCGAAGGCCGGCTGCTACAAAAGCGCCGGCCTTCCGCCGTAAGCAGGGTTTAGGAATGGCCCTCGTGGCCTGCAGGCTGTCGGCCGGGAATCTGCTGTGCGCCGGGCTCCGACGGCGACACATCCTCGTGGATGCCCAACAGGTGTAAAGCCTCTTCGGCCACACGCTCGGGCGTAATGCGGAAGTTCTTGTAAATTTCTTTATACGGTGCCGACGCGCCGTAGCCCTCGGTCACGCCCACAAACGCACCTTGTGAGCCGATCCAGCGATCCCAGCCGAGCCGCACGCCGGCCTCCACGCCAACACGCGCCGTGATCTGCGGCGGGAGCACGCTGTCGCGATACGCTTGATCTTGCGCCTCGAACAGATCCCAGCTGGGCAGCGACACCACGCGGGCGCGCACATCCCGATCGGCCAGCAGCTTCGCCGCGTCGAGTGCCAGCGCTACCTCCGAACCCGTGCCGATCAGAATGACCTGCAGATCGTCCGCGTCCTTGAGCACATAGCCACCGCGCTGCAGCCCGGCAGCGGGCGCAAGCTCGGCGCGATCAAGCACCGGCACGGGCTGGCGGGTGAGGGTCAGCGCGGTCGGGCCGCTGGTACGGTTCACGGCCGCACGCCAGGCCTCAACGGTTTCGTTGGCATCCGCCGGACGGATTACCTGCAGATGGGGGATCGCGCGGCAAGCTGCAAGGTGCTCAACCGGCTGGTGGGTTGGGCCGTCCTCACCCAGACCAATCGAGTCGTGGGTGAAAATGAAGATATTGTGGACGCGCATCAAGGCCGCCAGCCGCAGCGCGGGGCGCAGGTAGTCGGAGAAGGTGAAGAAGGTGCCGCCATAGGGCAGCACGCCGCCATGCAGCGCCATGCCGTTCAGCGCGGCGCCCATGCCATGCTCACGTACGCCGAAATGCAGATACCGTCCGTCAAAATCCTCCGGCTCGATATCCGTAGCGCCCTTTGGTTTGGTGTTATTTGAGGGCGTAAGGTCGGCGGAACCACCTAAGAGCTGTGGCAGCGACTCGACGATGGCGTCGATGACTTTGCCCGAAGCTGACCGGGTGGCGATGCCTTTAGGGTCGGGCGCAAAGGTCGGGGCGTTGGCGTCCCAGCCCTGGGGCGGCTCCTTGGTCCAGATGGTCTCCCAGCGAGCGGCGAGGTCGGGATGCTCCGCACGATAACGCTCGAACATCGCGTTCCATTCGCCCTGCCGCGCCGCGCCACGCTCGACCGCTTGCTGCAAATAATTACGGACGTCGTCGGGAACGAAGAACGATTGATCCGCGGGCAGGCCGAGGTGTTCCTTGGCCAACCGCACTTCCTCGTCGCCGGGCGGGTCGCTGTGGGCTTTCGACGTGCCCTGTCGGTTCGGCATACCGTAGCCAATGATCGTTTTGGTGATGATCAACGATGGACGGCTGGTCTCAGCCTGAGCCGCTGCGATCGCCTGCTGCACGGATTGCATGTCGTGGCCGTCGGCCCGCACCACATGCCAGCCGTACGCCTCGAAGCGCTTGGCGTTGTCGTCGCTGTACGACAGATCGGTGGGACCGTCAATGGTGATGTTGTTGTCGTCGTACAGGTAGATCAGCTTGCCCAGCCGCAGGTGCCCCGCCAGCGACGCCGCTTCGTGCGACACGCCTTCCTGCAGGTCGCCGTCCGAGCAGATCGCGTAGGTGTAGTGGTCGACGACGGGAAAGCCGGGCCGGTTGAACTTAGCCGCGAGGTAGCGCTCGGCGATGGCCATACCTACGCCGGTGGCAAAGCCCTGGCCTAACGGCCCTGTCGTCGTTTCGATGCCCGCATCGAGATCGACTTCCGGGTGGCCCGGCGTGAGCGAGCCGTACTGCCGAAAGCGGGTGATCTGTTCGAGCGTCATATGCTCATAGCCCGTTAAGTGCAACAGGGTGTAGAGCAGCAACGAGCCGTGGCCGCCCGAAAGCACAAAACGGTCGCGATCAGGCCAGCGTGGATCGCGTGGATTATGTTTGAGCGCGTGTGCCCAAAGCACGATGGCGGCATCGGCCATGCCCAGGGGCAATCCTGGATGGCCGGAGTTTGCCTGCTGCACAGCGTCGAGCGTCAAGCCGCGGATGGTGTGGGCGGCGCGTTGATCGAGTTCGGTAAATGAGTGAGGCATACGTTCTCCAGCATACAGCCTGAATCAGGCACTACAGCCCTTTTGCCAGATGATAATACAAGTCGTTCCAGCGCAGCTCTTTCTTGAAGCTAGGTACGGTGGTGCCTTGGTCGATCAGCAAAAATTCCATACCGGCCATTTCGGCGAAATCCGCCAGGTGCTCGGCTGTAAGGTCGTAGCTGTAACCGGTGTGATGGGCACCACCAGCATAGATCCAGGTCGCCGCTGCGGTCTTTAGGTCGGGTTGCGGCAGCCACAGGGCACGCGCCACAGGCAGCTTCGGCAGCGGCGCGTCGGTCGGCACGGCCTCAACATTGTTGACAATCATGCGGAGACGGTTGCCCATCTCCACGATCGAGGCATTTACAGCCGGGCCGGTCTTGGCGTCAAAGACGAGCCGGACCGGATCGGCCTTGCCGCCGATCCCCAGCGGATGCACTTCCAGCGTTGGCTTCGTTCCGGCAATGGTTGGGCAGATTTCGAGCATATGGGCGCCGAGCACCTTCATGCCGTCGGGACTCAAGTGGTAGGTATAATCCTCCATGAAGGAGGTGCCACCTTGGAGGCCGGCGCTCATGACCTTCATGGCCCGCACCAGCGCGGCGGTCTTCCAGTCGCCCTCGCCCGCGAAGCCGTAGCCTTCGGCCATCAAGCGCTGCGGGCCCAGGCCCGGCAGCTGCGCGAGGCCATGCAGATTTTCAAAGGTCGTGGTAAAACCCTTGAAGTTGCCGTCCTGCAGAAAGCGCCGGATGCCGATTTCTATCCGAGCGCCCTCACGCAACGATTGGTGGCGCTCACCACCGGCACGGAGCGCCGCGTCAACGGTGTACTGCTCGTCATACTCGCGAATGATTTGATCGATATCGGCGTCGGCGACTTCATTCACATAGCGCACCAGATCGCCCACTCCGTAGCCGTTGACACTGTAGCCGAGCCGCATCTGGGCGTTGACCTTGTCGCCTTCGGTCACCGCGACCTCGCGCATGTTGTCGCCAAAGCGACAGAAACGGGCCCCCTGGGCGTCGTGCCAGGCGGACGCGGCGCGAGACCACACGCCGACGCTGCGCTGAACGTCCGCATCCTCCCAGTGTCCGACGACGACCTTGCGCTCCAAGCGCATGCGGCTGCCGATAAAGCCAAACTCGCGATCTCCGTGAGCCGACTGGTTCAGGTTCATGAAGTCCATGTCGATCTCGGCCCAGGGGATGTCGCGATTGAACTGCGTATGCAGATGCACAAACGGCTTTTGCAGGGCACGCAGACCGGCGATCCACATCTTAGCCGGCGAGAAGGTGTGCATCCAGGTGATCAGGCCGATGCAGTTCTTGGCGGCGTTGGCCTCCAATGCGAGCTGCGAAATTTCGTCGGGTGTTTTCAGCACCGGCTTGAAGACGACCTGCACCGGAATGGCTGTTGATTCGTTCAGCGCCTGCGCAATGACCTGCGAATGCTCGGCAACCTGCTCCAACGTTTCCGGTCCATACAAATGCTGGCTGCCGGTGACAAACCAGACCTCGAACTGATTGAGATCGATCATATGTGCTTGCCTTCCGTCATATGGTGCGCTGATACCGCACCATTATCCAAAGATTCAGCAACAGCAGGCGCGTTTATTGGCCGTACACGTTGGTGTAGCGGTCATGCAGCTTGGCCACATCCTCTGCCGGGATGACATCGGGCTGGCCCAGCTGGAGCGCGAGCCAGACTGCCTTGGCCACATCTTCGACCATCACCGCGGCCTTGACCGCTGCTTTGGCCGATTTACCAACGGTGAACACACCATGATTCTTCAACAGCACTGCCGGCGAGCTGCCGATATGCTCGACCACCTGCTGGCCGATCTCCTCGCCGCCGATCTGTGCAAAGCCAGCACACGGGATCGGGCCGCCGAACTCATCGGCGATCGCCGTTAGATAGACCGGAATTGGCTGACCGACAGCTGCAAAGGCGGTAGCGTAGGCCGAGTGGGTATGGACTACGCCGTTAACGTCGGGCCGGTTGCGGTAAATATACAGGTGGCTCGCGGTATCGGACGAAGGCTTGAGCTTGCCTTCGACGATGTTGCCCTCCAGATCGAGAACCACATGATCCTCGGGCCGCAGATCATCGTACATCACGCCGCTGGGCTTGATCGCCACTAAGTTGGTTTCGGGGTCGCGGGCGCTGACATTGCCGCCGGTCCAGGTAACCAGCCCGTTTTTCGGCAATTCTAGGTGCAGCTTCCAAAGCTGCTCTTTGAGCTGTTCGAGCATGAAAATTTCCCCTTAATCCAGCGCTTGCTGTTCAATGGCATCGGGTGAGGCAGCGTTTGCCAAACGTGCTTCCTCGGCTTTTCCCGCAGCGGAGAGCGTTTCTCGGCGCAGGGCGCGCAGACGCTTCATGACATCATTTTGGCCGCGACCGAAGTAGTCATACAAGGTCTTGTACTCGGCGAAGAGGCGATCATATACCTTGACATGCTCGGGAATGGGTCGGAATGTTTCCGACCGCAGCCCTCCCATGTGTTGGGCAGCGGTGGCAATATCCCCGTAGCCGCCCGCCTCGACGCCGGCCGCAACCGCCCCGTGCATGGCCGAGCCAACGGCCGGAGCCTGCGGGCTGCGCACAATGCTGATCTCGTGTTGGGTGACATCGGCATAAATTTGCATCAGGAGCTGGTTGCGTTCCGGCAGACCGCCTGCAGCTACCAGGCGCCGTACGGGCACGCCGGACTGGTTCAATGTCTCGATGATCTCCCGAGTGCCATAGGCTGTGGCTTCGATCAGCGCCCGATAAATTTCGGGCGCTTTTGTAGCCAGCGTCATGCCGATCAGCAGCCCGCTCAGATCCACGTCCACCAGGGTCGAGCGATTGCCGTTCCACCAATCCAGGGCCAGCAGGCCGCTCTCGCCCGGCTTGAGCTTGGCCGCTTCTTCTTCCAACATTGTATGCAGGCTGAGGTTGCGCTGCTGGGCCGCTTGGTGATATTCGGGCGGCACGCCGTGCTCCACAAACCAGGCAAAGATGTCTCCAACGCCACTCTGCCCCGCCTCGTAGCCCAGCATTCCTGGTACGATCCCACCGTCAACTACGCCGCACATGCCGGGAACGTCCGGCAGCTCCTGCAGCTCCTCGCCTACCATCACATCGCAGGTGCTGGTGCCCATGATCAGCACCATCGTGCCCGGCTCGATGGTGCCGGTGACCGGCAATGTGACATGCGCGTCGACGTTGGCAACGGCCACTGCAATGCCGGGACGTAGCCCGGTCCACTCAGCCGCCTGTGGGGTTAGCTCGCCCGCCTTTGAACCAAGTGGCGCCAGGGTACGAGACATCTTCTCGTCGACGATATGCTCCAGGCGTGGGTCAAGGGCTTTAAAGAATTCGTTCGGCGGAAAGCCCTCGCTTTTGGACCAGATTGCCTTGTAGCCGGCGGTACACTCGTTGCGCGTTTCGACGCCCGTAAGCTGCCAGACCACCCAGTCGGCGGCTTCGATCAGCCGGTCGGCTGCCGCATACACCTCGGGCGCTTCGTCAAGAATTTGCCACGCTTTGGGGAAGAACCATTCCGAGCTGATCTTGCCGCCGTAGCGATCCAGAAATGTATAGCCGAGGTCACGCGCGCTCTGATTGAGCTTGTTGGCTTCGTCCTGTGCGGCATGGTGTTTCCACAGCTTGACCCAAGCGTGCGGGTGGTTGCGCCATTCCGGCAGGAAGCACAGGGGTGTGCCATCCGTCGTGGTGGGCAGCATGGTGCAGGCAGTGAAGTCGATGCCCAGGCCGATAACATCGGCGGGATCGACGCCGCTCTGCTGCATCACCGCGGGAATAGTTTGCTTGAAAACTTCGAGGTAGTCGTTGGGGTCTTGGAGCGCCCAGTCGGGTTCGAGCCGAATATCGGTGCCGGGGAGCGCCTCGTCGATAACACCATTGGCGTAGGAGTGTACCGCAGTGGCGATCTCCTGGCCGTTGGCGATATCGACAAGCACCGCTCGCCCTGATTCGCTGCCGAAGTCCACGCCGATGGCGTATGTCCGTCCGGTCATGTTAACTCCTTATACGAAAATGCCCACAAAGCTTGCCTCCCGTATGGGATAGGCGACATGCGCTGGTTGGGCCGGAGGAAGTTCCCGCCGCAACCACGACTGGACCATCAAACGGCACAGTGGTACGCGCTGCGGCTCAAGCGGTCAACACATTACCAGGGCAGGAGCAGGGCTTTCAGGAGTGTTGTTGGTCTGATCTTCATCGTCTGTTTCCTCCCTTGGATCGAGTTGTCCAATAGTTTGTCAGCCGAGTATCAGTCAGAATGGAAGAATAAGCGATTTCCAGCAGGAATTGGTCCTAGGGATGCATGCTGCCACCGGTTCATCCCCAAAAATGTATTCCAGTCAATAACCTATGGATCTGGACGATGGCCGATTTATAGCAAATCCCTGTTGTTTACGTGTTCGTTATCGATAACGGGATCGATAACGGAGAGCATAACAACTTCTTTTGCTGCTGTCAAGTGGGTGATAAAAATCTATGTGCTAGCTCCGATATTGGTTATTGGCCAACACCTGCCAGAGCTAGCACTTATGCTTTGTGCAACAGCTATAATTTCGCCCCGTATTTCCTGCCGATCATCTTTGTTATCTCAAACTGCGCAGCCTTGTCTACGAGGAATGAGCACCAGCCCGTTCGGGCGATGGTCCATCGGCAACCGGAACACCAAAGTTCGGCGTACCATCGGCATGCCAATCAATCGGCTGCGCCCGCGTGTGGCGATTAGGATCGAAGAGCGGATTACCGACAATGTCTTTGTAGTTGCGCGCATGATAGACCAGGATATGCTCTGTGCCCTCCGGTGACAGCGTGAAACAGCTATGGCCTGGCCCGTACTGGCCGGTTGTGTCGCTGCTGCAAAACACCGGCTGTGGCGTCTTTTGCCAAGAGTCGGCGGACAAGAGGTCACTTGTCTCGGCGGCAACCAACAATCCCATACAATAGTTATGGTCCGTTGCGCTGGCCGAGTAGGTGATGAAAATCTGCCCATCCTTCTTAAGGACGGCTGGCCCCTCATTCACGAAATAGCCGACGGTTTCCCAGGGGTATTCGGGCTGCGCAATCCGGACCGGCGTGCCGCTCAGCGTCCATGGATTGCTCATTGCCGCAATATACAGGTTTGAATTGCCTGCGATCTCCGGGTCTTTTTGTGCCCAAACCAAATACTGGAGCCCGTTGTGCTCAAAGGTGGTAGCGTCGATGGTAAACGATTCCCACTGCGTTTTGATCGGACCGCGCTGCACCCACGTGCCCTCCAAAGGGTTGGCCGCCTCGTTTTCAAGCACATAGGTGCGATGGTCAAATGGAGCATCAACCCGGGCTGCCGCAAAATACACGTACCACTTGCCCTTGATGTTGTGAATTTCGGGAGCCCAAACGTGCTTACTTAGCGGACCGGAGTCGTTTTTGCGCCAGATAACAACCGCTTCGGCAGCGCCCAGCTCCTGAATGGTGCGGGCACGCCGTAGCTCAATCCGGTCATACTCCGGCACCGACGCCGTAAAATAATAGTATCCGTCGCTATGGCGGTAGACCCACGGGTCCGCACGTTGCTCGATGATTGGATTGGTAAATTGAGTAAAGGTCATGTTCCGCTCCTG
>JADDQF010000152.1 GCA_016781505.1 bacterium
CAGGACGGCCGCTGACGAATAAGCAACGGGCGATGTACATCATGGCTTCCTCCATTCTGTTTAGGCCGCGCTACTGTCACACGAAACATGGTACGCAGGCCTGTTTTGGGGCAAACTCCTACGATATTTGTCGTTCGCATGCTGTACACTGGAGGTCTCTACCCCCTACGGGAGACGGTGATGTTTCTCTGTCAACATTGCCACGCTGAATGGTCGACCGATCAATTAGTAACGGTGCTCCTGCTCGTGACTACCCAGCTCAGTTGCCCGATCTGCCGGGGACCGGTCGAGCAGGTGCCACAGAGCGAACCCCGCCCACCGCAAGCAGGACGACGGATGCCGCACCTCGGCGGGCGAACGTGGATCATCATCCGCCCTACGAGGTGTTAAGCTCGCAGCATACCCCCATGCACCTGCGCTACTCCTGCGGTTCACGCGCCGACCTGCTGCGTCCCCCCTTGCCTGCGTTCGCCTACACCTACGGTGACGTAGTGAGCAGCAAGGGGGGCGTGTTCCTTCCTGTCATGAAGTGTTACGAATTGTAAGATCAACGCGTGTAAAAACTTTGGTTTTGGCGCTGTTTTGCCTACGTTCTGTCAAGTTGAATCAGGCGGGGCAACAAGCGGACCGCATCGGCTCGTGGGAAGTGTTTACAATCGGCCTCAGTTACTTAACTTATCAACGAGGAGATTAACTTACACGTGGCCTTGGTACGACCGTGCGACGGTTGCAGCAGTTGTGCGAGGATCGCCCTGATGTGCTGGATTTGATTGACCGGGCACGGCAACGGAAGCATGGCGGGGATCGTAAGTCATCTGAGGCAGTAATCAAGCATGATAATATCAGTCTTGATTATGGAACAAGCCGAGAGGCTGCCCTACGTCGCCTGCGCAAAGACCGGGCCGATCTGCACCAGCGTGTTATCAACAAGGAACTGTCTAGAGAATCGCTGGCCACTGCACGGCATAGATCAACATCCCTGGTTGACCATAACCAGGGATGTTGATCTGCTGTGTGAAGCTAGCGAGATATACCGACGGTGGTCACAATGTTATGCTCCGGGAGCAGCGGTGTCTATGAGACGGCGCGCACGGCATGTGAACGGGAGGTTTTGAGTTAATTTGGATCAACAGCCCCAAGTGCTGATTTTGGCCGTTCGTGCAGCTGGGTCGACTTCCACGTAGCCACACTGGAAGTCGCGCCGCCACTTGCCATCCTTTTCGTACCGTGCGCCTTTGGGCGCGCCAAGTGCGACGTTGTAGTTGTCGTACTGCCACCACTCGCGGTATGACTTGGCATTGGCGTAGCGGAACACGGCGCGCCCGTCGCGGGCAATCAATAGGTACGAGGCAAGGCCAAACGTTTGGCGGGTGGTATCCCACTTATCGCCCTGGACCACCGCAAACATTTGGCGACCTTCACTTAAGTTTGTCTCTGCGATCTTGAGCACCTCGTTCCAGCGCTCAGGCCTCCATGGGTCTCGGCCGGGGTACGCCATGGCCCATGATTCATTGAGAAAACCGTCCAACTGGCGTGCGAGCGGGAGATAGTTGCCAGCCGACACGGCGTAGTCGTCGATCAGGTTAGCCCAGAGCGGTCCAACTGGCCGCACCTTACTGCTGATACTTTCCAACTGGCCGCGCACAGCCGTGCGATAGCTTGCATCATCCCAAAACTCTTTGACGGTGCCGTCGGAGTTGGCCAGTTGCTTCTGCAGCTTGTAGCGCCGCAGCGCAACATTGTCGAGATAGATACCGTCAAAGCCAATCTTGCTCTGCTTGTCATCTCCGACAAGATCGCGCATGATCCGCTGGCGGTGGAACTCACGCCAGCCGCTACTATTCGGGTTCATATGATACATGACGCCACTCGAGCGCTTGCCATACAGGCGTTTGCCCTGGCCGTTATGAAGGAACCAGCTTTCGTTGGGGTGAATATACTTGCAGAAGTCGCCTGTGTTATACGCCACCTGATTATTCGAGGGGCTGAAGCTACTGTCGCACCAGGACGACGACGAGCTGTAGGGGCCTGGGCCATGGACCTCATTCGCCATCAAGTACTGGACAGCTTTACCGCGAAATCCGGCACGCCGGAGGTCGCGCACGTAGCCGATTTTACCGCGGGTGAAGATGACGAGCTGAGCGCGCTGGGCACTCGTTGATGTCGAGGTACCGTCGGACGGCGAGTCGTAGAACAGACCCTGGCGGACAGGACGCTCAGGGTTGGCCTGCGCCACCGATACGAACAGGGCACTGGCGATGACGAGCAGGACGAGCGGAACACGGACGTGAGCATACAGCGGGAAAATGTTCAACATGGAAACCTCAGCTCGCTCAACCGAGAGCGAGAGCACAGACCCAGTCACCTGGCCGGGCGCGTGCATAAGAGCCGACACACCATCGTTGTGCTCCATGGCACAGCGACGAGGTAATGATACCAGGTTTAAGTTGACGTGGACCGTTACGACGTTGGGGTATAGCAGCTGAATGCAAGGAGAGAACAAACCAGGGGGACTGTGTGAGGGAGATAAACGCCCCCCTCACATGCCGTGCTCCTGGCGGGCCTTCTCTTGACAGTAGCCCTCGCCAACCTGCGCTGAGCAGTAGAACGATCCAGGCTTGCGGCTGGGCTTCATGGGGCGTTGGTGAACAGGACACACGGGTGTACCGGTGCCCTGTTCAATTTTTTGACTAGGGCTGGCCGTCGTTGGGGCAATGCCGGCCCGCTCCAGCAGCTTAATCGACTTCACGAGGTCGTTGATCGTGGTGCTGCTGATAATGAGATCGCCAGCGAAGCCATGCGCCTGGACGTGGGCCTTAAAGCTGTACTTCATCTCACCGGCTGGGAGTGCATCCTCAGTCATGGTGTAAAACTCCAACCATGGTTGGAGTGTGTCCCCGGGGACACACTCGCCCCCTATCAGCTAGTACAGATCGTCCACTAACTCCAGGGCCTTGGCGTACTGCTCGTCAGTTTGGCGGGGCTTGGCCGGCTGGGTGGCGATGCGGCCAGCGCGTACCAGCAGCTCGTAGGCTTGCTGGTGCCAGTGGGAGCCGCGCGCCTTGCACGAGCCATCGCAGCCGGCAGATGTAACCGTGTACTTGTGGCCGATGTTGGTGCGGGATTCGATAACTAACGCCTCGCCGTCAAAGCTCCAGATGGTCATGGACAGCTCGACCGATGCCTTGTTTAAGGCGTTGAGGGCGGTTGCGTTGTGGGCATACTCGCGGCGCATGATGCGCAGCGCGTGACCGACGGTTGTGCGGTTGATGGATGCTGCTACAATGGCGTTGCTCATTGGGCGTACTCCCTTTGTGCATTGGCTCGTCAGTGCTTCCGACACTGGCGGGCCGTTTACTTGTTGAGAGCATTATATAGGTTTTGTTGGGAACTGTCAATAGGTTTTTATGGCAATTTAGGACAAGTATTGAGAATTGACAATAGGTTATGCATCGCGTATGCTATATGTTGTACTCAACAGGTAAGGTGAAAAGAATGGCAGAGGTGGATCTCAACGAGTTGATCAGCGCGGTTGATGCGGCGCAGTATCTCGATGTGAGCCCCGCCCGGGTTTACGCACTAGCCAAACAAGGCCGGTTAGGGCGGCTCGTAGGGGGCTACTGGCTCTTTACGCGGGCCGAGCTGGACGAATATAAAGCTAGTCCCAAGAGCAGAGGCGGACGCCCAAAAAGGGACGCCGGGACGCTGACAGCAGCGAGCCCGGCGTAAGTGGTACCGACTCATAATAAAAGTGTCCCGCGCTGTGCAACCAGCCGGGACCGGGCGACGTAGGAACCCGTCGCCGCACATATCATAGCACGGAGGAACCCCGCTATGAACTACCGTTCTTTACTCGCCGCTGGTTTGTTCGCTCTCACATTGTCCGCCTGCGGCCAGCCTGACAGCCTCGCCTATTCCCGCCAACAGCTGGAGCTCCAACAGCAACGCGCCGCGGCTGAACGTGCCGAGCAGCAGGCGGCATCCATGGCACCCTTTGACCAGGCCGTTGGGGCTGCGTGGCGCGTGTTCCTGGCTGCCTTGCCCCTCGTGGCGCTGGGCATTGGCGTTGACGCCTACAGGCAACGTCGGCGGCCGCTGGTGCATGTCGACCATGCTGGACAGCTGCCTGTGCCGCGCGCCATGATTGATAGCGGCGAGCTCGCCGGGGCCATGGTTGCTGCGCTGCATTCGTACCATCAGACTCAAGCCCTCGCAGCAGCCCAGCCACGCATTGAGAAGCTGAGTATTACGCTCAAGGAAGCGCCCGCCCTGGAAGCCACCCCCCATCGGCTTCCAGCAACGGACGCACCATTGATCGCAGCATCGGATATGCCAGCGCTACCCTCGATTGTTGAACTGTCAGACGTGCTGCCCACGGTACGCGGTGGCCATCTGGCATTTGGTATGCTACCGAACGGCGAGCTGCTCCAGCTGCCCTTTGGCCGGGCGTATCACTTTTTAGGGGCTGGCGATACGAGAACGGGCAAAACGGTCATGCTCGATAGCCTGATTGTCCAGCTCCACCACATGGCCAAGCGGTTGCCGGTCACGTTGTACGGTGGCGACTTCAAGCGGGAGCTCGCCGCGACGTGGCATGCCTCACCACTGTTCAGCACCATCGAGACGCAACCAGGCGCGATTGCTGACATGCTCGTCGACCTGGTGGAAGGTCCGGACGGCGTACACCGGCGCTACGATACCTTCAAGCAGGCCGGCCAGGAGCGCGGACGCGTCATTCGCAACGTCGGCGACTGGCGCACGATTACGGGCGAATTGCCCCGGCTTTCGATTGTGGTGCTTGACGAGATTAACGCGGTGCTCGAAGCAGCGAAGCGTAGCGACCGGGTAGCGGAGTCGCTCAAGGTGTTGTTGCAGACCGGGGCCGGCGCGGGCGTGTACGTCCTGGGTGGCGCGCAATATCTCAGCAGCGCCGTGTTCTCGCGAGATGGCTCCAAACAGTTTGTGAGCCGCTGCCTGTTCGGTGCATACGATGACACAGCGGCGCGTATGATGTTCGGCAGTGTTGACCAGGCTGTGCGCTCGCAGATCGACGGCACGCCGGGCCGTGGGCTCATTCGTACCGTCTCCCAAGCGCAGCCGCAGCCCTTCCAGGCGTTGCACGCGGGCGAGCAGGATATACTCGACGCGATTGCCAGCATTCACGCTCCTGTACCCGCCGAGAGAACGTTCGCGTCCGTTCCTGTGAATGCCGTTCCTGTCCATTCGGAAGCCATAAACCACGAGCAAGCGCGCGAGGTTGGAACATTCATCCAGCCAACGCAAAGCACGGCACCAACCGACGAGTTGCCAGAACGTGAACGCATCGAGATTCTGGCACTAGCGCGAGCCGGTGTGCCACGTGGCAAGATCGCCGATCAAGTCCATGGCGGCCGGGGCAAGTATGCCGCGATTAAGGCGTTGCTCGACGCGG
The DNA here is from genome assembly GCA_016781505.1 of bacterium. GTDB lineage: Bacteria > Chloroflexota > Chloroflexia > Chloroflexales > Kallotenuaceae > LB3-1. The sequence continues at coordinate 5,432 of JADDQF010000152.1, forward strand.
CGGGGCTGTGATGAGCGACGCAGCCGAGCCTAAATCCGTGGACACTGAGACTGACTCGCTGCAAGATGCGTATATTCATCTCATCTTTCAAGGACGAGACCATACAGGCCAGCGTCACAGGCCGTTCCTGCGTGTCCCGGTAGACGACTTTTACCACATTACCCAAATATTCCGGAGAATCGGCGTAGGCAACGTACAAACTCTGATCACTTTCGTAGATAGTATCCGCATTGTTCTTGCAGGCGCCCACATTACCAACATCCAAGACGCACTACAGGGCTTCTGGCAAATAATGGAAAGCATGGCAGATGCAGGCGTGGACGAGGAAGAAACCAACGAAGACCGCGTACTCGCCTTTACCTATAGTCTGTTGCGTGCCAAGCTCATGACCCATGCCCAAGCCGCGGCTTGGGCATCACGCCAATTAGGGCAAGACATTACACCAAATGCATGGCGGAAACGTGTCGATCGATGGGCCAAATCAAACAACCTTGCACCCGTGGAGCAGCGTAAGTATGGCCGCAAGCCAAAGTAATACGGCCATTTTCTAATCAATTGTGGCCGTTAGTGTCACAGAAACGTATTACACAATCAGTTGTGACACCTACGGTCACAACGGTTCTTGAGCATGTTTCTGAGTAATTTAGGGGCGCAGACCAAATAATCTGTAAACAATGATCGCTTGACAAGTGGCCGTAGCAGTTTATACTTGTAGCAGAGGCGAATGAAGATTCGCCGGGTATGACAAAGGGCCCAGGATGTTAGCAGCATCCAAAGGCCCCCGGCTGAGAAGTGTTGGCGACACTTCACATGGTTTGTAGCAAAGGTGATCATATCACCGCAACGAGCAGTAGTCAATATGGCTGCCTGCTCACGTTCGTAGTAGCCGCTGTCATGCCACATGAGACGCGCTTCCGGATTCGCCACCCGGTGGGCGCGTTTCGACTTTTCTAGCATGACAGGAGAACAGCGATGGTGGCTCCATCACCTGTCCACCTGGCTACACAGCCAGACCCGACCGCAATACCTGAACAGCCCGTTCTTTTCAAGCGCGGCATCCACGGCAATTACTGGATTGTCCAAAAATGTGTCGCATGCCACCGGCGCCATGTCCACGGCGCCGGTGGCCTGAACGACGACCCGCTCCAGTTCTTAGGTCACAGATCGCAACACTGCCTGAACAATGAAGCCCCGTGGGGCTACGTCCTCGTGGCAACG